>CALKWT010000257.1 GCA_938003885.1 uncultured Balneolaceae bacterium | reverse complement strand
TCTCTTATTAAATAACAAAAAAAAGCCCGATCCATAAAAAGATCAGGCTTTTTTTTTATCCTCTATATCCTTCTCTCCACACGCTCAATCATCCCGGGATACCAATCAGCAAACTCTCCAGATTCAATCTTTTCCCGTATCTGTTCCATCAGCCAGAGATAAAAAGTAAGATTGTGAAGCGAGGTTAACTGCATACCAAGGAGTTCGTTACACCTCATCAAGTGGTGAAGATAGCTCATATTGTATCGCTGGCAGAGCTCCGTAGGAAACTCGGGGTCCAGGGTATCATGATGATTTTTCCACTTCGCATTTCTTATATTTACAATACCATTTCGTGTAAATATCATTCCATTTCTTGCATTCCTGGTAGGCATGACGCAATCGAACATATCGATACCGAGTGCAACGCACTGAATCAGGTTACCGGGCGTACCGACACCCATTAGATATCTGGGTTTGTTTTCAGGCAGATGATTCGTGTTCAAATCGGTGATTTCATACATCAGATCTATGGGTTCCCCAACACTTAACCCACCAATAGCCAACCCATCAAAATCAAGAGAAGCCATGTACTCGGAGGATTCTTTACGAAGGTCTTTATAAGTCCCCCCCTGAACAATGCCAAACTGAAACTGGCGATGCCCATAATGGGGATCTGTGTTTAAAAACCTCTCTCTGCCGCGCCTGGCCCATCTGTGTGTCAGCTTCATGGAGTTTTTCACGTAATCATAATCAGCAGGCCACGGGGGGCATTCGTCCAGGATCATCATAATATCAGATCCCAATATACGCTGGGTATCTACTACATTCTCCGGGGTAAACAGATGTTTCGACCCATCAATATGACTCTGAAAAGAAGCCCCCTGTTCTTCAAGCTTACGGATATCTGCAAGAGAAAAGATTTGAAAGCCTCCCGAATCTGTCAGAAGGGGTTTATCCCACCCCATGAACCGGTGAAGTCCTCCCGCCTCTTTCATAATTTCATTGCCGGGGCGAAGGTATAAATGATAGGTATTACCCAGGATAATCTGGGCTTTAATTTTTTTAACAAGTTCGTCCTGTGAGACTGCTTTTACGGATGCTAACGTCCCAACAGGCATAAAAATAGGGGTTTGTATCGTGCCATGATCCGTCTCAAGATAGCCTCTCCGGGCTTTAGTCCGGGGATCTTTCTTTAATAGTGTAAACAAGATTCTTAATGTTTAATGAAATAGATTATTTTACAGTAAACTACAATAATTCCTTTTTATAATCATTGTTCATCAGTTCCTACAATTAAATATGTGTAACAATAGCAATGTATTATTCAGATGGGGTAAATAAATTCGTTTTATGACAATGTCAGACTCATTGGTTATCGTACCCACTTACAATGAAGCCCATAACATCCGGAAGTTAATACATAAAGTTATGAGTCTGGAGCCAAAATTGGATCTCCTGATCATTGATGACGCCTCTCCAGATGGAACGGCTGAAAGTGTCCGGGAATTACAGGTGGAGTACTCCGGCCGGCTGCACCTTCTTGAAAGAGAAGGCAAGCTGGGCCTGGGTACTGCGTATGTAGAGGGTTTTCGTTTCGCATTGAGCAGAGAGTATCTCTACGTTTGTGAAATGGATGCAGATTTTTCTCATAACCCTGACGATCTGCCAAGGCTGATTTCGGAAGTGAGAAGCGGAAATATGGATATTGCAATTGGTTCACGCTATGTAGAAGGCATAAGTATTGTTAACTGGCCCCTGAGAAGGTTGTTTCTCTCGTATGGTGCAAATAAATATGCCAGACTCATTACCGGTTTGCCAATAAAAGATACCACTGCCGGCTTTAAATGTATTCATCGGAAGGTTCTCGAAACGATAGACCTGAATAAAATCAGATCCAATGGGTACGCATTTCAGATTGAATTGCATTTCAGGGCATGGAAAGCAGGATTCAAGCTGGGTGAAATTTCCATTATCTTCAGGGAACGGGAAGAAGGTGTTTCAAAAATGTCGAAATCGATTGTAAGAGAAGCGATTTGGCGCGTCTGGAGTTTAAAGTTTCGAAGCATGAGCGGAAAGCTCTGACATCGGATGGATAGACCATACAGCAGTGAAGTGATAAAAAATTGGTAAGAAGTGGGATCAAAAATATAAAACGGATCCATAACTGACCGCACTCTCATGCGCGGCATCATCCCACCATTCGTAACCGATCTGTTTGCCCTGAAGTGGTATCGATGTTTTTAAAAAAGGGTAGAGCGGGGGAAAGCCACAGATGCGAGTGGCATCATGGTCCGCTGAAAGAAGCTTTAGAAGTCCAGCGGCATCAGAATTTGCAGCATATTCCAAAAACTTCCGATCTATAACCTCCACGGATGCTCTCATCTTCGAGGCCGGAGTGGGATCACCAAATCGTTTTCCTACATGCGAAAGGTCACCACTTATAAGGTAGAAGGTGCTTTCATCATCATTTTCCCGCAACTGATCCGCAAATCGATCAATCTGGTCCATCTGCTCGCCACCCGGATGGTAGAAGATCTCCTCAAGGCCTGCAACAAGGATGGGTACAACGGAAAATGGATGCTTCCAGATTATGTTCAGAAATAGGAGGTGTGTCTCGAGGCTGTGCTCCATACGGTGCGCCCTGTCCTGAGTCGTGAAGCCGCCATTTTGCAAACTCCTTGATAGCCTGTCGATATACTCTCTATCCGTCTTGAACTCTCTTCCTGGAAGATGGTAATCTTTGGTTGTACCGATAAACGGCTGATGTTCGTAGAGAGGATGGAAAGAACCGGCATAGTGCGATGTTCCCAAAATCACAACACGTTCGGGACGGATATCTTTTAAGTAGGAGAATACCTTCCCGTAGAGGTGCCCGCCTACAGATAGATCAATGTGAGGGGCATATAGAGCCTTGGGTGTCTCGTGAACCAAAGCCTTATCGTCTGCTGCATGAACGAACAAGCTATTCAGAAAATCGGCCATTTTATCCGCCTCTGCCGGATAACTTTTATCCATAAGCCATGGGTTGCGGATTCCGGCCCCCTCGTATTCGCTTTCCGTTTTCTCCCTGAACAGTTTGAAATGGTTGGAGAACAGAACATGGTTTTGATCAAGAAATTGAACGAGTGCCAGAAACTCAGCTTTGTCGCTGTTGAAATAATCTGTACGGGCTAACTCTTCAATTGTTAGATAGTGGTTGAACAGCCCTAAAAAAGGTTCGATCTCCCTGTTCAGTACAAAGTTCTCCGGAATATACCCCATAGGGTCATGAAAATAGATCAGCTCATTTCCTTCATGATCTACAGGAATCAGATCGATATCGTGGCGAAGCTGTGGAAGTTTTTTGGTGAATGAGTTAAAGATCATTTCGGTTCACCGCTCACTATTTTTGGCCTCGCATTTTCCAGCACTCACATTTTTTACCATAGTTGATGCAGATCGGATGATCCGGGGGAGTAGAAAATCTGGCTTTACAGGCATTTCTTCCGTGGTGTATCAGAAGATGGGAAAGATTTGTCCAGGTATCTCTGGGGAAGAGTGCCATCAGATCTTTCTCAATTTTCAATGTGTTTTTTTTGTGCGTTGTCAATCCGAGACGATTTGAAATACGCATCACGTGAGTGTCAACCACCACGCCATGATTGATGTTGAAAGCATTCCCCAGAACCACATTGGCTGTCTTGCGAGCGACCCCTCTCAATGTTAACAGCTCGTCCATGGTGTTGGGGACTTCGCCATTGTAGTTTTCCACGATGGCCTGTGAGGACTCCTTCAGGGCTCTGGCTTTGTTGCGATAGAATCCGGTCGTACGTACAAGTTCCTCTAGCTCTTGAATAGGAGCTTCTGCCATCGCCTCGGGGGTGGGGTACGCCTCAAAAAGGGCGGGGGTTACTTTATTTACCCGGGCATCGGTGCACTGTGCGCTCAGGATGGTAGCGATTAAAAGTTCAAATGGGTTACGGTGATCCAACTCGCAATGGGGATTTGGATAGTGTTCAAGCAGCTCATAATAAATATCGTGTGCACGCTCTTTCTGCTTTTTGCTCTTTCTGGGGAGATTGGTCACGAAAGCTGAAATTGTTTTGATGTTTGAAAGTTCAATCTGAATATCAATTCCTCAAGATACCCATCTATAATGGATTAAACAGCACATTTTAGTTTGTATAAAGATACACTGAATACAGAATCCGATGAGCCATTCCGGTCGATGTTAAGAATAAGCAGGATGGTACGTGGCTGTAGATCCGTTACACCTCTCTGTCACCCGATGTCTTACTGGGGTAAGTTATCATAATCAGATTATACAAAGTAAATGATAAATCCTTAAACTTGGTGGTTGCAAAACGAAGTGACGATCTTATATGAGAAAGAAGTTTTTTTACGGAACCCTTCTGTTATTTACCACGATCTATGTCATCAGTTTTATTGACCGTCAGATAATTGCAGTCCTCAGTGTTCCGATTCGGGATTCTCTCGGGCTCACAAATTTGCAGTTAGGATTACTGTACGGGCCTGTCTTCTCCTTTGTGTATGCATTTTCCGGTATACCTATGGGACGTTTGGCAGATCGCTACTCCCGTAGAAAAATGATCGTTTCCGGCCTGTTTATCTGGAGCCTGATGACGCTCGTCAGTGGTTTTGCAACTTCGATTGCCGTACTGATCGGAGCACGGGTGGTCGTAGGAGTGAGCCAGGCCATGCTGAGTCCGGCTGTCCACTCCTATATGGCAGACACTTTTTCTGCAAAGCACCGTGCTACCTTATTCTCCATTTATGCCAGTGGAATATTTCTCGGAATCGGACTTTCATACCTTGCAGGGGGCACAATTGCACTGCACTACGACTGGAGAGTGGCACTCATAGCAGCAGGCCTGCCGGGATTGCTGCTCGCCCCGGTTGCGTGGTACTTTATCTATGAGCCACCCCGGGCCTCCCCTCAGAAGAGTAGCTTTGAACAGGGATTTATAGCAGATTGTAAAGAGATTCTTAATAAACGAACGATTCGATGGCACCTGGTCGGTTTTGCTTGTCTGGCTTGCACAGGTTATACAATACTGGCATTCGCCGGCAATATCTTTTCCGATGTCTACAATGCCCCTCACTATATTCCCAAATTCGGATGGTTTATGTTTGGCGTTGCTGGAACTATCATTTTAAGTGGAAAACTTTCTGACCTTCTTGCCCGAAAGAAACCGGAGCGCAGATTCTGGATGCCGATTGTGGCTGCGGTCGGAGGTATTCCTTTTTATATGGCGGGCCTTTTTGCCGATGATGTTCATCAGGCCTATCTTTTAATAGGGAGCGGAGTTCTCATCTCTTCTTCCTACAACGGAGTGGCTGCAGCGATCATCCAATATCTTGTAAAGCCGGATCAGAGAGCTCTGACAGGGGGTATCTATCTATTTGTCATTAGTATCGCTGGGTTCGGAGTGGGCCCGCCGGTTGCAGGGTTTCTGACCGATTCGGTTTTCAGCGGGATCTATGCTGTATCCTATGCAATCCTTACGATTGTTGTATGTTGTGGTGTCATAGCACTTTTCTCTTTCCTAAAAGCGATAAGCTATTACAAGGATGATCTGCCCGGGAAGGAGACAGTGTGACACATCCCGGAATCGGAATGCATCAATTCAGCATACAACATCGGTCGGGTATGTGGTGAAAGAGAGAGTGAAAGAAACGAATGAAAGACTTAAACAACGAATGCCATTAAACATAGAAAATATTGAAGATCTAATAATCCATGATACCTTTCAGATAAAAAATTTTGCAAGGTATATCGATTGCAGGTCAGGGTTTGCAAGAACCTGGAGAGCGAATGCACATATATTCGTAAGTCCAGTCACGAAAACAGGAAATGAATTATTGAATTAAAAGCTAATGACAAAAGATCCGGATAAGAAGTCAACTACCTATGTTGAAGATGAAACAACTTGGAAGGAGGGTGCGACACTTGGATTTAAAGGTTTTCTTATGGGAGCGGCTGATGTAGTCCCAGGTGTCAGCGGAGGAACGATTGCGTTAATTACCGGAATTTATGATAGGTGGATTCAGGCAATACGAAGCTTCGATTCGGTAGCATTAACGCACTTCATGAAGGGGAATATCAAAGGGTTTACAGGCCGTATCCATTGGAAATTTATATTTTTGCTGGCACTCGGTATGTTTTTAGCCATTCTCTTTTTTACACGGGTCGTGCCGATGCAGATCTATATATTCACTCACCCTGAATTGGTATTTGGCCTCTTTTTTGGTCTCATTATTGGATCTGTAGTGATGTTACTTCTGGAGGTAAAACCCGGAGAGCGGACCTGGAAGAATTTCTTCCCCCTGATAGCCGGGGCAGCCTTTGGATTTTGGATAGTGACCCTGGTTCCAACGGATACACCGGAGACATTCTCATTTGTCTTTTTGTCCGGTGCCATTGCTATTAGTGCCTTAATGCTCCCTGGAATATCCGGCTCTTATCTGCTTCTGATTTTTAGAAAATATGACTATATCCTTACACAGTTGGCAGGAATTGGAGGCAGTGAGACTGTTGAATCTCTCATAAACTTATTACCCTTCGTGCTCGGCCTCGCCACAGGGTTAATTTTGTTTTCCAGGATACTTACTTGGTTATTGAAAAGATACCACACCTTGACTCTGGTATTTTTTACTGGCTTTCTGATCGGATCCATTCATATCCTGTGGCCGTTTCAGGAACGGGTCTATGAAGAGACAGAGCAAGGCAGGGAAATATACAGTTATCACGACCCTTCTATACAAGCTTTGCTCGAACGGGATGAAATACCGGTACTGCCAGAATACAGAATTGCAACGGACGTACTGAATCCGGAAGATACGCTGGAAAATTGGGAGGTCGAAATCATACAGATAAGAACGAGGGTGATTGCAAGTGACCCTGTCTGGCCCGATCTTAATTCAGGGGAACACAATGTGACTCAAGGAACTGCCGGAATCATTCTTGGAATAATAATGGTCGGGCTGATTTCGGTTCTGAGAAGAAAAGGGTAGCTCATTTTTGTTGTCAGATTCCGAATATTTTCAAGGAGAAATCCTTTTTTGTATCTTTTAAATTGATACTTTATGCATCATATTTATTTAAATTATGTCAGGTGCCGGCCTTTGGAATATCAACCGGGGCCTGAAAAGGGAGTCAGTATGGTTGCCTTCAGGATATTACTAATCAAAAATTGGTGTTGGGAAAATGATAAAACTAAATAAGATTCTTGTACCTACAGATTTTTCGGAGGGAGCCGGCTCGGCATATCCTGTTGCAAATGAATTGATCGATAATGAAAAAGGAAAAATTGACTTTATCCACGTCATTCCAACTCTGAAGTACTTTAATGAGAGCTTAAAACGATTGGGCGTTCCCCTCGATATGAACAAAGATGTCTATCCGAAAGTCATCGAAGAGGCGGAAGAGAAAATGAAGGAGATTATGAACCGATCCTTCAGCCCGGAAAATATCGGGGATGTCGTTGTACGTGTAGGTCAGCGTCCGGCTGAAGTGATTGCTACATATGCTCAGGAAAATGAGTATGACATGATTGTTTTGGGTGCCAGAGGAAGAGATGAGTCGAAATTTTTGCGGGGCGGAGTAACCGAGAGAGTAATACGCAGATCCAGAGTACCTGTCTTTTCGGTAGACCGCCATTTTAAAAAAGAGGTCGTTGAGAATGTAGTGATGACCACGGACTCATCCGAACTCTCTATTGCAGCATTTCCTCTGGCAGTCGCAATTGCAGATATGTATGGAGCAAGTCTCACGCTTTTCTATGTGATTGAGCTTTATGGAGGAGCGACAGAGGAGATACCTATTCAGCCGGCCAAAGGGGAGGCGGTCTCAAGTTATGAAGGCATTGTCGACCGAATTAATACCTATTTGTCGAAAAGAAAGATAGAGGATTTGCATATCCGGTTTTCCGGATTACCATTTGAAGACGAAGTGGTTATTACTGACGGTGATGAGAGCAGAGCCATACCGCTATACACCAAAGTGGTGAAGGGAATTTCAGCCCACTATGAAATAGAGCATTACGTGGCAGAAGCTGCAGATCTCATTGTCATGGCCACTCACGGACGTAGTGGCTTTGCACATCTTGTTCTGGGATCTACAGCCGAAAAAGTTGCGCAGTATTCTAAGAAATCTGTCATAACCATCCGCCCGGATGAGAGGGATTTCACGAAAAAATAGAGTGGGTGGTTACGTTCTTTGGGCATAATGGAACCGGACTCTTTATTCACGTTGGATCTGGCTCTTGATCGATTCAATTGCAAGTGGAGTCCTAAGCGTCCTATCAGGCCGGGTATTTCTGAGAAATCAAACATTATTGAAGAGCCTTCATCACGTTTCAGGAGAGTTCGGCCTATTGATTTATAAGCTTCTTCTGTACCGCCGGGTAGTGATACGGTTCGTGATTATAGATGTGATGCGATATTTCTGAGCAACTGGAAAGTGGCCGTTGGAAGTATATTGGTAACTGCCGTAGTAAAGATTGTAACTAAAATACTCTCTGATTTGTTTCTTACCCCTGAGCATTGCATTATATGCAGGAGCGTATAGAACCATCCATAATCAGGAAGTTAAGTAGCACGTCATTGACATCACTACATGCATCAATAAATAAAAACAGAACGTTGAAACTATGGCATACCTAAAAAAAACCTGGTCCATTCTCTTTGGGGTAATAGTGGCTCTGTCATCTTTAGCTCAGGCGCAAAATCTGGAAAAATTCGAAGAGAACGTGACAGAGTTTACGCTCGATAATGGTCTTCATTTTATTGTCGTTGAGCGACCTGTGGCCCCCGTTGCCAGCTTTGTTACATTCGTGGATGTGGGAGGGGCGGATGAACCAGCCGGCCAGACCGGGATAGCACACATTTTTGAGCACATGGTCTTTAAAGGTTCCAAAACCGTCGGTACCACCAACTGGGAAGAGGAGCAGGAAGTTATCGATCGGATGGATGCCGCATACAGTGCGTGGGTAGAGGAAAAAAACAGTCCTTATCCGCAGGAAGAGAAGATGGCGGAGTACTGGGCTGATTTTGAAAAATATCAGGAAAAAGCTAATTCCTATGTCATCACCAATCAATTTGATGAGATTATCAGCAGGGAAGGGGCTACACATCTGAATGCCAGAACCAGCTACGATTTTACAGATTACTTCTACAGCCTTCCTCAAAACAGGGCAGAGCTCTGGTTCAGCCTTGAATCGGACCGTTTTCAGAATCCGGTTTTCCGGGAATTCTATGAAGAGAAAGATGTCATTATGGAAGAGCGCAGAATGCGAGTCGATTCGGATCCGTTCGGCCGGTTATTTGAGGAATTTTTGGGGGTTGCATACTCGGCCCACCCCTATGGACGGCCTCTGGTAGGCTGGCCTTCCGATATAGAAACGACTACAATCAAGGATACAGAAGCGTTTTACAGAAGGTACTATACGAACGAAAACTTCACATTTGCTATCGTCGGGGATGTCGATCCAGACAGAATGAGGGAATTGGCGGAAACCTATTTCGGAAGTATAGAGCCGACAGGCACAGCACCTTCCGTCACCACAAAGGAACCCCGTCAGAGGGGCGAACGGCGCTTTGTGATCGAAGAGGAATCGCAGCCGATACTTATTGCAGGGTATCACACTGTGGATCAGCTCCACGATGATTTTGCGGCACTCACTCTTCTCGCTTCCATCCTTTCGGACGGCAGGACATCCCGGCTCTACTCCAGACTGGTTCAGGATGAGCAACAGGCGCTGGCTGTTCAGGCTGTCACTGGTTTTCCGGCCACCAAATACAACTCTATGTTTGTACTGTTCGCACTACCGAACCAGGGAGTGGATATTGATGACCTTGAGAAGGCAATTTTTGAGGAGATAGAAAAGGTAAAAGAGGGGGATATTCAACAAGTGGAACTCGACCGGGCGATCACCAATGCAAGAGCAGGCCTGGTCCGGGGCCTCAACTCCAACCTGGGCCTTGCCATGAATCTGGCCAGAACTCACGGCCAGACAGGGGACTGGAGAAATCTGTTTACAAATCTCGAAGCTCTGGAGCAGGTAACCCTGGAAGACCTGAAGCAGGTGGCAAACACCTATTTTATAAAAAGTAACCGTACAGTGGGGAAAATCATTAACATTCCGGCGGATGGTCCTGCGGTCAACAGTAACGAAAATTAAGAGGGTACAGAACGATGAACATGAAGATGCGAACAACATTTGCCTTTTTGATCCTTTTCTTACTGACGGGAGCTTTACACGCTCAGAGAAGCTGGGACGAAATAGAATACCCGGAGCTAAATAGTTTTACCAAACCGGATGTAGAGATAGTTACCCTGGAGAACGGGATACGGTTTTATCTGGTGGAAGATCATGAGCTGCCCCTCATCAGCCTGAGATTGCTGGTGAGAACAGGCGGTTTTATGGTGACGGAAGATAAAACGGGACTCTCCTCTATCACAGGAACAGTGATGCGAACCGGAGGGACGACATCGATAGATGGGGATTCCTTGAATGAACTGCTCGAGGATCGGGCTGCCAGCATGGAAACCAGCATCGGTTTTACCTCAGGCTCTGCGAGTATGAATGTACTGAAAGAGGATTTTGATGATCTTCTGCCGGTATTTATCGATCTGATAACCCAGCCCGCATTTCCTGAGCAGAGAATTGAGCTCGCCAAAACACAACAAAAATCCTCGATATCCCGCAGAAATGATGAATCGATGCAGATTGCAACAAGGGAGTTTCAGAAACTGATTTATGGCCCGGAAACGGTTTACGGCCGGCAATCAGAGTATGAAACGATCGATAACATCACGCGGGAAGATCTGATCAACTTTCATGAACAATCCTTTGTTGCTGAGAACATGATGGTGGGCATCGTCGGGGACTTTTCAACTGAGGAGATGACCGCTAAACTGACAGAAGCGTTTCGTGTGATTCCGCAAGGCAGCGAGACCGTGATGGATCTGCCTGAAATTGATTATCACTTTGATAGCTCGATTAATTTGGTGGACAAACGGGATGTGAATCAGAGTGTGGTGATGATGGGACACATCGGCGGACTCAGGGAAAATCCTGACTATGCAAAACTGCAGGTGATGAACAGAATATTGAGTGATGGATTCTCAGGGAGACTGATGAGGATTATCCGTAGCCAGATGGGGCTGGCCTATACTGTTTTTGGCCAATATGGCAGCAATAATTTCTACCCGGGAATCTTCTATGCCGGAGTAATGACCCAGAGTGAATCCACTGCCGAGGCCATTGAAGCGATCTTTGAACAAATTCGTCGCCTTCAGAATGAACCGGTCTCCGAACAGGAGATGAAAGATACGAAGGATCGCTTTTTGAACTCCCTTGTATTTGAGTATGACAGCAGAGCGAGCGTCTTAAACGAACGCATGAGCTACGACTACGCAGGCATGGATCCGGAGACCTTTGATCGGCTGGTTGAAGAGATTCAGGCTGTAACCGTGGAGGATGTACAGGAAGTGGCTCGTGAATATCTTCATCCGGACAGTTTTCATATCCTTGTTGTGGGCAACGGGGAGGAACTGGGCGGCCAGCTGGAGAGATTTGGTGAGGTTAATCTGCTCGATATCTCCATTCCCGAGCCCGGAGAAGCAGAAGGGAGGGAGACAGGAGATGCTGCGGCAGGGGCTGAGTGGTTGAATAAAATGGCCGGGGCCATTCTGAATGACGGCACGATTGATGGCCCCCTTATCTTCGAGGGTGAAACACGGGTCGATTCACCTCAAGGGGATATGACGATCGGTGTAAAACAGACTATTCATTTTCAAACGGAGGCTCTCTATTCAGAAATTCAGACTCCTATGGCCCTTGTCACCATGAAGATTGAAAACGGGGAGGGAGTCATGCAGATGGGTGGCAGTGAAATGCCGATGCAGCCCGCTCAATTGAACGAAGCACTGGGTGAACTCTACCGCCATCCTGTATATCTGGCTCTCAATCATGAAACCCGGAATGCAGAATTTATGGGGATGGCAGAAATTGATGGTAAAGAGTATGCTCATATCCGGCTGGAAGAGGAGATCGTTTTGAATATTTTTCTGGATCCCGAAACAGCCCTGCCGGAGGTAACCACCTGGCGCCAGTTCAATCCTCAGCTGGGCGGCAACATCGACATCAAGATGGTCTCCTCTGATTGGACAGAAGGAGGGGGAGTCACCCTTGCACATCAGACGGTAGTATATCACAACGGAGAGGCCGGGAGCACGACGATCATCCATTCACACTCTGTGGAGTAGCCTGCAAGAGGTTAACGCTCTGCCTATTTCTGCTGCCCGGTTCCATCGCTCTTTTCAGGGATAGTTGCCTTGGATAAAGAGTGGTTCACCGGCAAGCGCAGGGAGCAGGCGGAAAGGGTCAGAGAGGAGTAAATTTCCTGTCACTCTGCGGTGTAAAGCGTGTTTTTGGTGTAAGAATTTCGTATATTAAAAGATTGAGGCGCAATTCCGAAAAAAAGGGAGATTAAGTACGGGTTTTGTAATTCAGGCATTTCCGATCTGCTATTTGATAAATAAAGCCGTGCGTTTCTTTTTTGAGGGAAGGGGCGCTTAAGTGGCATATATAAAAGCTTTTGGTGTGTTCTGGTTTTGAGGTAACCAGAACAATCACCAGCCCTGATCATCTATTATCTGGTTGGATAAAAACCGGATATAATATTTATAAAGCTCCGCTACCGGAGCTTTACTTGTTTAACAGATCCGGCAACCCGTAATTTTAAGATAAAATATGAGAGAACCGTTATTTGCTCCTAAACTTTTTTCCCTTTTAAAAGAAGGTATCAGTCGTCAGCAGCTGCAGAAAGATCTCATGGCTGGCGTCATTGTGGGTATTGTTGCACTCCCTCTGGCGATTGCTTTTGCAATTGCCTCAGGAGTGTCGCCCGACAGGGGACTGGTCACTGCGATCATTGCGGGTATCATTATATCAGTGTTCGGGGGAAGCCGTGTGCAAATCGGGGGGCCGACAGGTGCTTTTATTGTCATTGTTTATGCAGTCGTGCAGGAGTTCGGGGTAGACGGGCTGATTATCGCAACCCTGATGGCAGGATTTATTCTCATAGCGATGGGGTTTGCCCGTCTGGGGAATCTGTTGAAATTTGTACCGTACCCGCTCATTGTTGGTTTTACCAGCGGAATTGCAGTGATCATCTTCTCCTCCCAGATCAAGGATTTTTTTGGATTTCCGATTGAATCTGTGCCGGCAGATTTTGTGGAAAAGTGGCAGGTCTACTTTCAGTATATGGGAGAAATAGACCCTGTCTCGGTCATCATTGCCGTAGTTACGATTATTATTACACTCAATTTTCAGAGGATCAATCCCAAAATACCTGGCTCCATCGTCGCTATTTTGCTCACAACCCTCGTTGTTCAGCTATACTCTATTCCGGTAGCTACCATTGAGACACTGTATGGTGAGATACCCAACAAGTTGTCAGTTCCCTCTTTCCCTGATGTAGACATTCAGACCATTCAGAAATTGATTCAGCCCGCATTTGCAATTGCCCTTCTGGGAGGAATTGAGTCCCTGCTTTCGGCTGTCGTGGCAGACGGGATGATCGGGGGGCGTCATCGATCCAATACAGAGCTGATAGCACAAGGTGGCGCGAATGTTTTCTCAGCACTGTTTGGGGGAATTCCTGCAACGGGTGCCATCGCCCGGACAGCTACGAATGTTAACAATGGTGGGCGTACGCCTATTGCTGGCGTGGTTCATGCGTTGGTACTGCTATTGGTGATGCTGGTACTGGCACCCTATGCCAAGCTGATTCCTATGGCCTGTCTGGCTGGTATTCTGATTGTTGTATCTTACCATATGAGCGGCTGGCAGGAATTCAGGGTGCTGTTAAAAGGAAACGGCTCCGATGTGATGGTTCTGCTGGTTACATTTTTCCTGACTGTCTTTTTCGACCTGGTGATCGCGATACAGATTGGAATCGTGCTCTCCAGTTTTGTACTGATGAAGCGAATGAGTGATTCAACTACGGTTCAGTTGAAGGGCAGCAGAGAAGAGCTTGACGGCGAACTGGATGAAACCCTTTTTGAGGAGGAGATCCCTGAATTGAGGAAGGGAGTCGTACTCTATGAGGTCAGCGGGGCGCTTTTTTTCGGTGCAGCTCAGACCTTTCAGAATACCCTTTCCGAGATCAAGGGTAAACCCGAAGTACTCATTTTAAGAATGCGGCATGTGCCATTTATAGACGCTACCGGAGCCTACAGGTTAAAGGAGGTGATACGAAATTTCTCAAGGAGAAATGTTGATGTCATTCTCTCGGGAATTAACCCGCAGGTACAAGAGGATCTGGAGAAGAATGAGATCTATACCGTACTGGAAAAAGAAAATATCCATACCAATATTGAAGATTCTCTGGCACGGGCGGAGCAGCTTCTGAAGGAGTAGCCGTTGAGATCGGCAGGCAAACAGAAGATCATCACCTCACTGCACAAACGGGTTACTGCATCAGATGGTTGATTCAATCACCGTTTTTATCTCAAAATAGCTATATTTGGTGAAACGAATTATTAATGTGTACTTATGAAAGAAACTTCAAACCTCCTCATCAAAAACTGCAAACCTGTAGGATCCGGTCATGATGGATCTGCTCTGGCCGATATTCGGATCAGAGAGGGTAAAATTATTCACATACAGGATGCCATAGAGCCGTCTGAAAATGAAGAGGTTTTTGATGCTGAAGGAGCCTATGCGAGCGGTGGCTGGATGGATATGCATGTCCATTTCCGGGAACCCGGTTTTGAGCACAAAGAGACGATCGGGACAGGTTGCCAGTCTGCGATGTTTGGAGGGTTTACAGAGGTTGCCTGTATGCCTAATACCAAACCTGCAATTCATACCCGTGATGTTGTAGAGTATATTGTCAACAAGGCAAAAGATGAGCTTGTTGATGTCCACCCGATCGGATGTGTGACAAAAGATAGAAAGGGCGAAACCATAGCAGAGATGAGTGATATGGTGAAAGGCGGTGCCGTCGCATTCAGCGATGACGGGGATCCGGTCAGTAACTCTCAGGTGATGCGGGTTGCCCTGGAGTATTCATCCATGCTGGGTGTCCCTGTGATTAATCATGCAGAAGATCTGGACCTCTCCAGGCCGGGCCATATGCATGAAGGGGAAGTTTCTGCCAGGCTTGGTTTGGATGGAAGTCCCGGGATAGCGGAAGAGGTGATGATTGCCAGAGATATTTTACTGGCGGAATATACGGGGGGCCATATACATATCGCACACATCAGTACTGCAAAGGCTGTCGAGCTGGTTCGCCGTGCCAAGTCGGAGGGCATTCATGTCACAACGGAAGTTTGCACTCACCATTTTGATCTCACGGATGAAGAGGTCGGAAGAAGAAACTTTGATACCAATGTAAAAATGCACCCTCCTCTGCGCACACAAAGGGATGTCGATGCGATGATAGAGGGGCTCGCTGACGGGACTATTGATGTGATCTGTACCGACCATGCTCCTCACGCGGTGGAAGAGAAAGAGGTTGAGTTCATCTATGCGATGAATGGAATTATTGGCCTGGATACAGCGTGGAGCATCTGTGTGAAACAGCTCATTGAGCCGGGAATCATGAGTGTGGAACAGGTAGTGGAAAAGCTGACAGTAAATCCGCGAAAGATCTGCAATCTTCCGATTCCCGAGATAAAGAGAGGCAATAAGGCGAACTTAACACTGTTTAACACAGATGAAGAGTGGGTCTACTCACTGGAGGAGGTTCGGTCCAAATCCAGGAACTCGCCCTACATCGGAGATACATTAAAAGGCAGAGCGATCGCCGTATATAACAACGGCCGTTTTGAAGTGAACACTCTTCGGGCATAAATGACAAAAAGCCCGGACTCTATGAGACTTTTTTTCCTGTTGATTTTAGGTGCCGCCCTTTGTGAGCCGGTTCAGCTAACCGCTCAGACTTCATCTGAGGTGCTGGAAGAGATTGATATCTTCAATCAGTTCGGCACGATTCCAGATGAAGTTCTGGAAACAGAAACCGGGTCAGATTACCCCTATGAATTTCTTGATCAGCTGACTTCTGTCCGGCTTGAAGAAACACCGCGCGGCATCATCGCCATCATCGATAATCTTGTCCGATTGAAAATCTACAGCGATGAACCCATACACATAGCTGAAGCCTCTACAGTAGGAATACCTTTCTATTTTGCAGATGGAATTGAAAGAATCGTCAACCTTGAAGGGTGGACTCACCATAAAGATGGAACGAAAACCCCTCTACAGACCTCCTTCGCCCGGACGTCTGAATTAAATTCAAGGTATAGAATCCTTGAATTTGAGATGCCTGCTGCAGGTGCCGGCGATGTTCTGGAGTATAAATACACGATGGAAAGACGCTACATAGAAGAGCTTCCCGATTTTTACTTCACGAATCAGGTCCCGACTCGAAAGGCCGCTTTCTACCTTAAAAATTCAGAATTTGCCCGCTATGAGGTGGTCCCGCAAAATGTGAGTTTTGATGTCCACTATGAAGAGCATCGTGTGGACACCAGCGGTGTGCCCCTGATCTTCACCTACACCAGGCCAGCCCCAGTCTATATTCAGATATGGGAAGCAGAGGATATACCGGCTGCAAACGTCTCCTCGTTCATCGCATCTGTGGATGATGTAAGAGCTAAATTGAAGTTTCAGATCAATGAATTCGGACTCCCCAGACAGCCACTTGAGAATAGCTGGGAATTTATAGCTGCACAGATATTGCGCAACGATAATCCCTTCCTGCAGGTTGCTGAGGCGCCATTTCTGGAAAAGAAAGGTCATGAAATCGGCTCTTTTTTTGATAATGAGACGGCAAGGCTGGATTCTATCTTCAGTTATGTGAACAGCCGGGTAGAGTTTAACGGCCTTCATTCCATATTCCCGGGTCAGGATTGGGCAGCGGTTCTGGAGTCTCAGCATCCCGCCTCACAAGCGGATATAAATCTTACCCTCTTGGCGCTACTCAGAGGGGCAGGCCTTGAGGCCCGGCCGGCGTATCTCTCGAACAGGAAGTATGGACGGATAAATGAAGAGTTTCCTTCCCTTTTTCAGTTTAACAGTATGATGATTTTGGGAGAAGCTGACGGGCGCGAGTATTTTATGGATGCCTCCTTCCCCCATAGTCTTCCAGGGCTGATTCCTACAGAGATGTACAGTGGAAGTGCGATGGCGCTGTCCGACAGTTCTCACACCTGGAAGGAGATAAAGCCGGAACGGAGCCGCTTTTTCCTGGATGTTCATATTGAGGGGGAACTGGACGCAAGTGGAAACTTGAAGGGGAGGTTGTCTGCGGTGAGTAAGGGGTATCCTGCTCAGCGGGTCCGAATGCAAAAAGCAACAGGGGTTCCAGACAAAGAGATGATCTCCTCCATTTTTTTTGATGCCTATATCCATACCACCATATCAGATGAAATTGTGGAAATTCAGCCAGAATATCCTGACAGTACACTACTTGAAGCGAACTTTGAGATCCCGGACTATGCCATATCGTTTAGCGAGGGCCTGCAGTTCAACCCGATGATCACGGGGTATTTGTCTGTGAACCCTTTTGAGGATTCTCGCCGAAGTGTTCCAGTAACCCTGGACGCACCTGAAGAACTCTCTTTTTCCTATACCATCCGCCTCCCGGACGGTTACCAGCTGCCGGAAGCCGGAGAGACCCGAACGACCAGCCTGGCCGGCGCGTCCCTTTTTGAGGAGTATCTTATGAGCGGGAGAACACTGGAATACTATTTTGATATTGACATCAGCAGCAAGGAGTTCTCTGCAGAGCAGTACGGACAGCTGAGAGAACTCTACAGCCGATGGGTAGAACTGAGTACAAACTACTGGTTTATTGAAACGGAGTAATAACGTGCTGTTTTAGAGTCTGACCCTATGATTATAGCCATTGAAACTGCTACATCAGTCTGTTCTGTAGCCGCCGGAAAAAACGGAAAAACCATTCTTGAAAAACGAGTGGAGGGGAAAGGTGTTCATTCTACCTATACTTTTTCCTTTCTGAAAGAGATACTGGAACGCTACCAGTACAGAGTTGAGGATCTGGAGGCTATCCTGTTCAGCAACGGTCCCGGCTCCTATACGGGGCTCCGCATAGGGGCTTCTGCCATTAAGGGCCTGCTTTTTGGGAAGCCCGTGCCGCTTTTCATCTGCTCCACCCTCCTGGCGATCTCAGTCCCCCATCTCATCCGGGGCCACAACACCGTACATGCGGTTCTGGATGCCCGCAGAAGCCACCTTTACCATCAGAAGTCCTTCATGCACCCGGATGGATATGTGCAGTCGGAATCGGCTGAAATCAGAGAAATTAGCGAGCTTGGCCGGGTGATACAGGAAGAGGATGTGGTCGTAGGTACAGGTACTGAGCGGTTCAAGCCAGATCAATTGAAAGCCTCGAATGTTTATGGGAAAGAGCATATTTCTGCAGCAAATCTGATCCATGCATGGTATGATGACCGGTTTGATTCCCACTTTCAAGAGGCAGATCCTGCACAATTTGAACCAGAATACCTCACGTTGTCTCAAATCAATAATAGCAGGATGAAATAGATGCCGGCTATTTATTGTAAATCATAACAGCTGGTTAACTTTTATTTTTGCTTCCCCTGATATTCCCTATTTTGTAATGTTACATCTGGTATGTTGCAGATACTGGTATGGATTGCACCAGGGACACCCCCCTATCTGACTCCTTATTAGAAACAATTAAATTGTAAGCTTATGTCTTGGTTTAAAAGGAAAGACACAAACATTCAAACGAGAAAAAAGAAAGATATGCCGGAAGGTATCTGGATTAAGGTTCCGGTTACCGGTGAAACGATTCACAAAAGAGAACTTGAAGATAACTACTGGGTTGATCCCCTGAGTGGCTATCACTTCCGGATCGGCAGCAAGGAGTATTTCGATATTCTGTTTGACGATGGAAAGTTTGAAGAGATTGCAGATGATATTATGCCGACAGATCCGCTCAATTTTGTAGACCGGAAAAAATACTCGGACAGGATCATTCAGTCGCAACAGAAAAGCGGACTTTCCGATGCGTGCCGGGTAGGGGTGGGTAAGCTGGATAATCATCCGGTAGTGATCGCCTGTATGGATTTCTCATTTATCGGAGGGAGTATGGGGTCTGTGGTCGGAGAAAGGCTCAGCAGGGCTATTAATCATTCTCGAAAGCACAAAATACCCCTCATCATTATCTCCCAGTCAGGGGGTGCCCGGATGATGGAGAGTGTCCTCAGCCTGATGCAGATGCCGAAAACCTCAGCCAGGTTGGCTCAGCTTTCCAGAGATGGCATACCTTATATATCTGTGATGACCAACCCTACAACAGGGGGGGTTACCGCAAGTTTTGCCATGCTTGGAGATTTTAATATTGCGGAGCCGGGCGCACTGATTGGGTTTGCCGGCCCCCGTGTAATAAGACAGACAATCGGAAGAGATCTGCCAGCTGGATTTCAAACTTCGGAGGATCTGCTCGAGCACGGTTTTTTAGACTTTATTGTGAAGAGGCCGAAGATGAAAAAGAAAATTTCAAGAGTGCTGAGTATCATTCAGAAGAGGTAACGCTCCGATCCCTAAGGGTGAAAGCCGGAAAGCTGGCCTGGAAGAGATGTCAATAGTGGGTGGAATGCACAAAATGATAAATGATACGGAAAGAGAATTATGAGATTTGCCGACTATGCAAAAATTTATGTGACTGCCGGCCCGGGAGGGGACGGAATGGTGCACTTCAGGAGAGAGAAATATGTTCCGAAAGGGGGGCCTGACGGTGGTGATGGAGGAAAAGGCGGGGACATTGTTCTTGTCGGCAACGTACAGCTGAATACGCTGCTGGACCTGCGGTATCGAAAGTTTATTAAGGCCAGAAAAGGAGAAAATGGGGGCACATCCCGAAAGACAGGAAGAGATGGTGAATCAGAGTTTCTGGATGTTCCTCTGGGTACGGTCGTATACGATGCTGATACAAAAGAGAAGCTGGGTGAAATTACAGAAGATGGTCAACAGCTGGTAGCAGCCCGGGGTGGCAAAGGCGGCCTGGGGAATTGGCACTTCAAAAGTGCCGTTAATCAGACTCCGCAACATGCCCAGGAGGGGAAGCCGGGGGAAGAACGAACCATTGAGCTGGAGCTTAAGCTGATCGCTGATGTGGGGTTGGTCGGTTTTCCGAACGCAGGGAAGAGTACCCTGCTCTCCGTGATATCGGAAGCCAGGCCCAAAATAGCCGATTATCCGTTTACCACCCTCCAACCAAACCTGGGTGTGGTTACCTATCCCGATTACAGAAGTTTTGTAATGGCAGATATTCCAGGTATCATTGAGGACGCACACGAAGGGAAAGGTCTTGGTTTGCAATTTCTGCGTCACATTGAAAGAAATAATATCCTTCTTTTTATAGTGGCAGCGGACAGTGATATTAAAGGAGAGTATAATGCACTGCTGCAGGAGCTGGGGAAATACAATCCGGAACTGCTGAAAAAGCCGCGGATTGTTGCAATCTCTAAAATGGATCTTAAACCTGATTACCGGCTGGAAAATGCCGAATCGATTGACGATGGAACTGAAGTAGTTGAAATCTCATCGGCAACGGGCTATAATATTGAGGTACTTAAAGAAAAAATTTGGGAGAAATTAGAACAAGTTGGAAAGGAGAAACCATCATAGAGCCCTCATCGCTTTAAAGCTGATCCCCGGCCTGGGGCCGCAGCGCATAAAAAAGTTGCTTGAAGCAACAAAAAACGGGTATGCAGCTGACGTTTTTAAAAAAGGGAGGAGTGAACTGCAAGAGATTGAAGGGATCGGAGACCGTACGGCACAGACTATCCTCACTTTCAGGGAGTGGGAAGCGGTTGATCAAGTTCTGGAGAGAACCCGGGCCGCCGGAGCAGAACTTGTCGCTCTCAATGATCCCGATTATCCCGAATTGTTGCGCCATATCTATGATCCGCCTTCGCTTCTGTGGGTTAAGGGTGATAAAAGAGTGTTGAATCATCCCGGTATCGCAGTGATCGGGACCCGGAATCCGGGCCGATACGGTTTGCAACAGGCAGAGAAGTGGTCGAAGCAATTTTGTGAAACTGGTTTGAGTGTGATCAGCGGGCTCGCCTATGGCATTGACTCTGCTGCACACAGGGAAACTGTCAAAAGAGGCGGGAAGACGGTAGCTGTTCTTGGCTCTGGAATTGACAGAATCTATCCCTTGAGAAATACGTCTCTTGCAGCATCTATCGTGGAGTGTAACGGCGCGGTGATTACTGAGTATATGCCAGGTACGAAGCCGGACCCTGCTCATTTTCCCCAAAGAAACAGAATCGTCAGCGGAATGAGTCATGGGGTTCTGGTGGTCGAATCGGGTTTAAAAGGAGGCAGCATGATCACTGCCAGGTGTGCCCTGGATCAGAACAGGGAGGTGTTTGTGGTCCCGCATCAGGCAGACAATGCGAGAGGAGCCGGTGGCAACTATCTGATCAAGACCGGGCAGGGAAAGCTCGTCCAAAATATGGAGGATGTAACGGAAGAGATCTCTGTAAATCTGACTCAGGCCGATCCTGTGGTTGCAAATCAACAGGGCAAGACGGTGTGGCGACAGCTTGAATTGAATCCGGATGCGAGCAGAATTTGCAAACTTCTCGAGAAGGGAGAGCTTCATATTGATGTTCTGAGTGATCAGACAGGGACTGAAATTCACAAGCTGATGGCTGAACTTCTGGAGCTGGAAATGGAAGGGGCGGTTACACAGAGAGCAGGCAAATATTTTGGCCTACGATAATTAATTTTTTAAAAAACAGTTCACAGGTATAGATATGATACGAGTGCATGATGTTATACTTTCAGAAGATATTGCGACAGCAAAATTTGCCTGCAATATAACCCTGTGCAAGGGTGCATGCTGTGTTATTGGGGACGCCGGAGCGCCGGTTAAGAAGGAAGAGATTCCTGTATTAAACAAGGCCTGGAAAATTGTGAAAGATCGTTTGAGTGAAGATGCCAACCGACGGGTCGAAGAGAGGGGGGTGGTATTTGGAAGCGATCGTACCGGGTACGAAATTTCCTGTGTCGATAGCGGCGAGTGTGTTTTTGTCGAGAAAGATGAAAATGGTGTAGCAACCTGCGCTATTCAAAGCGCCTACTTCAGAGGGGAGCTGAACTGGGAGAAGCCGATCAGCTGCCACCTCTATCCTATCCGTCTGAAAAGGATTGGCGACTTTGACTATGCCAACTTTGAATATGAACCCACACTCTGTTCTACTGCGTGTGAAAACGGTAAAAAGGAGGGAATCTATCTGGCCGACTTTCTCAAAACCCCTCTTATCCGCAGGTATGGAGAGAGCTGGTACGAGGCCTTTCAGGAGACATGCCTGGAACATAGGAAGCATTCTGTGTAAAGTTTATGCTGAGGACTAATCAAAATATCTCCCAGAAGCTGGGGTTAAAACAGAAATTATCCCCCCAGCAGATACAGTTTGTCAAGCTCCTGCAGCTGCCGTCCATCGGTTTGGAGCAGCGTGTGAAACAGGAGATTGAGATGAACCCTGTGCTGGAAGAGGCGGATCCGTTGGAATTAGAAGAGGATGAGTGGCCAGCAGAAGATGAGGAGATCTCTGATGAAGCGAATCAAGGTGAAACTGAAATCGATCCGGTTGATAAAAATACAGAGATAGACTGGGATACCTTTCTGCACAATACAGAATTTGATGGATCCAACTATCAGAACGATACTGGCTCCAACTGGAATGAAGAGTGGAAGGATCTGCCCAATCCATACCATGAGTCGCTTCTGGAAGAACTGGAAGCGCAGGTGCAGCTGCTGAACCTCGATGACCATGAGAAATTAATTGCTGATCAAATCTTAGGCTCTCTGGATGAAGATGGATACTTTCGTCGGGAGATAGAAGCTGTAGTGGACAATATCGCTTTTAACCATGGGGTATTGTTAACGGCTGAACAAGTGAATAAGGTGAGGCGCCAGATTCAGCGATTAGAACCAGTGGGTATCGCCTCAACCGATCTGCAGGATTGTTTGATTGTTCAGCTGGAGCTGTCCGAAGGGAAGAGTGAATTGAGAGAGAAGGCCATTCAGCTCATCAGGAATGAATGGGATGCGTTTGAAAAGAAACATTTTGACAAGCTCAAAAACAGGCTTCAGCTGGATGACGAGCAGTTGAAAGAGGTTTTTGAGCTGATCAAAAGCCAAGATCCACGGCCAGGGGCAACAATGAGGCCCGATTTGGAAGTATCGGACTATATTGAGCCCGATTTTGAAGTCTATTACGAACCCGCTGATTCTGCTTCCGAAACAGATAAGGGGAGCTTTGTCATCCGTATGAACCAGAGGAACAGCCCGACTCTGAGAATTTCTCCGGAGTACAAGTCTATGTGGGAAAATATGAAGAGTGATGATGCCACATCGAAAGGAGAAGAGGGCGCCAAAGAATTTATCAAAGAAAAGGTGGAGTCCGCACGATGGTTTATCGAGTCGATACGTCAGCGACATCATACGCTGATGTCCACAATGCGTGCTATCGTAGCTTTTCAGGAAGATTTTTTCAAGCATGGGAAGGGATTGCGTCCTATGATTTTAAATGATGTTGCCGACCGGATCGGAATGGATATTTCTACAGTATCGAGAGTGGTAAACGGTAAATATGTTCAGACTCACTTTGGGGTTTTTGAGTTGAAATACTTTTTTAGTGAAGGGCTCGAAACGGAAAGTGGCGAAGAAGTTTCAAGCAGGGAGGTGAAGAAGCTGCTTCAGAATATCATTGACAATGAAGATAAAGAGAAGCCTTTCAGCGACCAGGTTCTGACAGATAAATTAAGAGAAAAAGGCTTTAAGGTGGCCCGTAGAACGGTAAGTAAATACCGTGAAAGTATGCAAATACCTGTAGCCAGGCTTCGGC
Organism: uncultured Balneolaceae bacterium; assembly: GCA_938003885.1. Taxonomy (GTDB): domain Bacteria; phylum Bacteroidota; class Rhodothermia; order Balneolales; family Balneolaceae; genus Rhodohalobacter. The sequence continues at coordinate 4,476 of CALKWT010000257.1, read as the reverse complement.
GGCAACTCCTCTGACCTCGCTTTACTTGGGTAGAGGTCAACTGTTTACCAGGATACCAGATAGGCCAGCTTACTAATTTCGGCCACTCTGTCTGACTGGACAAAAAGAAGGAGGAGTGCAGCCGCCAGAAACAGATAGAGGCCAAATGTAGAAAAAAGCACCCTTCCTCTTTTACTTTCAAGCTTTTTGGTACCGTGCAGGGAGGCGGCGAGAAAGGCGGAAACCCAGACCACGTAATAGAGCATTCCAATGATAAAAACGATGGACAGCTGAATAGGAAAGGCGGAGAGGGCGATGAGGAGGGTTGTCAAGAGAATATGAACAAAGAGCCCCCACGCATAGAGATTTACGGCTTTATAGATCTGATTAATGTCACTAATAAGCAGATAGAGCCAGGAAACCGAGATGAAATGGACGAATATGGACAGGATAACCGAAAAGATAGCCAGAGATAAAGCAGGATCCGCACTCCACATGATCGGTTTGGCAAACCAGGCGATCACACTGAATCCCGGTTCATTGAAGAGGCTCTGAAGAAAGGTATAGACGAATAAACCGCTGAAGAGAGTCTGAAGAGCTAAAAAGTAAAAGGCACCTTTCGGATTTCTGACCCTTCCTTCCATAATGTCTTGCATAAAGAAAGTGTGATTAAAATAGTATCTGAGCGCGAACTGCGGGATCATGGGATAGTAACGGATTAAAATGACCAGGAATCCTGCCAGGATCCAGAATAGGATAAAATGGCCATTTGCACCTCTCTCTTGCTCAGGAGTTGAGGGTAGGGGTAGTGCAAATCTGTTCCCATGGGCATACTCCCTCAACATGACAGAGATTCCCGGATACTCTCTGAGTGTATCCACAATCCACTCATAAGGTAGAATAATGGCCGGATGTTCAAATTGAAGAGAATACCGGAGGAGCTCATCCAGCCGGACAATCGAGGTGTGAAGGTTTTCTGCAGGATGGAAATATACGACGGGAGATTGAGGGAATCGTTTGCTTTCTGATTCGGCGTAGAACTCTTCAATCACAAAGTCAAAAATACCCGTTTGCGGGTACCGTCCCGCATCATAGGTGTGGTAATAGAGGGGGTGATTCGTTAAGGTGCGAAGCGTGTCGTTTACTACTTCAGAGAAATTGTGAAACTCCGAACTTTCTGAGGGAAGGTAGAAGAGTCCAAATGCAGAGATATTCTCTTGCAGATCATTCGGAACTGCAGCTATTTCTTGTTGTAATGCCTCCATTATTGTAACTCCGTTACGAGATATTGTGGTTGGCAGGAGGTACGGAATCCCAATATTGTAGTAGAGAAAGAACTCATTCTCAATCCCTGCGGACCGTAAGATCTGTAGGTTGTCTAGGATCATAAGGGTGAAACCCGCATTGCGGAGAAGCTCCAGATCCGCCGCATCCTGTAGGTCTGATCGAACATGCAGGCCCAGCCTGTTCCGGGTGATGGGTGGCTGAACGTTTTCTGATTGGGCATCACCGTAGGGAATGTCCCAGGGATCCACATCCTGAGGCGGGAACGACGTAGAGTCAACATCCTTCGGAGGCAGGGTTTGCAAAGGTGACTCTTGAACAGGTGTATTTGAACGGATCGTGAACTCGTTCACTGCCCCCCAAAAAAAAGCCTCAGAAATTGGTTTGTTCTCTGGTTCCCCGTCCGTGACAGATGGAGTGGGCAATTCAACAACCGGAGCTGGTGCAGTCCACAAAAGAAATAAAAGAAGAAGTAGTTGCAACTCAGCTGCTCTGGTTATTTTTTTACTTTTTGAGAATGTTCGAGAGGCAGCTGGCGGGTTTCCTTGAACGAAGAGAGCACAATATTGGAACGGGTTCTGAAGACCCCTTCCCATGATTGTATCAGAGAGAGGAATTTTTCCAGGGACTCCGTATTTTTGGTGCGGACTTTCAGAATATGCGAGCCGTCTCCTGTAATGGAGTGGCACTCCAGCACCTCAGGATGCTGAGTGATTCTCTCAACAAAGCCACGATAACGGTCGGATCCGTCGATCTCCACGAAAATGAATGCAGTGATGTCAAAATTGAACTTCTTTGCATCCAGGATAGCATTGTAATCCGATATAAGCCCTTTTTCTTCCAGTTTTCTCATCCGTTCGGAAACGGAGGGAACAGAGAGATGAACAATTTCGGCGATCGTGTTCCTCTGGGCACGGCCGTTTTTCTGCAAATGATTTAGGATTTTAATATCGGTTTCGTCCAATTGGTATGTCATAGCAAGGTTTGCCTAATATTTCTAATTTCAGGTAAAAATAACCTAAGTTTGTTAGGAAAACAATGCTGTTTTAACCAGAAATGAGAATTAAAATCAAAAAATAAAAAAAGGATGATGTCACTCTGCAAGAGGGTATGGAGCGGAAATTTTGGTAAAATGGGGTTATCTTGTCCTGATATCGATGAACTCTAAACAACATCTGTAAAATTACCTAAACCAGTTGATTCAAATTTATGCTTGATATTAATTTTATTCGGGAAAATCGGGAGCTTGTAAAACAGGGAATGTCAGCGAAAGGCGAGAAAGATCATTCTATTGTCGATCAGGTGATTGAGGTGGATGAAGAGTGGAGGAGTGTCGTTACATCGATAGACAGATTGCGCGCCGAGAGTAATAAGAAATCGAAACAGATCGGTGAACTGATGGCCCGGGGGGAAAGAGAGGAAGCTCAGGCTTTGATTGCAGAAACGGGTGAGAGCAAGGATCAATTAAAGAAGCTGGAAGAGAGCAAAGAGGCACTTCAGGCCCGAAGAGAGTCCCTGCTGTATCAGATACCAAATATCCCGGATCCATCCGTGCCGGTAGGTAAGACCCCGGAGGAGAATGAGGTATTTAAAGAGTGGGGAGAGAGACTGGATGAAACCTGGCGAAAACCCCACTGGGAGCTGGCGGAGCAGAAGGGTTGGATCGATTTTGAGAGGGGGGCCAAGGTTACAGGTGCCGGCTTTCCGTTCTACGTGGGAGATATGGCGAGACTGCAGCGGGCACTGATCAATTTCTTTATAAATGAGGCAGTCGGGGAGGGGTATAAAGAGCTCCAGGCCCCTTACTTCGTAAACGAAGACTCAGCAAGGGGCACAGGTCAGATCCCTGACAAGGAGGATATGATGTATGAAATAGGGAGGGATGGTTTTTTTGCAATTCCGACAGCTGAAGTTCCGGTGACCAACTTTCACCGCTCCGAGATCCTGTCACATGACGAACTGCCTCTTTATTACGTCGCCTACACTCCTTGCTGGAGACGAGAAGCGGGTAGCTACGGGAAGGATGTACGCGGATTGAATCGCCTCCATCAGTTTGACAAGGTGGAACTTGTGAAAATCGTTACTCCGGAGGAATCCATGAATGAACTGGAAACACTACGTATCTATGCGGAAGGGTTGCTGGAGAAATTAAAACTGCCCTACAGAACTTTGTTGATGTGTACCGGTGATATGGGATTCACACAGTCAAAAAAATATGATCTGGAAGTGTGGAGCCCGGGGCAGCAGCGCTGGCTGGAGGTGAGCTCCTGTTCCAATTTCGGATCCTATCAGGCGAGAAGAATGCAGCTCAGGTATCGAAATGATAAGGAGAAGATCGAGATGGCTCATACGCTGAATGGATCGGGATTGGCACTGCCCAGAATTGTGGCTTCCATACTGGAAACATATCAGAATGAGCAAGGAGATGTAGTTTTGCCTGACGTACTGGTACCCTTTATGGGAAAAGAGATTATTTAGAGGAGATCTCCGGGGAGGATCGAGGCTGAAGGCACAGGGCGCTTTCAGCCTTTTTCACGACATGGCACTCTATCGGGTGAGGGGACCCCTCACTTATGAGGAAGCCCCTCTTCGTAAGGGTCAATCTCCCGATATTCGTAGTTATTCCCGAAATCAGGAGAGCGAGTAGAGTTCCTGCTCATTAAAGTTGAGAAGGAGCTCCAGGACCGGCTCCATCTCTGTTTCATCCATGATGGCGGACCGAAGTTTCTTTGCATTACGGACTCCCTTCAGGTACTTTCCATAATGTTTTTTCATGATGATTACGCCATATCGTTCCCCGTGATGGCGTACTGAGAGTCTGAGCTGGTCCGCACAGAGCTTAAGCTTTTCTTCCAGGCCGGGTTCGGGAAGCATCTCACCGGTATCCAGAAAATGCCGGGTCTGCTCGAATATCCAGGGATTGCCGATAGCCCCCCTGCCGATCATGACCCCATCCACCCCCGTTTCATCAAACATTCTTTTTGCAGCTTCCGGTGAATCGACATCTCCGTTTCCAATCACTGGAATTTCCAGTCCGGGGGTATTTTTAAGGAGTTTCAGATATTCCCATCTCGCTTCGCCCTTGTATTTCTGTGCCCGGGTACGTGCATGAACCGTCAACGCTTTTACACCTGTCTGCTGTAGCATCTGAGCCACTTCCTGAATACGTATCGTTGAATCATCCCACCCCAGGCGTGTTTTTACAGTTACCGG
>CALKWT010000256.1 GCA_938003885.1 uncultured Balneolaceae bacterium | reverse complement strand
ATTTGGGAAAAGAGAATTATTGAAAATTTGAAAATTAAATTTAAAAACAATCAAAAACGTAAGACTTAATGTTATGAAAAAATATATAAGCATCTCACTAGTATTTATCTATGCCTTACTCACTATTCAAGCCATACCTGCCAAAACAATTTTATAGTGTGGTACAGGTACATTTGGTATTAATGTTAGCAATAATTCGCCAGGTGATAATTCTATCTATATTTATGGTCCAACGAATGATAGTGCTTTTTTAGATCCATATTCAGGACTCTCTATGGGGCCATTTGATTCTGGGGGAAGTTATACAGTTGTAATGTATGCAAACCATCAGGGCGAACATACGTATAGATTTAATGAGAAATCAGAAATTAACTCAAACGGCTCGGCGACGTTTCATTTTGAATGTTTAGACTCTAATTCGTCAGCATCCTTTTCATTGAATTAAAAATTCAGCTTTGTTCATTAAAAGAACCCCATACTTTCTGCTCATTTGTATCACCTGGATTCTTTCGGGATGTAATGAGACTTTTGAGCCGTGGCAGGAAAATGATCAGTACCATTTTTCGATGTTCGGGTATCTGGATGCATCGGCCGATACCCAGTGGGTACGCATTATGCCGGTTCGGGAGGAACTGTTTCTTGAACCGCGTCCGTTGGACTTCATCGTGACGATGGAACATGCAGAGAGCGGGGAATCCATCGTGATGCAAGACTCCCTGTTCTCTTATTTCCAGGGATATGCCTGGAACTTTCGTTCTGAAATGGATATCCGCCCCGGGCAAACCTATCGTATTACTGCCAGCCACCCTGATGGCCGAAGCAGCCACACTACCGTTCAGCTGCCTGAAGATTTTCCAACACCCATCTTGCATACGATTCCCGGAGGATCGTCCGGTGGCGTTGAAATCTATACCCGGGGTATCGAACGGATAGCCGATGTTCGTACCATTTATACGTTTGAACTGCCTGGTGCGGAGGGATTACATACCAGAGCCTTTCATCATCTGAAAGATACGACTCGGCAAGCTTCCGGTGAATTTGTGATACGGATGGATCCACGGGAAGATACCCGGGCTTTGCAAGCCATAGGAGGCCCTCTGTTTGATGGCCGTATGATTGCAGACAGAAGGGTTTTTATCGCTTCAGCCGGCCCCGGTTTTCACCCATTCCCCTTCCTGGATGAAAACGTAACAGCCCTTCCCGGAGGCATCTCCAATATCGAAAACGGTACCGGTTATGTGGCCGGGATTGTGAGCAAAACCATTCCATATGAGAGCTGTTTTGATGAAAATTTCCAATTCATAGCCTGTGATCTTTTGCCGCCTCCATGGTAACCACCGAATGATAAACGGTGTGGCTTCAGTCCTATATCCAAATACAATGATCTGTTTGATAAAAAATAAAAGGTGCATGTTTCTGGCGGGATTGTTATTTCTGATCCTGGCAGTTCAGGGTTTTGCCCAAACCACTACCCTGCAAGGGATTGTAACCACCGAAACAGATGGACAGCCACTGGAAGGAGCGAACATCACTCTTGAGCATATACAGGATGGATCGATTCGGGGAAGAGCTGCCGGTTCGAACGGGTTTTACCAGTTTACCGGTTTGCCTGCGGGTCATTATACATTGGCCATCAGCTATATAGGATATCGTGCGTATGAAGACACCCTTTCGCTCAAAGCGGGAGAAACGCATACTGTAAGTGTCATGCTGACCCGGGATGAGGAACAGCTCGATGTGCTGACGGTAACTGTTCCCGGTACCGGCGCCGCAGGACTCGAAGCCGGCCGGCAGCGTGTGGAAGCGGCTGATTTTCGTCGGGTGCCTTCTCCCTCGGGAGATCTGTCCAGCTACCTGCAAACCATGCCGGGAGTGGTGTCATCCGGCGACCGGGGAGGTCAGCTTTTTATCCGTGGCGGTACTCCCGCAGAAAATATGGTGCTGATGGATGGTGTGCTCATTTTTCAGCCATTTCATATTCTCGGATATTTTTCCGCATTCCCCGAATCGATCGTATCGGATGCGGATGGGGATGCGGGCGGATTCGGTGCCGCGTACAACGGAAGAATCTCTTCTGTAATGGATGTGAATATGAGAAATGGAAACCGGTATGAAACATCGGGATCGGCTTCTGTGAGCCCTTTTTTAGCGGAGGTTACTGCCGAAGGTCCCATCACGGAAGGACGAACATCCTGGATCGCATCTGTACGGCGCTCATTGGTGGAAGAATCCAGCCCGATGTTTCTTGGAGAGAGGCATCCCCTGCGGTTCGAGAGCCAGTACCTGAAGATGACGCATTTTGGCAGGCGAGATTCACGCTGTTCCCTGATGGCGATGCGAACCTACGATCGCGGACGCCTTGACCTGACAGCAGATGATATGGTACGGTGGACAAACGTGGTGGCAGGAGGCCGGTGCGTTGTGTTACCGGAGAACGCAAGGATGCTTTTTGATGCAAATCTGGGAGTCTCCTATGTATCGAATGCCACAGGGCAGGTGGACTCTCCCGAACTTACTTCCGATGCCCTGCGTGTGAATCTGGATGTAAACCTGACGCGATTTCTTGGAAATACCCAACTCGACTATGGAGTATTCTTGCATGTGAATCATTTCTCCTACGATATGAGAGAACGGTTCGGCGGCCCCCAATTTGCCTCAGAACATATGGTGAGCACAGGTGTGTATGCGGAAGCAACATTTACCGCCGGATCCTTTGAGTTGAAACCCGGAGCTGTTTTGGCATTTTACATGCAAAGTTATAAGCCGGGAATTGAACCGCGGCTGCGGGCTTCCTGGAATCCATTCGGGAGAGACGAAGAACAGCTCAGTGCGGCTTTGGGACTCTACCGCCAGCCCGTTACCGGTGTTCACGGCACGCGCGATGCCGGATCCGTATTTACAGCCTGGATGATGTCGCCAACTGGTGATTCGCAATCAGAAGCCATTCATGCGATACTGGGCTGGCGGCAGGCATTGGTTCAGGGGCTGGAGTTTTCAGTTGAGGGATATCGAAAATGGATGAATCATCTTTCGGTTCCCGAATGGGGACATCTCTTACAATTTACCACCCATCTGGCACCGGCTGAGGGAACCGCCACAGGATTGGATGCACGTATAGAATTCAATCGTGGCAATATTTATGGGTATGCGGGATATGGATTTTCCGTAACTGAATATACCACCTGGCAGAGTCATTTTTCTGACTGGTTTGGTGAGACGTCGCGAACTTATCACCCTCCGCACGATCGACGCCATGAGATAAATGCCATGGTGAGTGTGGAGCTTGGGTCCTATACCGCCGGTGTACAATGGATGTTTGGCAGCGGACTCCCGTTTACCCAGCCCATGGGCTTTGATGAGTTGCACGGTTTCCGGGACGGATTGCCATTCGTAAAGGACGAATTTGGAACCCAGAGAGTAATTATGGATGATTTCTACCAGGGGCGAATGCTGCCAATGCATCGGCTCGATCTGTCGGCAGAGCGTTCGTTTGACTGGAACCGCGGACAGGTACATATAAAAGCCGGGGCCACCAATCTCTACGACAGAGAAAACATGTTCTATTACGATGTCTTCACCCACCGGCGGGTCAACCAGCTGCCATTGGCTCCCTATCTGACACTGGAAGTGAGTATTTAATGAGAGTGGTTATACCCACTCTCAACAAAGCACACTTGCAGTTTTACAGACATTGAAGTAACTTAATCGTAGCATGACGATTAAGTTACTTATTATGTCGAAAATTACAGATAAAAACACAGATATAACCTTAGAAAATCCGGAAATCATACGCTCGGCAGCCATTTCCAAAGCTCTTGGTCATCCTGCCCGGATTGCAATTCTGAAAATCCTTGCACAGCAGAAAACATGTTTTTGTGGTGATATCACCGGGATCATTCCACTGGCACAATCCACGGTTTCGCAGCACTTGAAAGTTCTGAAAACCGCCGGATTAATTATCGGAACCGTTGAGGGTGTAAATACCTGTTATTGTCTGAATCCGGATGGGGTAAAAGAACTGCATAACCTCTTATCAGAACTATCCACCGAATTAGTTATAAACTGCTGTTAATTCAATAGAATTACCCTTTTATGATATGCACACCAATAATTATGCTCTTCTTTGTGATGTGTACTTTGAATGAAGGGCACACCAATCGCTTGTAAACTTTTTAGCTGCTGTTCAATTTTATTTTGGAACTAAATTCCATTCATCGTATAATTACGATTAATAAAACCTGAAAATATAAAAAAACAAGGATTGACCATGTATGTGAAGACTAAATCAGCAGACAAAATCAAACAATCGGTAAAAGAGGAGTATACGAAGATAAGTGAAAAGTCTGGAGCCACCGGATGCTGCGGGCCAGCGGCTGGTTCTACCAGCAACAGTATAGATTACACTATATTTTCAGATGATTACTCAGATCTGGAAGGGTATAATCCCGATGCTGATCTTAACCTGGGGTGTGGTCTGCCAACCGAATTTGCCAAAATTAAATTGGGTGATATCGTTGTGGATTTGGGTTCAGGTGCAGGGAATGATGCCTTTGTTGCTCGTAAGGCAACAGGCGAGTCAGGCAGAGTTATTGGACTCGACATGACTGAAGCGATGATTCAGCAAGCAAGGATGAATGCTGCCAAACTCGACTACGAAAATGTAGATTTTGTGTTGGGTGATATTGAAGAGATGCCGCTTGAAGATGGTATTGCGGATGTGGTAGTGAGTAACTGCGTGCTTAATTTGGTTCCGGATAAGGAAAAAGCCTTTGCCGAGACCCAGCGAATTTTGAAATCGGGAGGTCACTTCAGCATTTCGGATGTAGTCATTGCCGGTGATCTTCCGATTTCTATCAGAGAGAGTGCCGAGATGTATGCCGGTTGCGTGGCTGGAGCAATTGAAAAGAACGATTATCTGAAGATCGTGAAAAATGCGGGTTTTGGGAATATTACCGTTCAGAAAATGAAGGAGATTCAGCTTCCGGATGAAATGTTGTTGAACTATATCACACCAGAGGAGTTGAAAGATTTCAGAAGCTCCAACACAGGGATATACAGTATTACGGTATACGCTGAAAAAAAATGATCTCAGACAAGATTAGATTCAGATCTGTCAGGTTTCAAAAAATGGCAGATCTTAAAATAATAACCAGAACCTCAATATGTACACAAAACTAAAAGAATATATCTCCGAACGGCTAAAGGATTTTGATGCCATCCCTGAAGAACGAAAACGTACTCTGCAGGATGTTGCAGGTTTTATTTCCAAAGATTTGGAGGAAAAAGGTGCCGTAAAACTGAATTTCATCTGTACACACAATAGCCGGAGGAGCCATCTGGCACAGATTTGGACTCAAACCGCTGC
>CALKWT010000255.1 GCA_938003885.1 uncultured Balneolaceae bacterium | reverse complement strand
GGTGCGAGCTGCCCTCCAAATGTATACTTCTGTCCTGTGTTCATCAGACTTTCGTAGCTGTAGAGGGCCACGGCCTGATTTCCCGTCTCCCCTGCAGAAACTCGCAGTTTCAACAGATCAATGCTGCTTTGGTCAGGAAAGAAAGGTTCCAGGTCTACTCTCCAGCCCGCTGAAACAGAGGGGAAGAAACCCCAACGATTTCCTTTGGCAAATCGTGAAGAACCGTCATATCTGAAAACGGCCTCCAGCAGATACTTCTCATCAAAGCTATAATTAAACCGACCGAAATAGGATTGCAGTACATCACGCGTTGTACGTCCGCCCAGAGCATGGGCTACTGTACCGGCATTCAAGGCCGGGAGCGTTCCGTCGAAATAGCCTCTTGCCTGGGCATGAAAACGCAGCTGTTCCCTATTTTCATAACTGGTCCCCACCATGACTGAAATATCATGATTCCGGCTGACCTGGCCCCGCCAGTTCAGGGTCTGATGAAAATTGAGGTTCAGATCGTTGTCATCCTCATTCTGGCCTCTCGGTGCTGCTGTTTCACTGTTGAAATAGGTGATGGTCTCCGTTCCTGCGATCTGCTTCTGCATTCTGGGAATAAACCAGTCGAGCCGTCCGTCATACTTATCAATTCCGATATTGGCATTGTAGGAGATGTCAAATGGCAGAATGTATCGTGCCGATAAACTGGTTACGAAACGCTGAACCTGTTTCTCGTAATATCCTTCATGTGCCAGCATCCTGGGATGCTCCCAGTTGTTCCTGCCATCAATCCGGATCGACGGCTCCCCGTAGGCTCCATTCTCGAGCAGGTCCGGCATAATCGGCAAGGTCCGCGAGAGGTAGTTCATGTAGCTGGTGTTACCGCCGCTGTTGTAAGGTGGGCGTGTATACCAGCGATACGTGCCATTGAGCCGCAGGCCTACTTCCAGCCTATCACTGATCTGAGCGGTCGTATTCAAACCTATGTAATACTCTTCTGCACTGTTGTTCGGACCAAAAATTATTCCTTCCTGATCCAGGTAACCCACGGATAACCTGTATCGGTAGTTGTCGTCACCTCCCGATACACTCAGATCATGTTTTTGAATGAAACCGTCCCGAAGAGCGATGTCAAACCAGTTGTTTCCCGAAGGATATCCCAGCGGATCGGAAATCATGCCCTGCCTGTATGCCTCCACATCTGCATCGAAGGATGCAGGCACATTCCCAGTCGTATTTTCAATTGCCTGACGTTTCAGCTCGAGAAATTCCATGGAGTCCCAGATCACATCCGGGAGGGTGGTGGGCTGTTGTATACCGATATAATTATTGTATGTAAACCGCGCACCCCGCTCTCCGCTTTTCGTTGTTACCATGATAACGCCGTTCGCAGCTCTGGAGCCGTAAATAGCAGCAGAGGCATCCTTCAGCACCGTTATACTCTCAATATCATTGGGATTCAGTTCATCCATAGAGTATGGTATCCCGTCTACCAATACCAACGGCTCACGGTCACCACTTAACGTGCCGACCCCTCTCATGTTGATGCGGGTCCGGGCGGTACCAGGATAGCTATTGTCCAATCTCACATTCAGCCCTGACACCCCGTACAGCGCCTGACTCGCGTTGGTGAGTGGCTGGCCATCGGCTCTTTCGGAAAAACTCATGGTAGTAACCGATCCGGTCAGGGTACCTCTTCTCTGCTCCCCATAACCCACTACAACCAGCTCTTCACTCATATAGACCTGCGGAGACAACTCGAGGATGATCTCGGTGCGTCCATCAATAGCAACCTGCTGTGGCTCATAACCTATATAAGAGAAGATGAGCGTGTCGTTTAGTGATGGAACGGCGATTTCAAACAGGCCCTGGCTATCGGTCGTCGAACCCGATGAGGTTCCTTTCAGGGTAATGTTTACACCCGGCAAGGCTTCCTTGCTGTTACTGTCCGTCACACGCCCGGTGACAGTCTCCTGCAGCAAGGAAACGGGCTCATCCACTTCTTCTGACTCACTGAATACAACATAACTGCTCTCTGTAATCTTTCTGAAATTCATACTTAAACCGGGCAGTACCTGAGAAAGCCCCTCCTCCACGCTCTCTGGTTGCGGGTGTTTCAACTGGACTACCCTTCCTTCCACCTCTTCACTTTTGAATAGAATATGAACTCCAAACCGGTCCTCATATTCTTCTAAAAGGGTCTCGAGGGGGACATTCATTACTTCAGCAGCGCGGCCTTCCCTGGCGTGAGAATAGACGTCGCTTACAACCTGGCCCTTCAGGGTCCACGGTATTGCAAGAGTCAGAAATATTAAGGATAAGTATTTATTTATCTTCATAATCTGTGGGTTTGAATGGGTTGATTTAACTTGGATGATTTAGCTTTGAACATTTAGATAACGTCGATTCCATTTAGTCTCCAATGATTATCGTATCCGTATCAGACTCGATCGGGACTCCCAGCAACGTCTTCAGGCCCTCTAACAAGACCGTAAGATTCTGGTTGGGTGCAGTACCGGAAAACTTCATCTGTGCAGTTTCTGTCTCTTTAATAATGACTTCCAATCCGTAGGTGCTTTCAATTCTCTTTGCAATATCAGAGAGGGGTGTATTATCGAAAACCCATGCTAGCTCTGTCCATGATGTATATAGATCCGTATGTACGTTTCGCACCTGAAACCCATCCCCTGAGTTTGAAAAAAGAGCAAGCTCACCGGGTGACATCAGGTAACTTTTTTCAACTTGGCCTGTCTGGGCGGGGTTTTTCACCAAATTCACTTTCCCCTGCTCCAAAACAACTGTTGTAAGCCCATCTCTTGTGTTTACATTAAATTTAGTCCCCAGGATCGTAATCATCCCATCAGGAGTATAGATTTTCAGCTCTCTCGGTTCTCCCTGGCTGTCTGAAGGCGCTTGAATATCAAAATACGCCTCTCCTTCCAGATAGAGCGTGGTCTGATCGTTTAAAAAGGGTTCGGAATATCGCAACGTTGAGTTTGCGTTCAGAATGACCGATGACTCCCCGGGAAATTGTATCCGCTGAATTTGCCCGTATTTTGTCTCTATCTTCACATAATTATTTTGTGTTAGATCTGAATCAATCATACCCGTCTTTTGGGTATTCCATAAGGCCATGAACGCAAGCAACAGGATCGCAGCTAACGCAAACAGATACCGGTAGTTGGTGCGTTTATTTCTGCTTCTTGTTTTAAACTTAGCGAGAGTCTCAGATCTCAGAAGTGACTTTTCCAGTTTTTCTAATTCTGCTGCGGTTTCGGCATCCTCCTCTTCGAATCTGAGGTCTCGATAGAGCTCTGCAGCTTCCTCATACATCCAGACATTGAGGGGATCCCTGCTCAGCCACTCTTGCCAGAATTTTGTTTCAGTGGAATCAGCTACGTTGTTGATCCACCGCACAAATGAATCCTCAGCAAGAAGCTCTTCAATATTTCTTTTACGCTTATTCATATAGTGGCTAAACCAGAAGTTCAATCTCATGGAGCCTTACAAGATTTCCTCTACTCTTACTCATGAAATCATGCTCTACTGGTTAAGAGGGGGCAGAATGAAGGTTGTAATGAATGGTCTTCCAATTATTTCGGGATGTAGAAGTTTTCTACCCGAATAGCCCAGCATGTTTAAACTCGTCAAACATGTTTTTCGGCAGAGATTAACGTAGACGGGTCTCCCGGATCACTCTGGAGCCATCATTTCCACTGCTCTTTGTCGCAATCTCTTTATGGCTCCAGACAATAGATTTCTCACACATT
>CALKWT010000254.1 GCA_938003885.1 uncultured Balneolaceae bacterium | reverse complement strand
AGCGCCGGCTGATCGTAAAATCTGGCGATTGCAGGAGCGATTGCATACAGAATGCCATAGAAGAGAAGCGATATCAGTAGATTGAACCAGAAAACCGTCGAGCGGTCTTCATCTGTAATTTCTTTCAGACGAATGAGTGCCTGCCCCATCCCGCTGTCTATAAAGCTTTGTGCAACGGCAAAGAAGATCATCAGCATGGCAATCAACCCGAAATCTTCGGGGGTAAGCAGACGAGCCAGGATAACAAATACCACAGCTTGTATCAGCTGCTGTCCAAATCGTTCAGCGGCTGTCCAGATAACACCTTTGGAAGCTTGCGATTTAAGCGATGCCATAGCTTCCCCCTCTTCGCTTATGCGTTAAATAAAATGTCGTAACCCCGTTTGTTTTCAAAAAACGTGACGTCTGATAAAGCCTGAAGTAATTCATATTTCTGCAGTCCCAAGGGGCACTGCACAACCTGATGGTTCTCAAAGTTAACACGGCGTATGCCACAACCAGCTCAGTGTGTCTATTTTGCACTCTGTCTTAGCCTATCCCCATCCTGAGAGCTCTCTGGCAAGCAGAATTCTACAAAATAGAACCTGTAAAATGGTGATTTTCAAAGTACTGGTTTAGCTACTCAAAGACAATGAGAACCTGTTTTTCGGAGGGATGTTCCCGTTCCTGCCAAACCCTTCTACCTCAAATAAATAGGGTTGGAGATCACGGTAATCGTGCCGTTGCGCCGCAAATTGAGCCGGACCCACCCCTCTTCTCTGGTTCCGGGGATGTAGCTGAAGGTAATCTTTCCCTCTTCGTTGGGTTCGCCGGCCTGCTGAACCGCAACCACCTCTCCATTCTGGATCCACTCCGCTGTGAGTCCCTCCTGCTGCAGGGTCACAGCATGAAACTTCACCGGCCCTTCAACCGGCAGCTCTGCCAGATAGATCGTGCTGCCCATCTGCCAGGTTTCATAGCCTGCATCGGCATAGTAGCTGAGGTCTGGGGTTTCAGCACTGTCTGTTTTCAGGTAGACCCGCCCGGAGCGAACCCCATCCAGAATGGCGGCTTCCGACAGCTCAGCGGCCCAGACCACCGTGGTCGGCGTCCCCGGATGGGAGTTGCCAAAACCGGCGGCATGATCGTCGCTTCCACCAATCCCTGTGATCCGATACCCCTGATTCAGCAGATTGTGCCAGAAAGGGATTCCTGAAATATCGGTCTCTACATGGGTACTGTTGACGATTTCAAGGGCTTCCAGACGAGCGTAGTCGGTACTGTCGGCACTCCATCCGCAGCCGGTGCAGCGGGCTCCTGTCTCTCTGCCGGGATGGTTGATTGAAAAGAGACCCCCCAGCTCTTCACTCTCTTCCTGAATGTGGCCGACGTTCCGTCCTTCATACCCGATCCTGAAATCCACCGGTAGACCAACCCCGTAGAGATTGGCATGCCCGTAGAAGGTCGTGATCTCCTGCCCGCGGATCAGCAGCAGATCGGGAAAGGAGGGCTGCAGCCCGCGAAGATCGTGGTAATGGCTCACGGTGTTGTGATCGGTCACCGCCACAAAGTCGAGGCCGGCCCGATGAGCAGACTCAGCCACCTGGTAAACCTGGCAGGGGGAATGCTCGCCGCGGGTGTCGTGGCAGCCGAAAGCGTCACTGTGCCCGGTATGGGTGTGAAAATCCCCCTGATACCAGCCGGGTCCCGATTTCAGAGGTTGGGCGCGGGGAGCAATAAACCCGGAGCTTGTTTCTGGGTAGAGACGGAGTGTAATCCTGTATTCGGACTCCTGCCGGACCGTCGGAAAACCGAGAGAGACCTGCCACTCCCCTGCCGGCATGAATCCGGGAAAGTACGATGGGGTCGCTTCGTAGCGGCCCACTTCAAAAGAACCTTTTGAGAAGCGGCTGGTTCCACGAAACCCGTGGGGGTCGAACAGCCCGATCTCTATTTCAGCAAAATCACCCCGGCCTGTATATTCAAAATCCACCTCAATGCGGCCGGTATGCGCCGGTACGCTGAACGGTTCCAGGCGGTAGGTGTAGTGGTCCCGGGGCGTGGCCACCCCGCTGATGATCACAGTTTCGGGCTCTGCACTCTCCCGGCCGTTCGATTGTGCAGAGGCAGGTTCGCCCGGTAAGGCAGCAAGAAGGAGGAGGAGCAGAAAGTATATAGAGTGCATAATTCGTCGGTTATCCATCTGTTAAAAAAGAAGGCCGTTTATGGGGTTCAGGTTCAAGCCCGAAGCCTCACAAACAGCCTTCCGTAAAAGTGCCGGTGTTCAGGCGATGAATTAATAGCCCGGATTCTGCGTCAGGAAGTCTCCGGCGTTGGAGGCTCCGTCAATCGCACTTTGCGGAATCGGAAAGAGACGTTTGTTGGGATCGCTGCTGTTCTTCTCGGTCCACGAATCTTCGTAGCGCCCGAAACGGATCTGATCGCTGCGCCGGTGCCCCTCCCAGTAGAGTTCAAACCCGCGCTCGCGGAGCAGTATGTTTGCATCGAGTGAGGCAAGCGGCGGCGGTACCTGATCGGGACGGGCATTTCTGGCAGCCCGCAGGAAGTTGATATCTTCCAGAGCGCCCGCGCTGTCGCCCAGTCGGAATTTCGCTTCTGCACGGTTCAGATAGACCTCACCGAGACGAATCAGCACCAGATCCACACTGCTGAATGTGTTGCAGTTTTCTGAGGTACGGCTGCACTGATACTTGGAGAAGCGGTAGCCGGTGTTGTGCAGGCGTCCCTCCAGAGTGAAGTCCACATTCAGTGTATGGTTCACATACTCCAGATCCCCGCCCCGGGTCCGTTCGTTGATCACCGGATAGATTCGGAAACGGCCGTCATCACACCGCAGGAAATTTCCATCATCTCCCTTCCTCGGCCCCCAGATGATGCCGCGAAGCAGCCCCTTGTCGGTTTCAAACTCTTCAGGGGTGGTGCAGAAGTAGTGATCTTCATCGTTGGCAGGATCCACACTGCTCAGATCCCTCAGATGCTCGGGTACAACAAGCATGTTCCGGTAGAAACGGGCATCTTGCTCGGCGGCATCAAAACTACCATACGCCTGCGACCAGCTCAGAGAGAAGTCGGGCGTAGCAGCCGGGCCATCGGTTCCGTCGGCCGAGGGGTGCTCCAGCCGGGAATAGAGATCACCGGCGAGCGACCAGTAGGCCCAGCGGTTGTGTTCGTTGCTTGTCACACCGTTCTATGTCTTTTGCGCTAAAATTTG
>CALKWT010000253.1 GCA_938003885.1 uncultured Balneolaceae bacterium | reverse complement strand
GAAGGATGCCGGTTTGCCAAATTCAATATTCAGATCGGTGATTCCCCGTGTTACTGCATCACATACATATTCAAAGTGCGGGGTCCCCCCGCGTATGACAACACCGATGGCAACAACTCCGTCGATCTCTTTTTGTTGCATAAACCAGCGGCAAGCCAGCGGTAATTCAAAGGATCCGGGACAGTACGCTTCTACAATATTGGCATCGGTGATCCCTTTCCCTTTCAGGGTTTCAACCGCCGACCGAGCCATCTCGTCGGTGATAAACGAGTTCCATCTGGAAACCACAACTGCCACTTTTATATGACTCCAATCGGGCTGTTTCATCTCTAATTTACTCATTGTTTTCTAATTATTTAGTTAATTCTTCAGTATCAGACGCCTGTTTTCCGACAGACGTAATAAGGCCTCCACATGCTTGTTACTAATAGCGACCGTACCCAGATAGGGTTCGTAACTCGTCTCGGTGGATCCATGGCCATGAAAGTCACTGCCCCCCGTAATAAGCAGATGATTTGAGGCGGCTATCTCAGTATATCGTTTTTGTTTATCAAAGTTATGACTCGGATGGATACATTCAATTCCGTCCATTCCTTCCCCAATTAATCGGATAAGCTCACTGTCTGAGTAGACGGGCCCGGGATGCGCAACAGAGAGCACGCCTCCTGCCTCTTTAAAGGTTTCCAACACGCTATCCAGAGGCGCATAATCAGTGCTGATCTCACGGATTCCTTCATTTGACAGGTAGCGAATAAACGCATCCTGTATCGAGACAGCGTACCCTTTTTTCACCAGGATCACTGCAGCATGAGGCCTTCCTACATTTCCACCGTAGGCTTCTGCCATCACTTCATCATACTCTATATCCACACCTTTTCCCTGAAGGTATTCCACAATCTGTTTCATTCTTTTTTTCCGCGCCCGGCTCTGTCGGAAAAGCAGCTCAACAACGCCGGGATCCTCCGCATCAAAATTATAGGCAAGAATGTGGATTTCCCGACGATTCCAGAGGCAGGAGACTTCAACGCCCGATATAAGCTGCAACCCCATTCCTTCGGCCTTGTCCCGGACTGACAGATACCCCTGAATGGTATCATGGTCTGTAATGGAGACCGTTTTCAGCCCCTTTCGAACGGCCATTCTGAGTACCTGCTCAGGGTCCTGCCCGCCATCAGAGGCATTGGTATGTATATGTAAATCTGCTTTTCCCAAATCAGGGTCGTAATACGGTTTGGTATTTATAAGGATTTCCGATGATTTCAACTGCCGTCTGAATGGAACTGTCGAGCCCGAGGATCTCCTTGTCTCCCTCTTTCACACCCGTCTGCCGCAACCACTGTATGGTGAGCTCTGCCTCTATCGCTTTCTGATGTTCATACATCTGATGAATTTTATAATCCCTCACCAGGGATTCAAGACTGGAAATGTGATCCTCAGCACTCTCTTTGCTCAGGAAATGATCCAGATCTTCTCTAAGTGCAGAGATATGACGGTCTGCCGGCGTCTGGAAAGTAAACTGTTCCTCGACAAGAGTGCGTGTAAACTGCTCGAAAAGGTTGTCCGGCATCTGGGTGGCCTCCTCGTTTTGCAACAGGTTATTAATAAAAAAGAGATATCTGTTCTCTTTCTGGAGTGCCACTTCCAAGAGGGATGGTTCCATGCTTTCGATTCGTATATCGGGCTCGATACCGTTGCCATCCGTTACGATTCTTCCATTTCTGGTTCTAAACTCCCTTCCTCTGGAGTCCTTATCTGTTACAGGCAGGGTCTCATCATGTGTGTAGTTCAATGCCTGAATCCCCCTGCCGCTTGGAATAAAATATTCTGCAATGGTCAGCTTCAGAGAGGTGTTGTAAGAGAGCGGACGAATGGTCTGAACCAACCCTTTACCAAAACTGGTTTCCCCCAGGATGACGGCCCTGTCCAGATCCTGCAGCGCGCCCGCAACGATTTCTGAGGCACTTGCGCTCCCTTTGTTAATCAGAATGACCACGGGCAGATTCTCAAAAAGTGGCACCTCCTGTGTAGAGAGTATGCTATTGTTAGAACCCACCCTGCTTCTCGTTTCCACGATGGTAACTCCCGGTTCGATAAATTTGTCTACAATTTCAACAGCCTCATTCAGGAGCCCGCCCGGGTTATTTCTCAAATCTAGGATCAGGCCTTCCAGGTTCCCTTCATTCTGGAAATCGAGCAGCACCGTTCTGAGTTCTTCCGCAGCATTTTTCCCAAATCTTGCAAGCTGTACATATCCAAGCTCATCGTTATCCCCCACCCTCGATGAAAGGGTGATATTCTTGACTTCGATCCGTTCTCTTACAAGAGAGAAGGATATCGGCTCCGATATACCGGGGCGTTCAATCACGATTTCCAGGACAGAGCCGGGATTGCCGACGGTCATCTCCCGGACTTCAGCCGGCTCCATCTTATGGATCTCCACACCATCAATTGAGCGGATAATATCTCCGGCACGCAACCCGGCCCTATGAGCAGGGTAACCGGGATGAGGAGCAATAATTACAATATCTTCCCCTCTGTAGCCCGCCTCAATCCCCACACCACCATAGGAACCTGTCGACAAGATCTCCAGCTGGTGCTGCTCCCCTTCGGGTACATAGAGTGTGTAAGGATCCAACGACTCCAGCATGGAGTCGATTCCTTTGCGCATCAGTTTTTCAGGAGATATTTCATCGATATAGTGGACAGCTACTTCCCTGTACACATCACCGAAAATCGTTATCTGCTTTGTTATCTGAAAAAATAGATCGTTGTTTCTCTGGAATGCAAAGAGAAACAGCAGCAAAAGTGATAAAATTCCTGCGGCCAATAATTTAGCTGCGCGTGATCTCATAGAGCTCCGGTCTATTTACGGATGATGAGATTTTGACCTGCATAGATCCGGGATCCGCTCAGATTATTCACCTTTTGAATAGCTGAAACAGAAACCCCGTGGTTCCTTGCAATACCGATCAAGGTGTCATTCCTTCTGACCGTATACTCGACAACATCCCCGCCACCGGACGAGTTTCCGGAGTAAAGCGCAAAAATATCTTCACCCGCCCGCTGCCTTCTCTCCAGCTCCTGCTTGCGTGCAAAAGTAAAAGAATCCACTTGTCTGTAATAATCCGCTTTATCGGATGGAACGTGAATAACCAGACGCTGCCCCGCCCGAATAACGTCACCGATATTGTTCCAGTTGCGAATCTGCCACGACCGCACATCATGCCATTCAGCAATGTGGCCTATGGTGTCTCCGCTCTTCACTACATAGGTAACGGATGTGGTATTGGCAGGTGCCTGAGTATTTCCAGAAGTTGATGACGAGCTGCCCGAAGAAGAGCTACCAGAAGAACTGCTTCCTGAAGAGGATCTGTTCTCAGCGATATCAGCTGAAGAGGCACTTCCCGAGGAACCTCTGCTATTCCCGGCGGAGGCCACTGGTACAACAATTGTTTGACCGGGATGGATCACATTGCTCAGTTTTTCGTTGGATTCATAAAGGGCTCTAACAGATGTGCCATATCTATTTGCAATGATACCCAGCGACTCACCCCGGGCTACGGTATGCATGGTGACAGATGATGCCCTGTTCTCTTTCGGGATCTCCTGATAAGCCGCCAAAAACTGGTCAACTCCCCCTCGTGGGATTTTCAGAGAGTAGCTCTCTACCGGGGGTGTGGCCCATCTCAGCAGTTCAGGATTGTACTCCTTCAGTTCTTCTAAAGTGATACCGGCTGCGGTGGCAAGTTCCTCCAGTGGCATCAGACCATCTACTTCCACAACGTCAAACTGATAAACCCTCCCGTTACGCGGTCTTTGAAATCCGAACTCTTCTGGATTCAAAGCGATCATAGTTGCTGCAATATAGCCGGGAACATAGCCTCTCGTCTCCCGCGGAAGATGCGGATAGGCGGCCCAGTAATCCTCAACTCCGCCAGCCGCCCGAATTCCCCTGCGCAGTCCGCGCGGGCTCAGATTGTAATTGGCGAGAGCCAGATGCCAATCATTCCATACCTCATAAAGATCTTTCAGATGCTGCGCTGCCGCACGTGTCGATTTAATAGGATCCCTTCGCTCATCCACCCACCAGTTAACATCCAGGTCATAAAACCGTCCGGTGGCGGCAATAAATTGCCATAATCCGACGGCAGATGCCCAGCTTCTGGCTGTCGGAACCAGACCGCTCTCAATCATGGAGAGGTGTATCAATTCTACCGGTACCCCTTCCTCTTCAAATATCTCCTTCATCATCGGGAAATAGTACTCTGATCTCTCCAGCCAAGTTTCCATAACGTCGGGTCGCCGCAATGTATAATACATCAGATGGCGGTTCACATGTTCATTCTGAATTAACGGCACGTCGGTTCGGTTAAACGTGAGATTTTCAGGCAGGGAATACCCGTCAGAAATCCAGTCGCCCTGTTCTGAAAAGAGTTCTTCCCGGATCTCGAAAATATCTCCCTCCGTTTCCCGCTGAACTTCTGCAATTCCGTAGAATTCACTGTGCTCTGCCATGACCGATCTGTAGAGTTCTGAGAAGCGTCGGTTATTTTGGATTTCCGGATAGTCATCCATCAGGGACTGAATCGATGCAAACGATTCATTAATGTAATTTTCCGCTTCTATCAAGTCGCCCTGAACCTGGGCATCAATAGAGAGTACATGCAACTTATAGACATCTGAAATTCTTCTCAGAAATTCAGTATCGGTTTCGTTAAATGAGATTTCTGCATCGGTAAGATCCGGAATTTCCCTTTTCTCAATAAGGGGATTGGAGTAGGGCAGGAGCTTTAAAGAAGGGCCTGATTCTGCTGAACGATGCTGCTCTGACTGTGCGAAGAGTGTAGTTGTACTCAGGACAGCTATCAGCAATAAAATCGATTTTTTCATGCGTTGAACTTAAATACCTTGTGTTCGGTTGTCTGATTAAAAATTTGCTAACGTATTCACAGATTTACTCAAATTCTACAGCTTCTGCTGATTTGGAGTCCACTGCTGGACAATGGGAAAGCGCCGGCCCGAACCAAATGATTTACGACTCAGTTTCAGAATTGGGGCGGCCTGAGCTCGCTTGAATTCACTCCGGTCCGTAAGACGTATTACCTCATCAACCAAACTGCGGCTGTAACCTTTTTCCGCAATGGCTGCAGCATCTTTTCCCTGTTCAATATAGTGATAAAGTATGTTATCCAACACCTCGTATTCCGGTAAACTGTCACTGTCTTTTTGATCCGGCCTGAGTTCGGCACTGGGGGCTTTTCGGAGGATAATATCGGGGATCATCTCTTTTTTATAGTAGTGCCGGTTGAGCCATTCCGCCATTTTATAGACTTCTGTTTTATAGAGGTCCCCGATGATGGCAAGTGCACCATTCATGTCTCCGTAAAGGGTGGCATAGCCTGTGGCATATTCAGATTTATTTCCTCCCGGAATTACAAAACCGCCAAATTTGTTAGCATAACTCATCAGCAGCATCCCGCGGATCCTGCTTTGCAAATTCTCTTCTGCCACACCAAACGACGCTCCCCCGAATTGAGGCCCCAGTTTCTCAAGTGCTGACTCGAAGATCTGCTGTATCGGGATTTCCAGCAGGGTGATCCCCAGATTTTCGGCAAGTAATCTGGAGTGGGTAACGCTCCCTTCCGAAGAGAAGCGGGTCGGCATGGTGATCGCTGTGACATTTTCAGGCCCCGCTGCCTCCGCTGCAAGGACAGCTACAAGAGCCGAATCTATTCCGCCGCTCAGGCCCAACAGCACCTTCCTGGTAACTCCGGAACGATTCAGATAATCCTTCAGGCCGGTGACAATCGCTTCAAACTGGCGTGCCGGGCCTCTTTCGGGGTAGGCTGAAATCTCTCCCGGCGACCCGGTCAATTCGACTCCTTCGGAGCTGATTTCTGCGATGACGTCCAAATGGCCGGGTGTAAACGGCCTGGCAGCTGCGATGAGCTCCCCCCTGCTGTTCAGGGCAGCAGAATCCCCGTCAAAGATCACATCTGTATGGCCTCCGGTCTGATTGCAGTAGAGTACTGGGACATTCAGTTTTTCTGAATGGTAACGGAGCATGCGGCGACGGCTCTCATGTTTGGTATTTGTAAAGGGGGATGCCGAAATGTTGATAATCAGTCTGGCACCGCAACGGGTCAGTTCATGTGCAGGATCTACCGAATAGCTGTGATCAGGGTCCTCGTTATGATGCTGCCAAAGATCTTCACAAATGGTAACCCCTATTTGAAATCCATTCAGTTCAGCGGTTTCAAAAACTTTATTGGGTTCAAAGTATCGTAGTTCGTCAAAAATATCATAGGTCGGGAGCAAGGTTTTATGAAACACCCGGACGATCTCACCATGGCGGGCAAGTATCGCACTATTGTGCATCTTGCGGCTATCTTTTTCTACTGCAGGAAGAATCGTTCCAAAAATCAGGGCGGTCTCACCGGTCGCTTCAGCAATCTGCCGGTTAAGTTCATAACAACGTTCTCTGAATCGCTCTGATTCGAGAAGGTCCATGGCAGGATATGCAGTCAGGCACATCTCAGGCAGAACCAATAGCTCCACACCATCCGATTCAGCAGAGCGAAGTGCCTCCAGAATGAGATCTTTGTTGTTATCAAGATCTCCGACGACAGGACTGAGCTGATGCAGTCGTATCTTCATCTTCTCCATGTTATTCATAATTTTCATACACTTTCGTTCCGCCTACCCAGGTCTCCAGAACGTTGATTTTCCATATATCCGAAGCGGGAAGGTCAAAATAATCTTGATCTGTCAATATAAAATCAGCCCATTTACCGGGCTCCAGTGTCCCGAGAATTTCCTCCTGATGAGCTGCATAGGCTGCATCGATTGTAAACGCCCGCAAAGCTTCAATACGGCTCATCCGCTGCTCCCCGTACCAACCTCCCGGCGGCATCCCTTCATGATCCTGGCGCGTCACTGCTGCATGTAATTCATAAAATGGGCTGACCTCCTCCACTGGAAAATCGGAACCTCCGGCAATAACCGTTCCCTGGCCGAGAAAGGTCTGCCAGGCATAAGAAGAGAGGATCCGCTCGCCACCTACCCTCTCTTCCGCCATATTCATGTCACTTGTGGCGTGGGAGGGTTGCATCGAAGCGATCAGATGATAATCGGTAAACCTGGGTATATCCTCCGGATCCACGATCTGAGCATGTTCAATCCTGTGACGTAAATCAGTCTGGCCATTCAGCTGCTCAAACAGAGCCTCAAATGCATCCAATACCTGCCGGTTGGCCGCATCACCGATCGCATGGATATTCATCTGAAAGCCTGCTTCTGCTCCTTTCAGAAGCATCTCATTCAATTCCTGCTGATCATAAAAGAGAAGTCCCCGATTTCCACTATCGTCCTGGTAATCCTCAA
Organism: uncultured Balneolaceae bacterium; assembly: GCA_938003885.1. Taxonomy (GTDB): domain Bacteria; phylum Bacteroidota; class Rhodothermia; order Balneolales; family Balneolaceae; genus Rhodohalobacter. Next base: position 14,677 of record CALKWT010000253.1, on the reverse strand, counting down.
GCAAGGCGGCCCCCCTGCTGCCAAGCGCACCATCCGCCGAGATTTTGACACTTCGCAGGGCCAGCATATCCTCTGCATACCCCGGTATAATTCCATTTGAAGCCAGCTGGTCAAATGCAGCACCCGTCCCGCCAATCATCGCATAGATCCGGGTTTTAAGCCGTCCTTCTTCGGCAAACTTTTTATATAGATTCCACTCAAAAGTCCCAATCCCAGCGTCATGTACCGAGGTGATACCGTACCGGGCCATTTCATTCAGTGCGAGCTCAAGCGCCAGTTCCAGCTCCTCGTTTGTACGTTCGGGAATGACCGAAGCGAGCGGCTCCATGGCGGTGTCCACAAAGATTCCCGTCGCATCGCCGCTATGATCGCGGTGAATCAGGCCCCCGCGGGGATCGGGAGTCTCTCTGCTAATACCGAACCGTTTCATCGCTTCACTGTTGGCCCAGGTGGCATGGCCGTCTACCCGTGTAAGATAGACCGGCCTGTCGGGTATGATGCGATCCAGATCAGCAGCAGTGGGAAACTCATTCACACTCCACAATTCCTGATTCCACCCCCTCCCGGTAATCCACTCCCGTTCAGGATGAGCTTCTGCAAACTCCTCCAGAACCCGGAGAACCTCTTCAAGACTCCGGATACCGGCCAGGTTCACATCCAGCTCACGGATCCCCAGGCCCATGACGTGTGCATGCGCATCAATGATACCCGGAAGAAGAGTCCGTCCACCGCCATCTATCCGGCGGGTAATCTGCGGATAATTTTTTTCCAGTACCTCCCCTGTACCGGTCGCTTCCATTTTCCCCTCACTGACAACGATCGCATCAAATTGAAAAAGCTCACCTGCTGAGTCGAGGGAGTACCCGTTGACGTTGAAGAGGATAAATTCATTACCGGAAGGTGGTTCCGAACATGCTTTCATCAGAAACAGGGCGATCAATAGAATAACTGTTTTTCTCATTATGCTGTAGGGGTTGAACCGGACAGATTACGGATTATTGTTCATTTTATTTTATACGTGATATGGGCAGAAGTACCGGCACCCACTTTTCACCGATCCTTTCCAGGTTGGTCATGATTGTAATCGCTCACAGCTATGAGATGGGGGATCTCCAAAGTTTACAGGTGGGTAGGGTACCCGTACCATTCATACTAGCCTCCCGCTCCGGCAGTGATGTAGCAGATTCCAGAGGGAAAAGGATCACCGGCTAAAATAGCCTCTTTTATAAATTTAGGATAGACGGGAAGGGATTCGATATCCCGGAACGAAACAAATTTCAGATCCTTCAGGATTTGACTCTCTTTTCCATGCTCCGGGTCTTCACCCAACTTTAAAGAGCCTCCTGTCACATCACACTCAAAATAATATTCGATGGCATGCAACGGGGGCTCAATAAATTCGTGGATCCAGAGAAGACGTACCGGTTTGATAAAGAGGCCCGTCTCCTCTTTCACCTCCCGTACAACCGCCTGCTCCATCGTTTCTCCAAATTCAATTCCCCCTCCCGGCGGAAGCCAGATGGGTTCCTTCCTGGAGGGAGCCTGATGTTTTAACAACAGAATCCACTCCCCGCTTGTAATGATAGCGCAGGATCTGTTCCGAAGTACGTGGGTGTACATGGTGTAGGGGAATTTAGAGAGCCTTGATTCTGGATTGCTGCTTCTTTCCTGAATACTCCAGGGCCGCCTCTACAAAGCCCACAAAGAGCGGGTGAGGTTCATTGACGGTGCTTTTCAGCTCCGGATGAAATTGCACTCCAATAAACCACGGGTGCGATGCGATCTCTACGATTTCCACCAGACTGGTCTCAGGGTTGACGCCTGCAATGGATAATCCCGTCTTTTCCAGCTGATCCCGATACTTGTTATTCAGCTCCAGCCGGTGCCGGTGGCGTTCATAGATGAGTTCACTGTCATAAATCTCACGACTTTTGGAACCTTCACTCAGTTTACATTCATATTTTCCGAGCCGCATGGTTGCACCCACAGCAGAGATTTCTTTCTGCTCTTCCATATAGTCAATTACAGGATGGGTTGATTCGGGCTTGAATTCAGTACTGTCAGCTTCCTTTATTCCCGCGCAATTTCTGGCGAACTCAATAACTGCACACTGCATACCTAAACAGATCCCGAGAAACGGTATGCCATTTTCCCTGGCATAGGTAACCGCTGTCAGTTTGCCGTCGATTCCGCGCTCTCCAAATCCGGGAGCCACCAGAACTGCTGAAACATCTCCCAGCATCTCCTCAACATTCTCCTCGTTCAGGTAATCCGACTGAACCCATTTCATCCGAACCCGGGCGTCACTGATCGCCCCGCCGTGAATCAGCGCTTCGGTAATCGATTTGTAAGCGTCCTGATGCTCAACATATTTTCCTACCAAGGCAACAGAAACCGTTTCAGACGGATTTTTAACTTTGTGAACAAATTCTTTCCAGGAAGTCAGATCTGCATTTTTAGCGGGCAGATTCAACTTTTCGATCACCCTGGAATCGAGCCCTTCTTCCTGCATAAGCAGAGGGACCTCATAGATGGTGTCTGCATCCAGTGAGGCGATGACATCTTCATTCTCCACATTACAAAAAAGAGCAATTTTTCTTCGGATAGCTCCATCCAGCGGGTACTCGGAGCGGCAGACCAAAATATCCGGACTCATTCCGCTTTCGGAAAGAGTTTTTACAGAGTGTTGTGTCGGTTTGGTTTTCAACTCACCGGCGGCTGCCATATAAGGGACCAGAGTAAGGTGAATGGAGAGGGTATTTTGACGCCCGACGTCATATCGCAACTGCCTCATCGCCTCAATATAGGGCAGGGACTCGATGTCGCCTACCGTACCGCCAACTTCTATGATCACCACATCATAATTTTCGGATTCCCCGAGAGATTTTACATGCGATTTGATCTCATCCGTGATATGAGGGATAACCTGAACTGTTTTTCCCAGATAGGCTCCCTGGCGTTCCTTGCTGATCACATCGTAGTAAATACGGCCGGTTGTTACATTATTTTTCTGAGAGGTCCTTATTCCGAGGAAGCGCTCATAGTGTCCCAGATCCAGGTCAGTCTCTGCGCCGTCATCGGTTACATACACCTCCCCGTGCTCGTAGGGATTCATGGTGCCCGGGTCGACATTGATATAAGGGTCCAGTTTCTGAATGGTTACCCTAAGCCCTCTTGCAATTAATAACCTGCCCAATGAAGCACAGATGATTCCCTTCCCGAGGGATGAAGTAACACCTCCCGTGACAAAGATATATTTAGTAGCCATGTGATATTTACATAATGTTTAATGAAAAAGTGAAAATAGCAGGCTCGGCACTACCATTCAAACCAAAACCTGACAAAATACCCTTTTTTTGATATAAATTCACTCTCAGCGAGCTTTGTAAACCTTCCTCAACAGATCGGGTTTGTCTGTAAATATTCCAGCTGCTCCCAGCCCGATAAGCTTGTCCATTTCATCCGGATCGTTCACGGTATATATTAAAAATGGAATTTTTTCCTCCTTCAGTTGGGCTGCCCGGGAACTTGTTATCTGCTCACTGCTACAGTGAAATGCGTGGGCTCCCAGCAAGCGGACCAATTCCGGGGGACTGCTGCTCCCTGAAATTTTCGGATTGTACAGAACTGCTGTCGGAAGGGTTTTATCTGCATTCCGGACTCTTCTCAAAACCGGATAGCTGAAACTGGAGATCACAACCTGATGGTTCATCTCATGCTTTCTGATCAGTTCCAGTACTTTTTTCTCTGCGCCTGACTCACTCGTCTCAAAATGAGTTGTCATCGATTCTGAACCGGTCAGGGCATCTATTTCTGCTTTAGCAGGCTTGATTTCAATATTTAGCAAAATCCTCCCTTTCGCCCACTTCAGAACTTCATCTAACGAAGGAATACGCTCCCCTGAAAATTCCGGGGAGTACCAGAAACCGGCATCCAGTTTTTTTATTTCCCGAAGTTCAAGGTCCGATATCAGTCCGGTTCCATTCGTACGGTCGTCCAGATGATCGTCATGAAAAACGACAGGAATTCCGTCAGCTGACAACTGGACATCCAGTTCAATCATGTCTGCCTTCATCCCGGCTGCCAGAGTAAAGGCAGCAAACGTATTCTCAGGCGCTGCAAAACTGGCGCCTCTGTGAGCTATAACCAGAAACGGCTTACCGAAGTATAGGGGTGGCTGATCGATATTCAATTCTGGGAGTTGATGACCCGTTTGATGGCCTGGTTAATTAACGTTTCCAGGCTGTGCTCTGCTGCAAAGGAGTAATAGAGGAGCAAAACACCCATCATACTCGTTATACTACCCAATATACTGAACATTGCGGAAAGCCAGAGCGGCTGAATAATTCCCATAATCGTGATAGAGATCAGTACCAGCCCGGCAACTACCTGCAGCATTCCGGAAAGAAAAGGAATCAACAGCCGGATATTCGACAGCAGTACAATCATTTTAGGGATTCGGTTCCGCTCGTGAATATTTTTAAGGCGACTGGCATCAGAATGTAATTCCGAACCAATTTTTTTTTGATTTCGTGCCATATTCATCTTCCTTTATGATCTTGTATGAATAATGTATAGTTTTTCAAGGTGATTTAGAAATCTCGATTGATCGTGGGAACTGATTTATATGTCTGATAGTGGTGAACAATTTATTTACGGAAGAAAGCCTGTTGAAGAAGTTCTTCAGAGAGCTCCTGAACAGGTTGAAAAGGTCTATGTGAAGTCCGGGATCCAAAAGAGAAGTCTGTCTTCGATCCTCTCTCTCTGTTCTGAAAACAGGATTCCGGTTACAGATGTTCCCGGAAAACGACTTTACGAGCTCGTAGGGCCTGTCAACGATCAGGGAGTGGTCGCTCAAACTTCGATGGCGCTCTATCATGAATTTGACGAGTGGCTGGCAGATCTCGAGCCTCATAAGGACATGGCTGTACTGCTGCTCGATGAAATCGAAGATCCGCATAATTTTGGTGCGATTCTGAGAACCGCAGCTGCAGCAGGTATGGATGCGGTAATTGTTCCCAAACACCGGCAGGCACCAGTCAATTCCACCGTTTTTAAAACCTCTGCCGGAACAGCGGGGGTGATCCCCATCGTGCGAACGGTTAATCTGAATCAGGCGATTCTCTCTTTAAAAGAGAAGTCCTTCTGGATTGCCGGATTGAGCCTGGAAGGTTCGGAGACGATCTGGGATCAGACGTATGATGTACCGATGGCGTTTGTAATCGGCAATGAAGGCCGGGGGCTGCGAAAAAGGACCGGCGAACACTGCGATTTTTTACTGGGAATCCCCATGTTCAATAACGTGGAGTCGCTGAATGCATCGGTCAGTGCAGCCCTGATTTGTTATGAGTGGCGCAGGCAGAAAATGCGCTCATAAACGCAAGCGGCATTTCCCATCATAACCGCTTCTGCAGGAAATTTCTCGCTATCGGCAGAACATTTCAAAATTTGAGGGGTACGTTGGTTTCGGTGGGCTTCATCTTCTCAACTTTTCTCACTGCCTGAACAGCCCGGGAAACGGATACATTGCACTCCTAATAGATCAAATAAGGCCTGCGCTGTTCAAGATAGGATTCAAGTTCAAAATCAACCTCCATAGCACTCAATTCGCCCTCAATAATCCTGTCAATTTCTCTAGTTCCAGCCAAAAGATAGAGAAAAGAGCGAATCTCAACATCCTCTGTCGCATTGAACAGAGTAGTGAAGATTTCAAGCCCTGTTCTGACCGGATCGAAATTATAATCTTTAATCCGGGCTTTTACACCGTAACACCTCACACCCTGATGTTTTGGATTCGGTGCCACCCCCGGTATCGAGTGCGGAATAAACTCTGTATGCTCTACCAAAATCGATTCAGACAGAGATTGTAAATATTCCAGCTGTGAATCATCCAGGCGAACACCCGGATCCCCCAGGGTCAGAAAAGGATCCTCCGTGCCTCTCCCTTCAGACATGGTTGTACCTTCGTAAAAAACATTTCCAAGATAGAAGTAGGCATGTTCAAACGTCGGCAGATTGGGGGACGGCGGAACCCAGTTTAATCCGGTATCGGGCCACTTCATCTCACGCCTCCACCCCTCCATCTCCACCACCTCCAAATCAGGCTCCTCATCAAAATCGATCCACCGCTCTCCCACCATCATCCTGGCTATCTCCCCCATTGTCAGACCGTGGGCAATCGGTATGGGATAGGGACCCACAAAAGACTCAAACTCCTTCTCCAGCAGCCAACCACTCACATAGTCCCCGCCGGCCGGATTGGGACGATCCAAAATCCAGATAGGTATTCCCGCTTCCGCGGCGGACTCAATGACTCCCCCAAGCGTGGCGATGTAGGTATAGAACCGGGCCCCCACATCCTGCATATCAAAGATCAGCAGATCGATCTCTTCCAGCATCGCCTGCGTCGGTTTTCTATTCTCGCCGTAAAGAGAATACACCGGAAGGCCCGACTCCTGATCCACCCCATCCTCTATTTTATCTCCGGCTCCCGCTTCACCCCGGAACCCGTGCTCCGGAGCAAAGAGTGCGGACACTCTCGCCTCGGTCTTTAGAAGGAGATCCAGTACATGTCTTTCACCGATCCGTGCAGTAGGGTTCATCACCAACCCGAGACGCAGGCCGGCAACTTCATCCAGCCGGGAATCCATAAAAATCTCAGCTCCTACTCTCACTCGATCTATTTGATCGGGGGAACCTTGGCCAAATGAAAAACAGCTGCTAAGAAACAGGAGGATAAAAATCAGAAGGGATAACGGACGAGTTGAATGAGGCATGACTGGAACGAGAATTAAGGTTTCACTGGTCCTTTCAAGATAGAGTGAAGAATATAAAAAACAAGTCAAATTGTAAGAAAGCACACGATTCTTCATGTGCTTTCTATTGTCCGCCTCAATTTCTTCCGATGGCAACACCCTGAATTCCTACAGAATCCGGAAATTCAATCCAGATCAAACAGATGGATTGTATCCAGCGTACCTCTTATTTAGTTCAACCCGGATCCTCTGCCTGTCGCGACAGATTCAATCATGTGATGACTTAAGACTGATTTGCAACCACTTCTGATTCGGCAAAGAAGTAGGCGGCTTCGATCTTTCCGTTCTCTACCGAGTCAGAGCCATGTATGATATTTTCGCCAACACTATCGGCAAAATCCGCACGGATGGTCCCTTCTTCTGCTTCTGAGGGGTTTGTTGCACCAATCAACTTACGGAAATCCTCTATAGCATTTTCTTTCTCCAGGATCATCGGAATACAGGGGCCGCTGCTCATAAACTCTACAAGCTCACCGAAAAACGGCCGCTCTCTATGAACAGCATAAAAACCACCCGCTGTTTCTGCAGTTAATCGTGTCATTTTCATTGCCAAAATTTTAAAGCCTGCCTCCTGAATTCTCTTTGTTACTTCCCCTGCCAGGTTTTTTCTTACACAATCGGGTTTCAGGATGGTAAGTGTTCTTTCTACTGCCATGATCAATATCTTTAATGTTAACTGTTTATCATTTCATTCCGTTAAAAGCCCGAAAGATACCACTAAATGAAGATAATCCCGAAGATCGTTTGCCAATTAGTTGACAGGCTCGCTCCAGCCGAAAGTCTTCAAAGCAGGAACTGTTTCAGCCACTCTTTGTTTGAAGGTCAACCAGTTGTGACCACTCTCCCATTACGCTGCCATGTTCAACCTTATAAATTGGCTAACCGTATGTGTGTAAGGGAGCCCTTTGTAAAAGATTAACACAAAATTATTCTGTTAATTAGGTTTTGCAAACTATATTGGGTGCATTAATTTACCCGAAGATCAATCTTCCGAAAAATCAGCATCCAGCTAATCAGCGAGTCAATGAAAAAAAAACCACACCCCAGTATAGCATCCACCACTGCCAAAATGAAAGTTAAAAAGCGCATTGGCCTTGTTGCGCACGACTACCGGAAACGGGACCTCATCGACTGGATAGATTATAACCGGGTGACCCTGAGCCAGCATGAGCTGTTCGGAACGGGTACCACTGGCGGGCTTATTCAGGAGAAGGTGGGGCTCGATGTTCATCGATTTATGAGCGGGCCCCTGGGCGGAGACCTTCAGCTGGGAGCCGCCATTGCAGATAACAAACTCGATATTTTAATTTTCTTCTGGGATCCCCTTCAGGCCCAGCCTCACGATGTGGATGTGAAAGCCCTGATCCGAATTTGTGTCGTATATAACATACCGCTGGCCTGTAACCGCTCCTCCGCGGACTTTTTAATCTCCTCTCTTCTTCTGACCCAGCCCTATGAGCGATATGTCGTGGATTATGGGAAGCGGCTGCGAGAGCTGAAAACAGAGGAATAATCACTCAACCCTTTCTGCCGTTGCTGACGGATGCGCACGTTCATATCAACGAATATGGCAAGAAGCTGCCAGTGGCTCTCGAACAGATCCGGGAACACTCCATTCACACGCTAGCCGTTTCCATGGATATTCCTTCATTCCACGAAACATTGAGAATTGCAGCGTCGGAGCCGCTGGTTATCCCCTCTTTTGGCATTCACCCCTGGAATGCCTGGAGATATACAAAACGTTTGGAGGAGCTTACCGAACTCCTTGAACTTGCACCCGCAATTGGAGAGATCGGCCTGGATCACCGATTTGAGAAAGATCCTTCCAGGTTCCCCTCGCAGTACCCTCTCTTTGACTTCTTCCTGGAAGCTGCCGAACGTACCGGAAAACTGGTCAATCTGCACACCTCAGGTGCCGAATCACAAATATTGGACCTCCTGAAACTGCGGAAGCTGCCCGCTATCATTGTACACTGGTACTCCGGGCCTCTTCACTTTGTTCAGGACTACCTTTAGTTAGGTGCTTACTTTACTATTGGTGCGGATATCGAAACATCTGAGAAGAGCCGCAAGCTGGCCAGAGACTTGCCAGAAAACCGGCTTCTCACAGAGACAGACAACCCCGGCGGTTGGAAATGGCTTTATGGAGATACCGGATTTCCCGTTTTGATCGACACGGTGGAAGCTGAACTGGCACGGGTTCGCGATGTGTCCCAACAAGAACTTTCTGAAAGCGTATCAAAAAATTTTAGCAATGTCCTGAGAGCGGGCGGTATTACCATCTGATCCAGGAAGTTGAGGCTCCTCCTCTCTCATTTCAACTGAAAAGTCGCAACTACAGGCAGATGATCCGACGCACTGGAATAGGGGACATACGCTTCCGAAGGTTCCAGATTCCCATCATAAAAAATATAATCAATCCGGCGTCCGGGATTGTCAGGCGGAATGGTGTATCCCTCCGTGCCATCTCCGGCCACCTCCCACACATCTTTCATAAACCCTTTAACAGCTCTATGGGTTGCACTCTCCGGAACATCGTTAAAATCACCGGCAAATATGACACCTCTCACTTCAGGGTAGCGGGGTATAATTTCATCCTTTGCGGCCTGCATAAAATGAAGGCGTTCCGGTTCATCCACACGACGGTGTGCCAGATGCGTATTCATCATCAACAAGGGAAAACCTTTCACATTCATCTTCATCACCTGAATACTTCTCTGCTCATTTCCCATCTTTTCAAACTGCAGATTTTGGTGATCCGTGATGGGGTAACCGGAGATCACCGCCACGCCATAGTGCCCCCCTTCAAGGTCCAGATTTTTACCAAAAACATAGTGCTCTAGCCCGGTAAGGCGGGCCAGTTCTGCAGCGATATCCACTTTTTCCGACCGCTCCACACCGACGTCTACCTCCTGAAGGGCTACGATCTCTGCTCCTGATTCCACAATGACCTCCGCGATGCGTTCCAGATCGACAACATCATCCAGGCCTCTGCCGTGATGGATGTTGTAACTCATGACCGTCAGCTCCGGCTGTTCTCCGTCCGGCCCCTTCGGATCGTGCGACAAGGCTGCAAAAAATATTCCTGAAATGAGAATTGTTAAAAGATATTTATAACTCATGAATCTATAGTCGTTGGTAAAAGTATGGTTGCAGGATCTTGGCATGTCATCCTTTGCTTGACGGCATCTTGATGAGAGGCCGGTGATGCATGCAAAGTTCCCTTCAAGTGGGTATAAAGTGGCATCCGGGCATCTAACCGGGGTAATTAGTTGCAGTCCCGGTTTTAGCTAAATATTAAGCGGCTCCCGGAATAGAACATGTTGTTGCTCACGATCTATACGTAAACGTCTCTTCAGATGCGTCAGAAAATATTGAAATTTTCTTCACTTTACCCAGCGGGATGTGGATTCCCGCAAAACAATCCCCGGCTCCATCATAATCTGAACCTGCTCCCTGCGCGGATCTGCAATCCTTTGGAACATCAGTTCAGCTGCCCGTCTGCCCATCTCATATCCCGGCTGCCTGATCACCGTCAGAGGAGGCGTCACAGCTCTCGCCCAGGGCATATCATCAAATCCGATGACAGAGATATCATCTGGAATTTGTAATCCGTTTTCATTTACTGCTTCCAGAAGGCCGAGGGTCATCAGGTTATTGGTGGCAAATATGGCAGATGGTGCACGTTCCAGCTCCAGCAGCTCATTGGCCAGCTGACGGGCGTGTTCGGAACTCCGGGGATCTCCCTCGCGGATTAGTTTTTCGTCAATCTCCAACCCATGGTCTCTCAGGGCCTGTTCATACCCCCTCTGACGCTCTTCGAATGAAGAGAATTGCGGGGAACTGGTAAGAATTGCGATTCGCCTGTGTCCCAGCGAGAGGAGATGCTCCACCGCCATATACCCCCCCTTTTCGTTGTTGATGACAACCGTATCCACCCGTTCCCTGGACAACTTCCGGTCTACACAGACGACCGGCATACCCGACTTTATCAGCTCTTTCACAACCTTGCCATGCTGATGAATGGGGGGCAATATGATACCGTCCACAGATTCGGACTGTAGCACATCCAGGTAGAATTTCTCTTTGCCGGGATCTTCATCTGAATTACAGAGAATGACCGCATAATTTTTATCATACGCCACATCCTCAATACCCCGGACGATACTGGAGTAAAATTGATTCTGAATATCCGGAATGATCAGGCCGAGCAATTTCGACTGACCGCTGGTTGTCCGTAAGCGCTGGGCCACCCTGTTGGGCTGATATCCAAGCTCTTGCATCGCACGACGGACCCGCTGAAGGGTCTCAGGATTCACCTTGGAGGAGTCATTCATTACCCGCGATACCGTCGTAATCGACACGCCTGCATGTTTCGCAACTTCTTTTAATGTGGCCATAGAGTTAGATTCAGCCGTTTATAATCAAGTTTTTCGGTAATTGGGCAGGGCATCGAAGATGCAAGTTCAGAAAAGATGTACTCCCTCCCGATAGCTCCTGCGTCCTCATAACCCGGGGCAATATAATAAAATATCATATGACTGTATTGACATTTTGAAAACGTTTTCATTAATTCGTTCCGAACAGGATATCGCACTGGTGGAGGCTCTATGCGGGCTCTGCCGACAGAATCGTGTTGAATTCCCTGCTGGTGACAACCGGTAAGGGGTGCATGCTGTCAACCGGAGTACTGTGCAGTGTAAGATAGCTCAGGCATTGATCCGCCAGTGGTAACCAGGAAGGAGACGTACCATACTATCAGGCCTGTTGGATGTTTTCTGTAGGCACCTATTTCCACACATCGTTGAAGATGTTTCCAATGTAGAAACTGCCGAAACTTTTTAAATGAACCCTTTATAACATCGAAATAAGCGACTGATGAAAATTGCAAACGCACCCTGCTCATGGGGAGTACTGGAATTTGGAATGGAGGGCGAAATAGCCGGTTACGAAACGGTTCTGGATGAGATCCGCCTCACGGGTTACTCAGGTACAGAGCTGGGAGACTGGGGTTTTATGCCGGTCGATCCGGAACAGCTCCATAAAGAGCTGGGGAAGCGGAGTCTTCAGCTGGTCGGGGCTTTTGTACCGGTTAATTATCTGTCGGATGATGATTATCAGGCGGGAAAGGTGAGTGCGCTTAAGACAGCTCGTCTTCTCCGGGATTCAGGCCATCCCACTGCACAACTTGTTCTCTCCGATGACAACGGGAAGAATGAAACCCGCACGCGATATGCCGGGCGTATCCAGCCCAGCCACGGACTGAATCGGGCAGACAGGAAACGCTTTGGAGAACGTGTAAATGAATTGGCAAAAATTGTGCGTGATGAGACCGGAATCGGAAGTACGTTCCACCATCACTGTGCCGGTTTTGTGGAGACTCCCGATGAAATTGCCGCCTTATTGGATCTGACAGCGCCGGAGCTCGTCTCTCTCTGTTTCGATACGGGTCATTTTGCTTTTGGTGGCGGAGATCCGGTACAGGGCCTGAAAACATTTGCAGACCGGATCGGACATGTCCATTTTAAAGATTGGGACCAATCAATTTACCGAAAGACAGTTGCTGATAATCTGGACTACTTTGAAGCAGTGGGCCTGGGGATTTTCTGTGAACTTGGAAAAGGAATCATCGATTTTGAAGCGATTCTCCGGGAGTTGAAAAGTCAAAACTATTCAGGCTGGATCGTCGTCGAGCAGGATATTTTGCCCGGCATGGGCACACCAAAAGAGAGCGCCCTCAGAAACAGGGAGTTTTTACGCAGGGCCGGTCTATAATTCCCAATAATACTAATAGTAGTGCCTCTGTTTCTTTCTGGCTTCCTCATACTCCCGGCGAGCCTGTCTGACGCTCTCCTGTCCTGATACCTCTGCAACAGGTACGTCCCACCATGAGCTATAGCCGGGTACTTTCTGCACTTTATCTACCGGCACGACGATCACCTGGGTTGACGTTTCATCTTTTGCAGCAGTCAGCGCTGAATTAAGCTCTTCATAACTGCTCACGGCATGCACACCGACGCCGTAGCTTCGGGCGTTCATGACAAAGTCCATTGGAAGGGCAGGGCCCTCCAGTTTCCCATGAGTGCGATATCGGTAATGGGTGCCAAATCCTTCCGAACCGACAGATTCGGAGAGGGATCCGATACTGCCATATCCCTGGTTATCAAGCAGGACCACCGTGATTTTAATTCCCTCCTGAACCGCTGTAATCAATTCTGAAGAAAGCATTAAGTAGGATCCGTCTCCGACCATAACATAGACATCCTTCTCCGGCCTGGCCATTTTCACGCCAATCCCCCCCGCAATCTCATACCCCATGCAGGAATATCCATACTCCAGATGATACCCTCCCGGTTCATAAGTTTTCCACAACTTGTGGAGGTCCCCGGGGAGGCTTCCCGCCGCACCTATCACCACAGAGGAAGGGCCTGCAGCTTCATTAACAGCGCGCAACACGTTGGGTTGTTGAAGCTTCCCGGCAGAGGGGAGTGTTGTAACCCGTTCATACTCCTCCTCCCATCTCGCCTTCCTCTCCTGCAAGATGGACCTGTACGTCCCGGTGATGCGATAGTCCGTCAGCTCCTCCTTCAGCCTCTTCAGCACAGCGCGGGCATCCCCTTTAAGCGGCAGGGCCGAAAGCTTGCTTGCATCCATGGCATTCACATTCACATGAATAAATTTCACCTCCGGATGTTGAAACTGACTTTTTGAAGAGGTAGTAAAGTCACTGAGTCTGGTCCCCAGCAGCAAGATCAGATCTGACTCGAGTGCGGTTTCGTTGGCAGCAGATGTCCCGGTTGCCCCGATCGAACCGATATACTCCTCCTGGGTGTACGCCATGGATCCCTTCCCTGCTTGCGTCTCGCTGACCGGAATTCCGGTCTCTTCTGCAAAAGAGCGAAGTTCAGCCGTCGCTTCACTGTAGAGAACTCCCCCTCCGGCAATGATGAGAGGTTTTTCCGAAGAGCGGATCTGCTTCACAGCCTCACTAAAAAGATCGGAATCGGGATTCTGCCGGGGGATGGTCCACACCCTTCTCCTGAAAAGTTCTACAGGGTATTCGTAAGCTTCCGCCTGCACATCCTCAGGAAAACAGAGAGTAACCGTACCTGTCTCATCGGGGGATGTGAGTACACGCATCGCTTCCAGAAGAGCCCATGGCAGCTGATCTGGCCGGTTGATTCGATCCCAGTAGCGGGAGACCGGTTTGAATGCATCATTCACTGAAATATCCTGACTGAGCGGATGTTCCAGCTGCTGAAGCACGGGAGAGGTATTTCGTTTTGCAAAAATATCACTGGGAAGCAGAAGAAGAGGAATCCGGTTGATCGTAGCTGTGGCTGCCCCCGTAATCATGTTGGTGGAACCGGGGCCTACAGAGGCTGTACATGCAAAGGCCTGCATTCTGTTTTTCGACTTTGCATACGCAATGGCAGAATGGGTCATCGCCTGTTCGTTCCTCGCCAGATAGAAGGGCATCTGCTGATCTTCATGAAGTGCCTGGGCGATTCCCGCCACATTGCCATGCCCGAAAATTCCCCAGACTCCGGCAATAAAAGGGGTTTCTTTCCCGTCCCGCCGGATATGCTGATTTTTCAGAAAGCGAATCAGAGCCTGGGAGACTGTCAATCTTACCGTTTCCATGATCAACTCCTTATAAAGGTTTAATTTAGTTGGTATTGAGTGGTCGATTTTCAGGCGTTGTCAGCCCCGGCAACTATCGCCTTGCCCGAAGGATAACATCGGGTAGCCACAGATGATTCCGATACAACTTGTTGTTTCGGATGGCCGGTGGTTCAGCCCCTGCTATTTTGCAAATTCAGGCTGGGTATTCACTCCCGCCCATGTCCGTTCCATACCTG
>CALKWT010000252.1 GCA_938003885.1 uncultured Balneolaceae bacterium | reverse complement strand
GCAGGCAACACCCATGCAGCGCTCATCTGCCCTGCATCCTCGGTTACGATTTCAGAGCCGGGCCGGGATACCGCTCCAGAATTTCCTCCATCGAATCACCACCAAACTTCTCCAGTATCGCGTTGGCCAGAACTGGTGCGATGACACTCTCGGCCACCACCACTGCCCTGGGCAGGGCGCAGACATCAGAACGTTCATAACGGGTCTCCTGCTCCTCCTTGGTATCCAGATCTGCGGTAAGCAGAGGCTTGATCATGGTGGGGATCGGTTTCATAACACCCCGCAGAATGATCGGCATACCCGTCGTCATTCCGCCTTCGATCCCTCCGGCGCGGTTGGTCCGCCGTGCGAAGCCGTTCTCATGAATGATTTCATCATGCACCTGATGCCCGTGTGTTTTTCCCGCTTCAAAGCCGAGGCCGATCTCAACACCTTTCATAGCTTGGGTACCCATAATGGCCTGTGCGAGCTGCCCGTCGAGTTTCCGGTCCCAATGAACATAGCTCCCCAGGCCGGCTGGCAGGCCGGTGACAATAATTTCGTAGATACCCCCTAGCGAGGTGCCCTCCTTTCGCCGGATTTTAATCTCTTCCCTCATCTGTTCACTGAGATGGGGATCCAGGCACCGGACATCCGACTCATCAGCCAGTTTATAAATCTCTTCAGCACCTTTGCCGTTTTCATAAACGGGGTCGGCAATGTCCCGGACCGCTTTCCAGCCGGAGTACCCGATCGATCCGATCTGGAGAACATGGCCGCCAATTTCGATACCGAGCTGCTTCAGAAACATTCTGGCCACTGTGCAACAGGCAACCCGCATCGCTGTTTCCCGCGCACTGGAGCGCTCAATAACCGGACGGATATCATCAAAACGATATTTCTGCACCCCTACAAGGTCTGCATGGCCGGGCCGCGGCAGCGTAATCCGTTCCACATCCCCCCGCTCTCCTGCGGCGGCCATCACTTTCGGCCAGTTGCTCTTGTCTTTTTCGTAGGCGCGGTTCACCATGGTGAGAGAGATCGGTGCCCCGGTGGTTCTGCTGAACCGGACTCCGGAACGAATGGCCGCTCTGTCTTTTTCAAAAGCCATCCGCCCACCACGCCCATAGCCCTGTTGCCTGCGCACCAGATGGGCTTCAATGTCTTCTTCGGTTAAGCGGAGACCTGCAGGCACTCCCTCCACAATTCCGGTGAGTTCCGGCCCATGGGATTCACCTGCTGTAAAATATCGTATCATAAGTAACGTATCATAGATGTTGGAAAATACTTGGAAGCAAGATAACAGATATTCTCACGATCTGCTTTAAATTGCCCTGATAAAATTGTGAATTGATATCGCATCCACATTTTGATAAAATGTTTCGTAATATATTATCCTCTGTAAATATACGTGTTATGTATGCTCCCCGGAATAGCCGGTGTGTCAGGAAAAAGGGGTTACATCGATATGGAGATGATGAAGTACCAGCAATTTTGTCTGATTTTAGTGCCACTGTAAATAATAGGCAGGAACATACTTTTCTAACGATGGATTTACTATCACAACCAGGCGGAAAACAGATAAAGAACGGTTTTAAACATCCTCCTGTTCAGAAAAGTGTTCATCAGATGCTGATCAGAGTTGGATTCAGCGATTTACAAAAAAGTACGAACTATTGACCAAGGCGTTTTTATTGATCCAAAGTAAACAATATAGAAAGGTGTACTTTGCATGTATGCACTAAAAGAGTTAGGAAGATACACTACCCTGTTATATCAGGCGCTTCGTTCATCAACAGAGTTTAGTACATACAGGAAAAATCTGTTTCACGAACTGGTAAAAATCGGTACCGACTCGATCCCGATTATCGTGCTGGTAGGTATCTTTACGGGTTCGGTGATGACTTTGCAGTCCGCCTATCAGCTCGCCTCTGCGCTGATTCCTCTCTCTACCATTGGCTCTATCGTATCGGAATCCCTTCTGCTGGAGCTCTCAGCCGTGATATCGGGGCTGGTGCTGGCCGGCAAGGTTGGAGCGCGTATTGCTACGGAACTGGGCACCATGAGGGTCAGTGAGCAGATCGATGCCCTGGAATCGATGGGATTCAATTCTATCTCCTTCCTTGTCGTGCCGCGCGTACTTGCCGGAATTCTGATGTTTCCGGTTCTCTACATTGTCGCCAGTGTTTTTGGAATCGGAGGGGGGCTCGCAGCAGGTTACTTTTCGGGAACCGTACCGCCGGCTGATTTTCTAAAAGGTGCCAGAATGTTTTTCTATCCGTGGAACGTCGCTTTTGGATTCGTTAAATCCTTTGTATTTGGATTCATTATCACCTCGGTCGCCTGTTATAAAGGGTATTATGCAGCCGGCGGGGCGGAAGGAGTGGGGAAGAGTACTACAGAGGCAACCGTCATCGGCTGTATTCTCCTGCTCCTGGCAGACTTTCTATTAGCTGCAATAATATTGTGATATGATAGAGATCAGAAACTTGAAAAAAAGCTTTGGAGAGATGCTGGTATGGCAGAACGTGAGTCTCACGATTGAGAAGGGGGAATCCCTGGCCATCATCGGTCGATCGGGCTGCGGTAAATCGGTTCTTCTAAAGCATATCAATGCGCTGCTGACCCCCGATTCAGGAGAGGTCCTCATTCAGGGGAAAAATATTCATAAGCTCGATTATGTTGAAAAACGGAGGCTTCGACAGAAATTTGGAGTCCTTTTTCAAGGCTCGGCCCTCTTTGATTCCATCAATACGTTTGAAAATATTGCATTTCCGCTCCGTTACTTTACCAATGACACCGAGAAGGAGATTGAGAAGAAGGTGATGCGCTCACTGGAATATGTGAACCTGGAAAGTGCAGCATCCAAGGAGACTTCGGAACTCTCAGGGGGGATGCGAAAACGGGTGGGTCTGGCGCGGGCGATTGTACTGGCGCCGGAATATATCATGTACGATGAACCCACCTCTGGCCTGGATCCTGAAACAGCAAACGAAATAAACGAGTTGATATCGCTGATGTCCCGGGAGCTGTCGGTCACCTCTATCGTGATCACGCACGATATTCACAGCGTATTAAAAATATCAGATAAAATTGCATTCCTGAACAATCAGACATTGAGCTGGCACGGCACATTGGAGGAGATGCGCAGCAGCGACCAGGAAGATCTGGTCAACTTTATAACAGCCAGTGAATATCAAATTAAGCAAACAACGTAAGGGTATGAAGATGAGTAATGAAGTCAAAGTCGGAGTTACAGTCCTGCTCGCGATCATCGTCGCGATCATCGGTTTCCGTTTTATGAGAGACGTCCCTATTTTTCGTCAATCCCTGGTGATTTCTGCCCAATTTGAAAGGGCGGACGGGATCAGCAGCGGGAGCCTGGTCTACATAAAAGGCGTGCGTGTCGGTTCCGTCCGGTCTGTGGAGCTCTCCCGCGAGGGAAGAATCGATATTTCTATGCGGATTGATACGGAGTTGCCTATTCCCAAAAACTCCGTGGCTCATCTCACCTCCCTGGGCCTTGTCGAAGGAAAGGCGATTGTGATTGAGCTGGGCGACTCCCCTGATACTGTGGAGTTGGGCGACTGGATTGAGGGCAACTATGTCGAAGGCATGATGGAGACGCTGGGCCAGAAAGGGGAGGAGATCAGTGAGGATGTCTCCAGTGTGGCTTCCGAGCTGAATGAGTTTTTGAAACAGCTGAACGCAACACTTAATGATGATGCGAGAGAAAATATCGACCAGACTATCGAAGGTACCATGAAATCTGTCACGGCGTTATCGGAGATGCTTGAATCGAGTCAGCAGGATATCGAAACAGCCATCGCCTCAGGCAGCTCCATGATCCAGCAGCTGGATACACTTGCGGCAGATGCACGCCCCAGGGCAGACAGCCTTCTGACCGCTGTGGAAGCGAATCTTAAGGAGCTGGAAAGGGTGCAGGCTCAGCTGGATACGGCTGCCGGCAATCTGAATACGATTCTGGAGAAAATCAACAGTGGCGAGGGGACGATCGGACGTCTGGTGAATGACCCCGGGATGTACGACAATCTGGAGGTTCTGACTGCTGAACTGAGCGAACTGGTCCGTGGGATCAACGAGAATCCGGGCAGATATCTGCGCCATATGAGTCTGATTGAAATTTTCTGACAGGGTAGCTTTTCAGAAGGTAGCTGATGGAGGTTTTCAGGTCGGGAGCTCCGGTTCTTCTGGCAGGTACACCCTGCTGCGGGAGTCAAAACCGGCAGAATAAACTACTGGAAACGACGTTCAACCGATTGTAGTTGCGAACGCTTTATCGTATATTTCTCGGCTATAGTGCGTTTTGACACTTAGATACTAACTAAAATTTTAAACGAAGACATTCAACGAGTCTTTGGAGTTCTTGAATTTTGAAGGGTGCCTTGCCAATGGTGGCCATCGATCGAAGCATAGGGTTATGCGTAGATCGGCTCTCGCCATGAGGCAAAAAGCATACAAAATTGAGATCGTTCAAAGTCTCCGATAAATGATTTAACGTTACACAGGAGCCTGCTCCGGGCGGTTCACCAGGCAGACAGTGCAGCGTCTATTCAAATTTTGAGGAAGATTTCCTATGGGTATAATGGAGAAAATGAGAAGCAGTACCGCGCCAATTCTTTGGTTGCTGATTATCTCATTCGGCTTGTTATGGGTACTGGCAGATACGCAGGTATTTGATGCCATTGCGCTCGGACCGCGATCTTTGGGTGAGGTGAACGGAGATCCTATTACTCTGGAAGAGTATAATAACCGGGTCAGTTTTTACAACGAACAGTTCAGTATGCAGACCAATCAGTCCATGCCGATTGAAATGAGGGCGATGTACGAAAACCAGGCGTGGGAAGATCTGGTGGCTGCGCGGCTTATCCGTCAGAAGATGGATGAACTGGGGATCACGGTGACCGACAACGAGCTGATCGATATGATTGCAGGCCCCAACCCCGACCCATTCATTTATCAGCAGTTTGCAGATGAGAGCGGCAATATTGACCGCATCGCGCTTCAGGCTGCCATTGATGCTCCTGAAAACAGCCTGATCTGGATTACCATTGAGCAGCAGCTCCGCGACAATCGTCGTCAGCAGAAAATGGGGAACTTTATCTCTTCCGGACTGAAAGTGAGTGAACTCGATATCCGCAACGAATATATCAGAGAGAACTCCTTTGCTGATATCCGGTATGTGAGATTCCCTTATTCGGAAATTTCTGATGAAGAGATCTCTGTTACAGATAGTGAACTGAGAGATTACTACAATAGCCACAGGGATGAGTACCGCCGGGGCGAGACATACCGGTTCCGCTATGTGAGCTGGGATAAAACCCCCACTGCTTCAGATACCCTGAACACCGTGCGTGAAATGGAAAACCTGAGGGATGCGTTTGAAGCCACGGAAAATGATTCCCTCTTTTTGAGCAGCTACAGCTCCCAGACTCCCTACAACGGATCCTTTGTATCCCGGGATGAGCTGCGGGAGGAGTATGCACCTGTTCTGGAACTGGAGCCGGGGGAAGTTTCCGAGGTTGTGATTGTCAATGGGGATCCCCACATGTTCAAACTGATCGAGGAACGGGATGATGAAATTCGATTTGCTGTGTTCTCCTACGGTGTGGATCCCGAGGCTTCGGGTACCTCTTATCGGCTCGCAGAGCAGGCGGGAGAGTTTGAATTTTACGCTTCCACTGAAGGGTTTGAGTCGGAAGCAGACCGGCACGATCTCGAAATTCGTGAAGCGACAGCCACCAAAGACAACCCTTTTATTCCCGGTTTAGGATCCAGCCTGCAGCTCTTGAATGCGCTTGAAAATATGAGAGTAAACCGAATTGCGGATCCAATAGAATTAAGTGATCAGTTTGTGGTCGTCCAGCTTCTCGAGAAAATTCCTGAAGGCCCCCGTCCTTTCGAAGAGGTGAGAAGCCAGGTTGAGAATGGTGTAAAAACCGAGAAGCGGCGTCAGATAGTTCTGGACCGGGTTATGCAGCTCAATTCGAACGCAAGTGATCTGGAAGCCCTCGCACTTTCTGATGAGAAGACCATTGAAACGGCTGAAGGGATTCGTCTTGGAGGCAATACGATTCCCGGAGCCGGAAGAGAGGTCGAAGTGATTGGAAGAGTATTTGGTATGGAAGAGGGGGAAGTTTCAGGGCCCATTGCTGGTAGCAATGCAGTATTCGTCCTGGAGGTAGTAAGCAAGAGCATGGCCAACCCCGACAATATGGGAATTGCAGAGAAGAACGACATACGGAACCGCCTGGAAGAGCAGAAGTTTATGAGATTTAATCAGGTATTTCTGGACCGTCTGAAAGAGGGTGCCAAAATCACCGATAACAGAAGCGTTCTCCTCTGACCGTTTTCCTGATCATTTTTTTCGTATTTTTAAAGAGCTGTGAATTCATCTACAGCTCTTTTTTTTAACATATAAATAACGAAGAAGATGACCAGCCAAAGAAATGACCGAATCTGGATGCAGCGGGCTCTCAGCCTGGCCGAGAAAGGCAGAGGATACGCTTCGCCCAATCCGTTGGTAGGCTGTGTGATCGTCTCCGCAGAAGGGAATGTGATTGGAGAAGGCTATCATGAAAGATATGGCACTCCGCACGCGGAAGTCATCGCCCTGAACAGTGTTGCAGACCGGAAACAGCTAAAAGGGGCCACCATCTATGTAACGCTTGAGCCCTGTTCACATCATGGAAAAACACCGCCCTGTGCCGACCTGATCTGCGACTACCCATTTGCCCGGGCAGTGGTGGCCATGAAGGATCCGACCGAGAAAGTGAACGGAAAGGGAATCCGGAAGATGCGGGAGTGCGGGATTGAAGTTGAGACAGGCCTTCTGCATGAAGAGGCGGAAGAGCTGAATGAATACTGGCTCCATGCACAGGCTCTGAAACGGCCGTTTGTAACTCTCAAAATAGCCCAGACTGCTGATGGCTATATCGCTGCACCCGACGGCGACTCGAAATGGATTTCAAGTCAGGAGTCCAGGACACTTGTGCACAGATGGAGAAGTACCCACGATGCTGTGATGGTTGGCCGAAACACAGCCATGCACGATAACCCTACGCTTACCGTCCGCCTGGTTGAAGGAAGAAACCCCAAACGGATTGTCATTGACGGCCCCCTGAGCCTGCCAAAGAAGCTTAATCTGCTGTCCGACCAGTTTGAAGAGCGGACCATTGTGATCACTTATAATAAAGAAAAGGCGGAGGAGATTGCTGATCCGATGCTCAAACTGCTTCAGCCCGACTACTATAGGGGAGAGATGATCCTGGTGGAGGCGAAAGATGGGCATGCCGATCTGAAACAGGCCTTTCGGAAGCTCTATACAAACGGAATTACCTCGGTATTGGTAGAAGGGGGGCAGTATCTCTCTACCTCTCTTTTACGCGCAGGCCTGGTGGATCGCCTGCAACTCTTCATTGCGCCCAAGCTGCTGGGAGGCGGCACGAAATCGGTGATGGGCCTGGGGATCAACCGGATGCAGGAGATCGTCCCTTTCAGATCTTTTGATTGGGAGCGGGTCGGCCCGGATATGTTATTAACAGCTAATTTATAGAGTTATGTTTACTGGAATTATTGAAGAGACCGGTGTGGTTCAAGAAGTCAGGCCGATTCACGGAGGACGAGAGATCACCATCGCGGCGAGTTTCTCGGGAGATGTTCATATTGATGAGAGTATCGCCGTGAACGGGGTTTGTCTGACTGTTGTCTCGTTTGATGAAAATCATTTTAAAGTTCAGAGTGTGGAAGAGACACTCCGTAAGACCACGACCGGAAACCTGAAGCGTGGCGATAAGGTAAATCTGGAGAGATCTCTCACACTTGAGAAAGCGATTGAAGGACATATTGTACAGGGCCATGTGGATACGGTGGGTACGATAAAACAGATCGACCAATCCGGAGCAGATCTGCTTGTTCACATTGAATATCCTGAAGAGTACGATGAGTACATTGTCGGCAGGGGTAGCATTGCCGTCAACGGAATCAGCCTGACAGTGGCCAGAGAAGAGGCGGGAGGTTTCGCCGTGGCGATCATCCCCTACACCTGGGAGCATACCAATCTGAAAGAACTTCGGGAGGGAGACGGTGTCAATCTGGAGTTCGATATTTTCGGTAAATACATTGTAAAATACCTAAGAAAGCGTGGCCTGTAACGGCTCTTTTCTGAGGTGGTTTGAGAGCGTACTAGTCATGTATCGAAAATAGTTACCGGATCCCTCTCACCAGTACATGACTAGAATAGCGGGTCATTCCGAAAGATTTTCAGAAGGACCTCATAGAGCTCCTTCTCCCTGTTATTATATCTGAACTCGCACTCCTTGATATGAAGAATCAGGGTCGAACTGTGCATTCCTTTAAACTTGGAAAGCCTGGACTTAGACCGGCCCCAGAAACTTTTAATCCGGTTGATCTTACCGTTCTCTACTTTAGAACGATGTAGAGGGGGGTGCAGTGTAGCAAAGTCGTGATTCTTCAGGAGTACGACAGCATCCACGTGAGAAGGCACAGAGCAGTTCTTCAGGCAGGTTTCTATGTTGGTAAATGTGTCTGATGCTTGTAGAAGATCGGTGTAGATGCGTTCATTCTGCTCAGTCAGCAGGAGCAGTTGATATGGGAAACTTTTTGTGTCATGGAATTTTGGAACCTGCTGAAATGGAGAGGTACTGATGCAATGGATCAGAATCTTCTTTCTCATCTCCGTCAGATAGCGGTTAACCGTATTTCTATTCAAATTTGTTAATTCAGCGATCTGAATAGCTGTTAAATCAAGGGTGAAAAACCGAGTCAATTCCCTGAATTTCCTTTCATCAAGTTTTGCTCGGTTGACATATTTGTTAGTCATAAATAAACAAATAGTTAGGCGACGTATAGTAGCTCATTGATAGTCATGCTCCTTTTTTCCATCTCAGTGGAGGCAAGATAATTGGGCATGATGGATCTCAAATTCTTTCAATTTAGATTAAGTCTAAATAAATTTTCACCGCAATGAACCTACAGAATGTTTAAATAGCAGTCAACAGATAGCAAAGAATGCGTACGGAAAATCTCGTAAACAGGATCCTGTTTGTATTCACTTTCACCCTTTTATTGACAGCCACAGCGACTGCCCAGCAGATCCGCGGGGTGGTGCAGGATCAGGCCGGTATTTCGTTGCCTGGCATACATATCACACTAGAGAAGACAAAGATAACTGCGGTGAGCGGCACAGATGGTACATTTATGATCCAGGTCAGAGAGGTTCCGGAATCTTCGGCATTCTGGAATGAATCGGATCAGACGGGGCGCACCTCCGGGGAACGAGTGATCGGTGAGGATGCCAACAGGTCAGAGACTACGGAAGATCAAAAAAAACGTAGAGTGGGAGAGTCTACTGCCCAATCAATTCAGGAGAGCGGAGGAGAAAAGAGAGGGGAAATTTCTGAGGAGATCATCCTTCTGGCCTCCGGAATCGGATACAAGAGTGCCCGGGTTCCAGTTTCATACCCTCCCCGGGAGGAGCCGGTCATCATCGTATTGGAGGCGGAGATCTATCAATCACCGACCGTGGTAGTTACCGCCACACGAACCAGCCGGGATTTGGAGGAGGTGTCTATCCCTGTACAGGTTGTTACCGGCTCAGAAATCGACCAGAGCGGCAGCGTCAGGCTAAGCGATGTCCTGGCTGAGCAATCGGGACTGCAGCTGATATCGGATCACGGAACCGGGGTACAGATCCAGGGTTTTGATCCCGATTATACCCTGATCATGATTGATGGAAATCCGCTGATTGGACGAACGGCAGGGACCCTTGATCTGGAGCGTGTCTCTGTACGGAATGTGGAGCAGATCGAGATCGTAAAGGGCCCTTCATCTGCTTTGTGGGGGAGTGATGCACTTGCCGGAGTCATCAATATTATTACGGAAAAGAGCAGCAAACCGGTCTCGGGTGGGGTTACTACGAGATATGGAAAGAACAATTCACTCGATCTGGCAGGCGACTTCTCCTTTCGTACGGATAGATGGGCCAATGATTTCTTTCTAAACAGGAACAGTACAGACGGATACCGGCTCAATCCGGGGTCGGTGGGCCAGACGGTGCCAGAATATGAAAATTATACCTTGGGCTACCAGACACAAGTTGAGTTGACAGATCGGGCGGAAGCTGCCCTATCACTTCGTTACTTCACGGAAAACCAGCAGAATCTCGATTTCTATATGGACGAAATGAACAGTCAGGTCCTGTTGGATTATGCTGCAACAGGAGAAGATCTTGTTCTGAACCCCCGCATCTCTCTTCAATCAGCCGACCGACTGGACATTACGGCCGGTGTACAATCCAGTCTCTTCAGGTCGGAGACAGAGTACACGATTCAGCAAACAGGGGATCTTTACGACTCCAACGATTACCGGCAGTTCTACAATAAACCAGAAGTTCAGGGAAGTTACTGGTGGAATGATCGGCACCACTCATTGATTGGCAGCGGTGCAATATTTGAGCGTCTGAAGGCGGACCGTTATCCGGATAATCCCAACTTTCATACGAAATTTATCTACGCTCAACACAGCTGGTTGCCAGGGGAGCAGTTCGAAATTACGGGAGGGTTCCGTTATGATGTCCACAGCGAGTATCGTTCACAGCTGAGCCCCAAACTCTCTGCCCGCTTCAATTTCTCTGAAAAGCTTCAGCTCAGAGGGTCTGTAGGTACGGGATTCAAGGCTCCCGATATTCGTCAGCTTTTTCTTGATTTTACCAATGCCACTGCAGGATACAGTGTTCTGGGCGCAAGCCGTGCAGCAGAAGGAATAGAGAAACTGATTCAAGACGAGCAGATCAGCCAGATCCTCATTCCTGTGAATCAGCTAAACGAACTGAAAGCTGAATCGTCGGTTGCGTTCAATCTGGGAGCTGATTACGACCTTATGCAGAATTTGCGCCTGCGTATCAACCTCTTCAGTAACAACGTAGAGGATATGATTGAAAATGCACCTATTGCTCGAAGGTTTAACGGCCAGCCGGTCTATAGCTATCTAAATCTGGAGAGGATCTATACTCGCGGCCTGGAGGCAGAAGTGCGGTGGAGGCCATTTTCTGATTTACGTGTGTCAGCCGGCTATCAGTTGCTCGACGCCAAAAGACAGTTAGAAAATGAACGAACCGTTCAAGATGAGTATGGTGAAATTATTACGAAGGTTACCACCTCCTATGAGCCGATGCTGAACCGTTCCGCCCATTCAGGATCTTTCAAGCTGTTTTATGAAAACGAACGGGGGTGGGGCGGCACATTGCGTGGAATGTATCGTGGCCGATATGCCCTTTTTGACCTGAATGGCAACGGATATGCTGACAAAAATGAGTATGAAAAGGGGTACATGCTGTGGAATGGCTCCCTGTCCAAAAGAATGCGGAACGGACTCAGAATTCAGGGAGGTGTAGATAACCTATTCGATTATACTCATATCCACACCCCCTATCTGCCAGGGAGAATCTGGTATGCACAGCTCTCCATCGATTTTTAAAGAGGTGATGTAAGGCCTCAGTCCTATGATCGTGAAAAAGAATTCGAAAACAGTGAGATCCAGTGAATGTAAAAATCTCTCCCCGGGTGGAGAGTCTGAATATGCAAAACAGGTGTCATTGGCAACCCGAATTAAATTCCGTTTAACCGGTTGAACAGAGAAGGTTGCCGTGACCTGGCCGCCTCTTAAGCATAGAATTACCATAAACAAACAAAAAATAATCCTGAATCATCAGGTCAACAGAATAAGTACAGATCATCAACTATGAACAGACGAATGAAACAAAAAAATACCTCTCTAACAGCACAACTCCTTACCCTGGCAGTATTCTTCATTTTTACTGCCTGTTCCGACAGTACCACAGGAAGCGGGGACACGGATCCTGAATTAGAGACGAACCAGATCACCGACCTGAACGCGCGTGGCGAAGATGGGCACTTTACCTTTTTTAGCTTACGAAATGGGAATACCGTAGCGCTGTCCGATTCAGCCTCTGCCAACTGGGACCTGGCATTTAAGGGGACAACGATTCTTGTAAACAGCGGAGTGAGCGGGCCCGGTGAGGGGGGCGCCATCCTGCTTGATTTGCCATTTGAAGAGGTAGAGATGGCTCCTTCCGAAGGGTACAGAACCGACAGTGCAGAGGAACTTGCCATCCCCGCAGGCGCCGGTAACGGATGGTATAGTTATGACTTTGCAACCCACACCATCGCTCCGATCGAGGATAAAACGATTGTCATTCGTACCGGAGATGGCAAACACTACGCCAAAGTGGAGATCGGGCACTACTATCTCGGAAGTCCCGACATGAGCAGTGACGAGTTTATGAACAATCCTGAACTCAGAGAGTCGGGGTATTATACATTCCGTTACACCATTCAGCTGGAAGAGAGTGTTCGGGATCTGACGAAAAACTAGCATCCTCAAGTCGATCGGAGTGGCTAAAAAGCACCTGGCCTCCTGAATCATTGAGATCCATCTTAAAATAGAACCAAAACAAACAGCTATTATGAACCTGACCACAGAAAACATAACCAATAAAGTGAACCTGAAAGAGCAGTGGGACGAGCTGAAAGCCCGTTATCCCCGGCTGCGGACTAAAAATGCAGCCGATAAGCTGGGCGTCAGCGAAGCGGAATTGCTGGCGTCAATCTGTGACGGGAAAACCGTCATCCGCCTGAACCGTGAGTGGGAGAGCATTCTGGCACACGTCGAAACCCTTGGTGAAGTGATGGCACTGACCCGAAACGAAGCGGCCGTCCATGAGAAAACCGGAGTCTATGCGAACGCCTCCTTTCAAGGGCATGCCGGTGTAGTGATCAACGGTGAAATAGATCTTCGTGTTTTTCCAAAGCGCTGGGCTTTTGCTTTTGCAGCTCCGGTAGAGAATCCGAGGGGGACGCTTCACAGTCTTCAATTCTTCGATAAGGAGGGGAGTGCGGTTCATAAAATCTATCTCAGGGATGCAGCCCGTCTGGAGGCGTACAACGCCTTGACGGAGAAATTCCGGGCAGAAGATCAGTCACCAGGAGTCGTGATTACTGACTCTGTAAAAAGGCCAAAAAATCTGCCGGTGGAAGAGATCGACGTAAACGATCTGCTGGATAACTGGGAATCATTAAAGGATACCCACGCATTTTATCCGCTTCTCAGAAAGTATAAAGTGGCACGGACCGATGCGCTGCGCCTTGCCGAAGGGCGGTTCGCATGGAGAATTGAGAACAGCGATGTACAGGACATGCTGGAGGCCGCTGCTGCCAGGGAGGTGCCGATTATGGTTTTTGTCGGAAATAAAGGGATGATCCAGATCCATAGCGGACCGGTTAAAAAGGTGAAGATATTGAATGAGTGGATCAACATTCTGGACCCCGGGTTCAACCTTCATCTGCGCAGTAATTTGATCTCTGAAACGTGGGTTGTTGAAAAGCCGACAGAAGATGGCGTGGTGACTTCCATTGAGTCGTTTGACAAAGAGGGGGAGATCATCGTGACCTTTTTCGGTGCGCGCAAACCGGGTCTGCCGGAAAGGGAGGAGTGGCGTAAATTGGTTCAGGATCTGAAAGAAGGTGCCCTGCAATGATCTGTCATGATAATCAGGGATGGGAGGTTAACCGCTCAGAAGGATGGAATCGGGAAGAGGTGCCCCGTAACGAGGTTATAGAGGGGCGGCGGTTGTGGAACCGGCCGTTAAATCGAGCTGAACTTCGTTCGCTAAACGCCCTCTCTAACTCTTCTGTGGCCCGGCTCAGGCAGATGGCTGTAAAGCTAGCGATCTGGACAGCTGTCGCACTTTTCACAGTGATTCCATCTACAGCAGGGTTGGCTCAAAGCCAGGCCGGCGCCGACGGAGTGTCTGTTCAAACCGGGGATCTGTCGCGTGTGATAGCGATCGGCTCCGCTGTGACAGAGACGATCTTTGCCCTTGGGGAAGAGAACCACCTGATCGCCGTGGATGAGTCAAGCAGTTACCCTGCTGAAGGGGTGGCAAAGCTTGGAAAAGTCAGCGTTTCACGTAATCTGAATGCAGAAGGGGTCCTATCCTACAACCCGTCCCTGATCATAGCTACCGCCAGTTCCGGCCCCGAAAGTGCGATTCGGCAGATCCGAAGTACGGGAGTTCCGGTACTGATGGTAACAGCAGGTGAGACCCCTGAAGATGCAAAAGCGCGCATCCGGGAGATTGGAAAGGCTCTTGAGGAGGAGGAGCAGTCTGAGCGTTTGATCCGGAAGATGGAAGAAGAGCTTGCTGCCGCCGGGAAAATACGGGAAGCTCTTCAGCACTCCCCGTCTGTCATGTTTATCTATGCCAGAGGCCAAAACAATCTGATGGTTGCAGGTGCCCGAACCTCTGCCAATACCATGATTGAACTGGCCGGCGGGAAAAATGTATTTTCTGAGTTTGACGGTTATAAACCTCTGACCGCAGAGTCCGTTGTCCAGGCCAATCCTGAAGTGATTCTGATGATGGATTCAGGGCTGGACAGTGTAGGAGGAAAGCA
Organism: uncultured Balneolaceae bacterium; assembly: GCA_938003885.1. Lineage (GTDB taxonomy): Bacteria > Bacteroidota > Rhodothermia > Balneolales > Balneolaceae > Rhodohalobacter. The sequence continues at coordinate 10,275 of CALKWT010000252.1, read as the reverse complement.
GGGTGTGCTCTCCTCGCCCGGGGTCCGATATACCCGTGCTGCCGACGCAGGCCGGATTCACGCGATGGATGGCGTCTATCTGCTCGGGTTTGGCCCCCGTCTGGGATCCGCTGTCATCGATGTAATGAAAATACTACACCTCGATCTGGATATAGCAGAGTTGAAATGAGCAGTTTTGTACAGGCGTTACGAAATTCCATCCTCTATACAGGATACAGGAAACCACTGCTGGTGGTGAGCGCGCTCACGGTATCCCTTTTCTGGCTGACAGTGCTCTCGGTTGGAATCGGGGCGGTCACTGTAAGTCCGGCTCAGGTGATTACGATCCTGGCAGAACAGGTTGGCCTGCCCGGGTGGGTAAGCTATGAGCCTGTTCAGAAAGCCATCCTGCTGAATATTCGACTTCCCCGGGTCGTCTTGGCTATCCTGACCGGTGCTGCACTTGCCGTCTCGGGAGCAGCGATGCAGGGCCTCTTCCGCAATCCTCTTGCAGACCCGGGGCTGATCGGCGTCTCCAGTGGTGCGGCCCTCGCTGCTGCAGTTGCCATGGTGGCCGCAGGAGCCGTTTCAGCTGCATGGATCGAACCGATCGCAACGTTCATTGTGCCCCTGGCCGCTTTCGCCGGCGGAGTATTGGCTACAATGCTGGTTTACAAGCTGGCAACGGAGCGGGGGAGAACAGATGTAGCGACGATGCTGCTGGCGGGAATTGCTGTAAATGCGATGGCTGGCGCAGTGATCGGATTTATGATTTTTCTGGCCAACGACGATCAGTTGCGGGATTATACCTTCTGGACTCTTGGCAGCCTGGGCGGGGCGACCTGGGGCTCGGTTTGGGTAGTGTTGCCGCTGCTGTTAGCAGCTATCCTCTTCCTGCCGGGGCTCTCCCGGGGATTGAATGCGATATTACTGGGGGAGGCAGAAGCGAGACATCTTGGAGTTCCCGTAGAGAGATTAAAAAGGTTGATTGTATTGTTTGTCGGCCTGGCGGTAGGAGCTGCGGTCTCTGTCAGCGGGATGATCGGTTTTGTAGGCCTGGTGGTGCCTCATATTTTGAGGCTGTGGATGGGTCCGGATCACCGTTTTTTACTGCCGGGATCGGCCATTCTGGGTGGTTTGCTGTTACTGGGATCTGACCTGCTTGCACGAACGCTTGTCGCTCCGGCTGAACTGCCCATCGGGGTGATCACTGCTACAACCGGTGCTCCATTTTTTTTGTGGCTGCTTTTAAAAAACCGAAAATCGGGCCAGTTTCTGTAGAGCCCCGCAGCCGAATCAAGTTCCGTTCACTTTCACAGTTCATTTGAATATATCTAATAGCCTATCATGATTGAAGCAAAAAATGTAAGTGTCATCATCGAGAACAAAACCATTGTAGACCGGGTTTCCATGAAACTGGAGAGGAATAAGTTTTCGGTAATCCTGGGGAAAAATGGAGCCGGTAAATCTACATTCTTAAAAGCGCTGACCGGGGATGTAAAACGTGCATCCGGAGAAATTATGGTTGAAGAGAGGCCATTGGAAAGTATAGAGCCCATTTATCTGGCGCGCAAAAGGGCGGTGATGATGCAAAATCTATCTCTTACTTTCGGGTTCACGGCAGAGCAGGTGGTGATGATGGGACGCTCCCCGCACGTGGGCGGCTTTGAATCGAAGAGGGATCGCCAAATTGTACGCGAATGCATGAAACAGGCAGGTGTGGATCATCTGAGTGACAGGATTTTTCCGACTCTCTCTGGCGGAGAACAGCAACGCGTTCAGATAGCACGGATGATAGCCCAGCTGTGGGAGAGGATGGAGGAGAGAAGGCCGTGTGCCCTGCTTTTAGATGAGCCGCTTTCGAGTCTGGACCTTTCTCATCAGCACTCCATCATGCGCCTGATTAAGGACCTGTGCAAAAAAGGAGTTGCGGTTCTGATGATTCTTCACGATCTGAACCTGGCAGCGCAGTACGCGGACGAAGTACATATTATGAAAAACGGCCGGACGTATGCATTAGGTACGCCAAATGATGTGTTTAAATCGGAAATTATCGAAATGGCCTTTGATTGTCCTGTGCAGATCATCCAACATCCCCTGCACTCCTGCCCCTTGGTGATTGCACTGGGAGGTCAGCTCTCAGAAACGGTTTCACACAGTTCAACAAGGACACCTGTCAGGTCTCTGGGGTGAAAAAACATAACCCTCTTCCCATTGGCTCCCTGAACCGGCTGGTCGGAAAGAGGGGTCAACCCTTCATTTTTAAGCCGTTTGATTTCGGATTCAATATCGTCCGTTTGAAATGCAATGTGATGGACGCCTTCTCCGCGTTTCTTCAGAAACTTGCCAACAGGAGAGTCATCTGCTATGGATGACAGAAGTTCTATGGCTGACTCTCCTGCTTGGAAAAAAGCGACCTCTGTCTGCTGGGATTCCACAACTTCTCGTCTGTAGGAAGTTCTCTTCAGGAGTTTGCTGTAGAGTTCAATTGCGCTGTCAAGGTCAGCAACGGCAATTCCGATATGATCGATATTCATCATTGGATACGTTTGGCTTTTTTGGATTCAAGTTATAAAAATGCGGGCATTTCGTGTGCGAATATGCTCTGTTTAATTTCTCAAAATGATTAACACGAATGCCCGCACCCCCCGTAGCCTTTTCTAACCGAAATTATTTGGCCGATACATCCACGTGTTATGAAACTGCAATCCTAAGAGGGATTCGTGTCCGTACTGGCCTGCAGGGTGCTACAGCTCACCTTGGACGCTCTTCCGAGCGACAGGCACCGGGTAGTTGATCCACTCAAACCGCCGTATAACCGCCATCTGATATGAAATAACTGCCGGTCGTAAAACCTGCTTTATCTGAACTTAAAAAGACAACCAGGTCTGCGATTTCATCCACGTTGCCGAGCCTGTTCATAGAAGCTTTCCCTTCCAGCATGGTGAGGGTTTCTTTATCCAGGTTGTTGTCCAGCAGGGGCGTGGAAATGTATCCGGGCCCGATCGCATTGCAGCGAATATTTTGTTGTCCATATTCTGCCGCAATATTTTTTGTGAGTCCCACTACGCCGTGTTTAGATGCCGTGTAGGCACTGCTCATCGGCGCAGCGACTTGTCCGTGAATGGAAGCCATATTTACGATATTTCCACCGCCGTTTTTCAGCATCTGTTCGATTTGATATCGGCATCCATAGAAAACCCCATTCAGATTAATGGCAATGGTTCTGTTCCATCCCTCTATATCGTATTCGCCGGTTGGTGCCGCCGGTCCTGCTATTCCCGCATTATTGCAGGCGATATCCAGACGGCCAAAGGCCTTAACCGCCTCTTGTACCAGCCGTTGATTATCCTCCGCGCTTGCCACATCAGCTTTAACGAAGATGGCGTTCCCGCCCTCCTGTTTGATGGCTGCTGCAACTTTTTCTCCACTCTTCTCATCGATGTCGGAAACGACGACGTTTGCCCCCTCTTTTGCATATGCGAGGGCAATGGCTTTCCCGATCCCTGATCCGGCACCCGTAACAATGGCAACTTTATTTTGTAAAAGCATAATTCTCCTCCTATCTAAGGCAGATACTATTATTATTAATGGATAAACTACAGGTTAAGTTATAATACGCAGGTAAATCATATAAGGTTCAATTAGCAGCAAATAAAAATAATATTCATTGAACTGCAACGGTGTGGTTCCTGCAGAAAGAGGGTGAGCGGAGAGGGAGAATGCCGGGGCTATCCATAATAAAATCTTTAGGATCGGGCAGGGTTGACTATAGCGAAAAATTCACCTTTCCATTGTAATAGAGCTTGCAAAGATAGGTGTGCCTCTCTATTTTAAAGAGACAGCTGCCTGCTGAGAAGAAAGTTTATCCCCTGGCGGGGGCAGGCTGAAACGTGAATAAATCAGAAAATTAATCTGCAGGAGGCCGTTTATGGCTAAAGTAAAACGTTCACAAACTCTGTTACTTGGGATTCTAACCCTGACCCTTGGCTCTTTTTTTCTCCTATCCAGTTGCAGCCAGGAAGATGACTGGACCGTAGATATAAACCCTCTTTTTGAAGTCATCCCACCGGAGGCACCCGTACCGGAAGATAATCCGATGACGGAAGAAAAGATCGATCTCGGACATAAACTTTTTTTCGAGCCCCGTCTGTCGCGATCGGGGATCATCTCTTGTAACAGCTGCCACCTGGTTGGTGCGGCAGGCATAGATCACAGAGATGTAGCCATTGGTGAACAAGGCCGGCTGGGCCCGCGTAATACTCCAACCGTCTATAATGCTGCTTTTCTGAAAGCCCAGTTTCTGGATGGGAGAGCTGCAACGCTGGAGGAGCAGGCTGTAGGCCCGATTCAGGCTCACGTGGAGATGGACCTGACACCGGAAGAGGCGATGGAAAGACTGGAGGTTTCTGGTTACCGGCCATATTTTGAAGAAGCTTTCCCCGACGAAGAAGAGCCATTTACGTTTGATAACCTGGCCAAGGCGATCGCTTCTTTTGAGCGAACACTGATTACCCATGGTTCTCCGTTTGATCACTACCTTGAAGGAGACCAGGATGCACTGACAGCACAGGAGCTGGCCGGACTTGAGCTTTTTGAAACCAGAGGCTGTATCTCTTGCCACCACGGCCCGCTTCTTGGTGGGCGAACCTTTACTCCGTTTACCCATGCAGAAAATAAAGAAGGTGCAGATCTGGGCCGGTACGAAGTCACTGGCAACCCTGCTGACCGGTACGTATTCCGGGTGGCACCCCTTCGGAATGTGGAACTGACTTATCCCTATTTTCACGACGGGTCGGCAGAAACTCTGGAGGAGGCGGTTCGGATTATGGGCGAAAGCCAGCTGGGTAGTACATTTACCGATGAAGAAGTGGATCAGCTCGTGGCTTTCCTGAAGACATTGACAGGAGAGTTTCCGATTGTCCCTCATCCGGTACTGCCAAGATAAGCGACTCTTTACTCTTTAAGGCGTCTCTCTGAGAAGAGCTGCCGTACTCTAAATGAAAGGGTCAGTCGTGTAGATACGGTGGAAAAATTGAAGTGACAGAAGTTATTTACACAGGCTTCGGGAGAAATTCCGAAGCCTTTTTTTTGTATTAAAACCGGACATGGAGAGAGAGGGTATCGAACCCCGGGTTCAGATCGTAAAGCAATCCAAAACCGTTGGAGATGTGGGTGTAACGAAGCTCGAAGCGCCAAACCGGGAGTACAGCTTGAAGATAGAAGTTAACTTTTGGAGTCCCCGAGATGGGAAAATCACTGGTTGCTGCGATCCCGCCCAGATGAAAATATTTGAGATTGAGAGGGGTCAGTGAAATAGCGGTTGTCGTGGTTTTGGTTACCGGGCCGGCAGCCGCACTGTTATAGATCTTCTTATCCCACTGATAAAAATAGTGTGCACCGATGATCGGTGGTTCCATGAACCCCGGAAGATCAATGAAACTCATGCGGTAATCCACAGTGATGGAAGAGGCCCCATCTACAGCTCCCCAGAACTTGAATGAGTATGGGGCAACCCCGACTGAAAAATCCTGAGCGAAGAGGGGGGTTGTCATTAGAAACAGAGTGATCCCCGCCAACACTCTCTTTAAGTCCGGAAATAGCCCCCCGATGAATGTTCTTAAATTCAAAAAACGTGTCATATAATGCGTAGCCCCTGAAAATGCCATCTGTAAAGCGGAATCGAAACTCAGTTATTCCCCTGGATTTTCCTGCAACGATACTACCCCCAATCAGATCCATAGCAGGCTACCAGGCAAAAGGCGCCACCCGGCCTTTTCCGCACGTCAGAAATCTCAACTATTTCGTGTATATGATAGCTTTTTATAACTAAACTATCTATTTAATTGCCGTTAATTTTCCGTATTTTATAAGTTTGAAAAGGTTGGATTATTCAGGACGTGGACTCTCTCGGCAGGAATCCGAAATCGATAAATGCACAGCAGGATCCTCTCCTGCGGGCCCACCATGAAAGATGAATTTTAAGGAGTTGAAAAGATGAAAAGTGATCTTTACAAAAAAGGAATAAAAAAGATTCAGGAGTTGACCTCCTCCAGTGATGATGACCCCACCGGGTTTATGGATATCGGAGAGGCGTTTGAAGATATTGCCCCTGATTTGAGCCGCTTCGTCGTAGAGTTTGCCTTTGGTGAGATCTACTCACGATCCGGCCTGGACAACAAGCAGAAAGTCATGACCACCATAACTGCCCTTGTTGCACAGGGCAAGCCCCAGATTGGCATGCACATTAAAACAGGGTTATCTGTAGGGCTGACACCGGATGAGATTGTCGGGTGTATCGTCCATCTGATCCCATATACCGGATTCCCAAGTGTCCTGAACGCTTTAAAAGTTGCCCAGGAAGTTTTTAAAGAGGAAGGTGTGACTATTTCCAACAATGAAGGGAAGTAGATCTTCAGGTGGCGGGGCCTTCCCATCGGGTGGCCGGGCTCTGCTCTTACTCTCTTATCATCAGAACCAAAAAAGCATCAAGAGAAGAACTCTGTCTGGATGGAAAAATACCATCCTCCGAATAAATAAAAATGAAACAGACTGATTTTACGACCGGGAATGTGCTGCGGCAGATGATTACGTTTTCTCTGCCGATCATGCTCACGAACCTGCTTCAGACCTCTTATCAGTTTATAGATACCCTCTGGGTTGGGAATCTGATCGGGGCGAATGCTCTGGGTACGGTAGCGATTTCCAGCACCGTGCTCTTCTCTGTTCTTGCCTTGATTCTGGGCGTGAACAGTGCCACGCTTACAATTCTGTCTCAGCAAAAAGGCATGGGTAATGAGGAGGGGCTGCAGAAATATCTGAACGCTTTTGTGGTGATTCTCTTTCTGATGTCTTTGGTCATTGGTGTTGCCGGATATTTTTTGGCCGAGCCTCTGCTTCGCCTTCTGAGCACTCCGGACGTGATGCTGCAGCCGGCAAAGACCTATCTCCAGATCAACTTTATCGGAATATTCTTTCTGATCGGATATAACTTCATCGGGACTGTATTACGAGCCGTGGGGGATAGCAAGACTCCGCTGCAGTTTGTGCTCGCCGCCGTCATGTTGAATGCTCTGCTGGATCCTTTATTTATAGCCGGATTTGGTTGGGGAATTGAAGGTGCGGCTTACGCGACGGTTCTCTCTCAGGGGCTGGCCCTCTCTTTTGGCCTGTTCATTATTTTCCGTAACCGTGCTGTACCGTTTAAACGGCCCACTCTTCCCGGAAGGGAAGAGTCTTTTCTGATCTTGAAGCTGGGAATTCCATCAGCCCTTCAAATGCTTGTGATCTCCGCAGGAATGATGGCTATCATGAGCGTCGTGAACTCCATGGGTGAACATGTGGTAGCAGGATTTGGAGCAGCGCAGCGTCTTGAGAGTATATTGCTGATCCCCTCGTTGGCTCTCGGTTCCGCTGTCAACAGCATGTCCGGCCAAAACATAGGCATCCATAAATGGGGCCGTGTCACTCTGATTACCCGTTATGCGATGATTATCAATACGGTGGTGATGCTTGTGATTGCTTTTCTGCTGGTTCTGTCGGCTGACTTCGGAGTGGGGCTCTTCCTGGATCATGAGGCTTCTCGTAGTTTCGGTGCTCAATATTTACGGACGATCGCATTTTTCTTCCCCTTTCTGGGAGTCAACTTTGTTCTAAATGGGATTGTGCGAGCCTCCGGTGCGATGGTTCAGGTGCTCGTTCTGAATTTAATCTCATTCTGGATACTGCGTTATCCGCTTACCTATCTCTTCTCCTATTGGTGGGGGGAAGCGGGCATCGGCCTGGGAATGGCGGCTAGTTTTGTTCTGAGCAGCGTGGTTGCAGCCCTCTATTACCGGTACGGCAAGTGGAAAGAACTTGTCCTTTTTGAAAAGAAAAAGGAAGAAGTTCAGGCCTGAAAGTTTAAAGAATTATATCTGGATATTGGAGGGGAGCTGTTTTATTATGGGCACTCCAAAATATTGCATGGTGTTGCAGCTGGAGAAGTTGATCCGTCAGGTACGAGCGGATCTCATCCGGGCGTGCTGTAGGGTTCTGAAGCCAGATGAGGCGCTTCGGGCGTATAACTGCACGATGGCGAGCAGAAATTGAAATTTTAAGTTATAAAGTCAGCGTAGGGATGTCGGATAGAATAAAAGTAGGAATCGTCGGGTACGGTAATTTAGGCCGTGGAGCAGAGATGGCCATTCATCAACAACCTGATATGGAGCTGGTAGCTGTCTTTTCCCGGCGCGGAAAGGTGGATACAGTCAACCCGGATGTCCTCTCTGTTCACGTGGATGAGGCGATAGATTTCAAAGATAAAATTGATGTGTTGATTTTGTGCGGAGGATCGGCATCCGATCTGCCTGAACAGACTCCCGCATTTACGAAACATTTCAATACGGTAGATAGTTTTGATACCCATGCCAACATACCGGAACACTTTAGCAAAGTGGATGAAGTTGCCCGCAGGAACGGGAAAATCAGCATTATATCGACGGGGTGGGATCCGGGTCTTTTTTCAATACAGCGGGTGATTTCCCGTGCGGTGCTGGCTGATGGAAATACTTACACCTTTTGGGGAAAGGGGCTGAGCCAGGGGCATTCCGATGCTGTCAGGCGGGTTGAAGGAGTGAAAGCGGGTGTACAGTATACCCTCCCCTCCGAAAAAGCGATGGAGCGTGTACGGGCAGGGGAGAACCCTGAACTGACGACGGGTGAAAAACATAAACGGGAGTGTTTTGTAGTGGCCGAAGAGGGAGCCGATCACGGCAAAATTGCCGAGGCGATCAAAACGATGCCCAATTACTTTGAAGATTACGAAACGACAGTTCATTTTATAACAGAAGAAGAGCTGGAGAGAGATCATAAGGCGATGCCTCATGGTGGTTTTGTAATTCACAGCGGCAAGACCGGGAATGGTACAGATCAGCTTGTGGAGTTCAGCCTGAAACTCGACAGCAATCCAGAATTTACAGCAAGTGTACTGATTGCCTATGCCCGTGCTGCGTACCGGCTCTATAAGAAGGGGGCCACTGGCGCGAAAACTGTCTACGATATCGCACCTGGATATCTCCATCCGGAGAGTGCTGAAGAGTTGAGACGGAAATATTTATAACTCTGATTTTTAATTTACGTTGTGCAACGTTTCAGAGGTTTTGCTTCCATCACTCATTAAGATGGAAGTCTCTCCGTTCGACTCCAATACGACTGCTCTTACATTGGAAATTGAATGAACGCCCTCTTTTCTCAATGACGCCAGTACTTCACTTTCAGTCACTCGTTCTTTTTTCATATTCCTTTCAATCATTTCACCGTCGTAAAGCAAGAGCGTGGGTGATGATCTGACCACGCCGTTTAGTGCTTTAATATTTACGGTAGACCAAGTAATTGCAAATTGCAATCCGATTAGTAACGCCAATGCAACGATACCTTCCATCAAAGAAACCGTTTTATCCATCATAACGATGGCAAATACAGAACCGATTCCTATGGTAATAACGAAATCGAAAGCGTTCATTTTTGCCAGGGTACGTTTACCGGCACTTCTTAACAGGATGATAAGTGCTATGTAGGTGCAGACGGTAATAAAGATCAAGCGCCATAAATCGGCAGAATTTGTAAAAATATAATTTTCCATTTTGGCAGATTGGATGGGTGTTTTAAACTTTTCCTTCAATAAGGTTTTTAGAAGACCTTGTATTGGTTAGGAAAGATTTTCTATCACAAATCGTTCGCAGTACTCTTTGATTTGATTTCTGACCTGCCTGAACTGTTCGTAGATCTCCTCATCCGTACCGGTCGCTTTTGCGGGGTCGGTGAAATTGTAGTGAAATTTCTTTACTCTGGCCGGAACATAGGGGCAGTGCTCTTTGGCATGATCACACACGGTTATCACGTAATCAAAATCAATGTCCCTATATTCATCAATGTGGTTGGAGGTGTGGCTGGAAATGTCCATCCCGTCTTCTTGCATTATTGCAATAGCTTTTGGATTGACACCGTGCGTCTCCACACCGGCACTGTAAATTTCTGCTTTCTCATTTGCATAGTGACGCAAATAGCCTTCAGCGATCTGACTTCTGCAACTATTACCGGTGCAAAGCACTAAAATATTTTTGCCCATCTCATCTGAACTTTAAACATGAACCAGATGACATTGATGATATAAAATTCTAAGTCCAATCCCCAACTACCTTTAAAATAGTTGGCAAAATTATAGTGATCCTACCTCTTTCAGCAGGTACTCTGCTATATCATCTGTAAGCTTCCCTATTTTTCGGACCACTTAAAAGTAGAGAGTTTCGGTTAAGT
>CALKWT010000251.1 GCA_938003885.1 uncultured Balneolaceae bacterium | reverse complement strand
ACTGATCCCTCTTCTTGAATCAACTTCCTCAGGTTGAGTGGCACCTCATCACTCCGTATTGCAGCCAAGAACAAACCAACGGGAATGTTCTTGTAAAACCTGTGGCGAACCGTCCGTTCATTGAACGCTTGCCTCAAAGCCGGGCAGTGATCACCAGTGCTGGTTTTGAAACCTGTACAGAGGCGATGTTTTTAGAGAAAAAACTGATGGTGATCCCGATCAAAAATCAGTACGAACAGTATTGCAATGCAGCGGCTCTCAAAGAGATGGGTGTTCCTGTGCGGAACCGGATCGATCAGGGTTTTATCCCTGAAGTGAGGAGCTGGCTGAACTCTCCAAAAAAAAGTCCGGTGCTGCGCAACGCGGCCGATATGGGCCAGCTGGCTGATGAACTTTTGTACCTCTCTCGTCCCCAGTCAAAAAAGAATATGGTTTATTCGTAAAGTTATCTTTATTTATCAGAACATTTTCTCAAAAGTCTGTATTATAAGCGCATTCATTTTGATTTTGCCTGATGTTCAGAATAACCAGCAAGGCTGTTTTTGAGACAATCAGAAATTTTAGCTGATTTCAACACCGGAGCAAAACAATTAAATAGCAATCTAGAGTTCTATTTGAGACTTTTATGGTTGCGATAAGGTAGAAAACGGGCAGAAGAAGAGCCTTACAATACCTCTGGTAAGAAACGAAATTCACCAACCCTTACACGGTTCACCAAAACCTCTTTTTTTTGAGAAACAACCGACAAACATTGCGCAGCCGGATTTTAGTAAGCGTACTTTTGATCTTCTTCCTTTCCGGCTCAGACTATGCCCGGGATTCAGACAACTGCCCTGAAAATTGCCTGATTGAAACCGGTATCGCCAGCTGGTACGGCAGCCGTTTTAATGACCAATGCACAGCCAGTGGTGAAGCGTTCGACCGGGAGGCCTATACCGCCGCACACCGCACCCTTCCGTTTAACACCCTTGTAAAGGTAGAAAACAAAAGAAATGGCAGGAGTGTCATCGTGAGGATTAACGACAGAGGACCTTTTGTTTCGGGCCGGATCATTGATATCTCGCGAAATGCTGCGCGGGATCTGGGCATGGTATCGGCTGGTGTGGCCCAGGTGAATCTGTATCTTGTAGAAGAGAGTGACGATCCCGATTCAACGCAACTACCGGCATGCCGATAAAGCAACTCTGCAGTTAATGCCTGTGCCGGACGCCTCTTCCCGATGAATTCGAAACGTTTAAGAAGTTACCCTGATTAACTTTCGAAAAGAGCTCCTACAGTCCTGCCAGCTTCAATATTTTGTTATATTCTGACTCTGTAACCCTGGTGATGGACAGCCTGTTTCGCTTGAAGAGCTGCATTTCCAGCAGATCTTCGTGTTCTTTAAGTTCCTCGCGGCTGACAGGATTTTTAAATTTCCGTACAAACTTCACATCTACCAGGTGCCAGCGCGGATCGCTTTCACTACTCTTCTCATCAAAATATTTGCTGCCGGGGTCAAACTGGGTAGGGTCGGGATAGGGCTCACTGCAAATCTCCATCTCCCCTGCAATCGTAGGCGGCTTCACGTTTGAGTGGTAAAAAAACGCGCGGTCACCTACCTTCATCTGATCTCTCATCATATTCCGTGCTTCGTAGTTTCGCACACCATCCCACGGCTCCACATCGTCGCGCTCGAGATCGTCAATACTGTAGTCGTTTGGCTCCGATTTCATCAGCCAATACTTTTTCTTACTCATTCTTTCTGAATTCTTTTGAAAATTAGTTTAATTCCATCTTCTCACTGACACAGACGGCCTGCGGTTATTTACCCTCATACTTCTGCAGATACCACTGCACGGTTTTAGTCAGTAGCTGGTCGAAATCCTGGGAAGGCTCCCATCCAAGTTCCCGCTTTATTTTCGACGCGTCCACAGCATAGCGGTAGTCGTGTCCGGGACGGTCCGTGACGAAAGAGATCAGATTTTTATAATCTCCGTCTGGCCCCTCTCCTTTCTCGCGGTTCATTATCTCACAGATATGCTCTACCAGTTCAATGTTTTTCCACTCATTGTTGCCCCCGATATTATACTGTTCGCCTGCTCTGCCTTTATCAAAGACTGTGATAAGTGCTTCACAATGGTCACCCACATAGAGCCAGTCCCTTACGTTTTCCCCTTTTCCGTAGACCGGTATCGGCTTGCCTGCCAGAGCCGTCCGGATTACCGTGGGAATCAACTTCTCGTCGTGCTGATGACGCCCATAATTGTTAGAGCAGTTGGTGATGACAATATCCATTCCATATGTATGGTAGTAGGATCGAACGATCATATCACTGCCTGCTTTAGAGGCGGAGTAGGGAGAGTTGGGTGCGTAGGGCGTCGTTTCTGAAAATGCACCGGTATCGCCCAACGTTCCGTACACCTCATCTGTGGAGACGTGCATAAATCGGGTTTCGCGACCCGTGAACTCCTCACTATTCCACAACTGTCTACACTCCTCCAGCAGGTTGAAAGTACCTACTACATTGGAGAGGATAAAGGGTTCTGGACCCAGGATTGAATTGTCCACATGCGATTCGGCTGCCAGATGCATCACTCCGTCCGGCTTCCACTCATGAATAAAATTCTTTACAGCCTGACGGTCTGTGATGTCTATTTTATGAAAACTGTGCCGGGGCGAATCCTTCACCTCATTAAGATAGTTCAGATCCGAAGCGTAGGTAAGCTTGTCGATCGTGGCAATTTCAATGTTTGGGTGTGTGTTGTGCAGTTCCACAACAAGGTTAGAACCTATAAAGCCTGCGCCTCCGGTTACAACAATTTTTTTCATGATTTTTATAGATTTATGTCAACGGTAACTCTTTTCAGAACAGATCCTCATCCGGCAGCTCCCCCAGGAAAGGTTGTCTCTGATCTTTATCAGAGATAATCGGATGAGTAACTTTCCAGTCTATTTGTAATGCAGGGTCGTTCCAGCGGATGCCACGCTCATGTTCCTTGTTATAGTATCCGCTGCACTTGTAGAAAACAGTTGTCTCATCAGAAAGTACGGAGAAACCGTGGGCAAAGCCTGGTGGAATCAGCATCATCCGTCGGTTTTTGTCATTTAATTCAATAGAAAAATGTTGTCCGAACGTTGGGGAACCTTTCCGGATATCCACTGCAACATCCAGGATCTCTCCCTTTACGGCCATCACGAGCTTTGCCTGGGTGAAGGGTTCTTTCTGGTAATGAAGGCCCCGTACCACCCCCTTCACCGATGTGGAAATATTGTCTTGTACATAGCGAAATATCAGCCCCCGCTCCTCGAATACTTTCTCTCTGAAAGCTTCCAGAAAGTGCCCCCGGTCATCTTCGTAGATAGCGGGCTCTATCACATATACGCCCTTCAGATTCGTTTCAACAAATTTCATTCTACCGTTAGCTTTTGATCGTCATTCCAGTTCCCGCAGCAGCGCTCTCAGACCCAATTGCCAGTTGAGAGGCTGCAACCCGGCCAACTTCAGCTTTTGCTTGGATAATAAGGAAAATTCAGGCCTCTTTGCATCTGTTTTATATTCTGCTGTAGAAATCCTCTTTACAGCGGTCTGTTTCCCGGAAAACGTGAAGATCGCGTCTGCAAAATCTGCCCAGCTGATTTTACCCTCCGAACTGCAGTGAAAGATCCCTGTGTGTTCATTTTCCAGCAGCTTCATCGACTTCATCACAACGTCGATTGCGAATGCCGGAGAACCGACCTGATCACTTACGACACTCACCTCACTCCGGGTATCGGCCAGCTTCAGCATGGTCTTTACAAAATTCTTTCCCCGGGCCCCACAGAGCCAGGAGACACGTAGGATCAGATAATCTTCCATTTGTTCCCGAATCGCCTTCTCTCCCTCTGCCTTCGATTCGCCATACACGTTGACAGGATCTATGGGAGCATCTTCGGGATAACCGTCCGGATAGGCAACTTCATCTTCAGCATCGCCTCCGAAAACGTAGTCTGTACTGTAGTGCAGCAGCTTCGCACCTGTCTGCCGGCACGCAGCTGCCAGTAACGAAACTCCTTTACTGTTCACCTCAAAAGCCCTCTCTTTCTCTCTTTCTGCACCATCCACATCGGTCCAGGCAGCGCAATTCAGAACAATATCCGGCTGGTCTGCCTTCATAATTTCTTTAATCTGACGGGGGTTGGTAATGTCAAGCCGGGAGGAGGAGTAAGCTGTAAATGTAGCCCCCCTCTCTGTAAGAAACTTCTCCCACTCTTGCCCGAGTTGCCCGCTTGCGCCTGTGATTAGAAACTTCATGGGTGATCCGTCCGGTTTATGTTCTAAATTGTTCTGAAGATATCAACTATAACAGACTGGTGCATCATAAGGATCGATTCTCTTTCCCTGAAACGGGACAGCCCCAACCCTGCCATTCAAAATTCAGGGAAATATTCTTACAGCCAAGGGATCAATCTTCTAATTTGCTATCTTTCGGTTTTCTGTTAAATAAAAAAATATATCTGATGATTTCTTCCGAACAAGCTATCTCTCTAGAAAATAAGTATGGAGCTCACAATTACAAACCACTACCCGTGGTGCTCTCCAGAGGAGAGGGCGTCTATGTATGGGATCCTGAAGGGAATCGTTACTTTGACTTTTTATCGGCCTACTCTGCTGTAAATCAGGGTCACTCCCATCCCAAAATCGTCGAGGCGTTAGTTAGCCAGGCTCAAACCCTTCCGCTGACCTCGCGGGCATTTTACAACGATGTGCTTGGATCGTACGAAAAATACGTCACCGACTATTTTGGCTTTGACGCCGTCCTCCCAATGAATACGGGGGCGGAAGCAGTGGAAACCGCGATAAAACTATGCAGAAAGTGGGGCTACGAGGTGAAGGGCATTGCTGAAAACAGAGCTAAAATTATTGTCTGCACAAACAATTTTCATGGGAGAACAACCACCATCATCTCTTTCTCAAATGATCCTGATGCCCACGAGAACTTTGGTCCCTATACACCTGGGTTCATTCAGATTGAATATAACAACCTGGATGCGTTGGAAGAGGCTTTAAAAGATCCTGATGTTGCCGGCTTTCTGGTCGAACCCATTCAGGGCGAAGCGGGAGTGATGGTTCCGGATGATGGGTACATTCGAAGAGCTGCTGAAATGTGTAGAGAGAGGAATGTACTTCTCATATGCGATGAAATTCAGACCGGAATCGCCCGGACAGGCAGTCTTCTGGCTGTATGCGGTGACTGCACCTGCGAGGAGCATTGTGAACAACAACCGGAACACTATATCCGGCCCGACATCCTCATCCTGGGCAAGGCTCTCTCGGGGGGTACCTATCCGGTATCTGCCGTACTTGCAGACCGGCCAGTTATGGATGTCATCCGGCCCGGCCAGCACGGATCTACCTTCGGAGGAAACCCGATCGCCGCAAAAGTGGCTACCGCAGCCCTTGAGGTGGTCCAGGATGAAAAACTGGCAGCAAGGTCGCGGAGACTCGGCTCCATTTTCCGGGAGGAGATGAACAACCTTAAAAAGTCCGTCACTCTGATCAGGGAGGTTAGGGGGAAAGGGTTGCTGAACGCAGTAGAAATTGACGACAGTCCGGACTCCTCTACCGCCTGGGATCTCTGTGTAGCCCTGATGGAGAACGGCCTGCTGGCCAAGTCAACACACGGAAATATTATCCGTTTCTCACCCCCGCTGGTAATCACAGAATCCCAACTGCGGGAAGGTTGTAACATTATCAAAAATACATTTCTCAATTTTGGAAAAGCTTAACTCTCTGATCTTTTGACACACCAGGAAGGGAGAGAGATTCAGTAGTCCCAGGGTGGAAATCTCCAGATTGCAGCCCGACTCACCCTTCCTGATATATTCTTTACTAAAGAGAGCGAATAAATTACATGACCAAAGAAAAATCGCCGGAACGAGCAGTGTCTGAGGGCAGGTTTGCAATACTCTATTTTGCCTGGGGTGAGGAGTTTTTGCAAGAGGTGGAACACTCTATTCAAAACAGCCCGCTATTGGTGAAGTACGATATTCTGTTGCTTACCGACAGGCAGACTGATCTGAATCGCTATGAACACCTTTTTTCGCAGGTCATCATAGGGGATTTCCAGATGAGCGGACTGCTCAGAAAATCGGAACTGATCCATTACCTCCCTTCAGACTATGATGCCTTTCTCTTTCTGGATTCGGACACCATTGTACTTGAAGAGATCAGCTTCGGTTTTGAGATGTCGCTTAAGCATGGGATTGCCATGGCCCCTTGTCATCACTACGGATTAGAGAATTTCTGGGGGTTCCGGGAGGTGATGAAGGCGGCCGGTCAGCCTCAACGCGGGCAGTTGCAATATAATACCGGTGTTCTTTTTTTCCGCAATTCTCCAGATGTCCTGACTGTTCTGAAGAGGTGGAATGAACTGGTTCTGAAATACAAGCATATTCACAACAACGACCAGCCTTTCTTTACCCTTGCGATGGAAAGACTGGGCTACAATCCCTACACCCTGCCCATCACCTATAATTACCGCGGCTCGGGTGATGTAATTCTAGGAAAGGTGCGCATCTGGCATTCCCATTATAAAAGGCCCGGAAACGTTAACAAAAAACCGGACAGGTGGCCACCCAGACGCGCCTATCACTCTACGCTGATCTATTTTGACCTGAATCGTATCCGATACTGGCCTGGATTCCTCTTGCAGAGAATCAGGCGGGCCCTGAGGCGAAAATCATTATAATTGATCAGGGACGCAGCCGGCCCAGCATTCTTGGAAACGGTATGGTCTCCCGGACATGGGAGAGTCCGCAAATCCAGGCTACGGTGCGTTCCAGGCCAAGGCCGTATCCCGAATGGGGTACAGATCCATATCTTCGAAGGTCCAGATACCACTCAAAAACTTCCTTATCCAGTCCCTCTTCCGCAATCCTTTTCTCAAGTGTCTGGAGATCGTCCTCTCGTTGGCTGCCACCCACAATCTCACCATACCCTTCCGGTGCCAGGATATCCATCCCCAACGCAAGCTTGTCAGTTTCATCACGCTTCATATAGAACGCCTTGATTTCAGCCGGCCAGTGAGTAACAATGACGGGGACGTCGAACTGCATTGTCAACACAGTTTCATCACTCCCGCCAAAGTCATTACCCCACTCAAAATTACGTGAAGATTCTTTCCAGGACGGGATATTCCGAAGATCCTCTTCTATCTGATCCAACCGGGTTCCTATCTCTCTAAGCCGCTGATCAATCTGCGTCTTTCTCCATTTCTTTGCAGAACCGTGCTCCTTCTTTAACGCCTCCCGCTCAGTTTTAATCTCCTCCATTTCAAGCCTGCGGGACTCCTCCATCTCCTCCAAAAGGGAGGAGGTCTGATCGCTCTTCAGCTGCTCTACGGCTTCTGTGTAGGTCATCCTCACAAACGGCTTTTCTGCAGCATTTTGCAGAGGTGTCAAATCTCGTTCCAGAATGGCAAGCTCCTCCCTGCTCTTATCCAGCACCGTGTTGATGATTGCCTTTATCATCGCTTCTGCCAGCTCCATATTCATCGTCAGGTCATAGAAAGCCATCTCTGGCTCAATCATCCAAAACTCGGTCAGATGACGTCTCGTTTTCGATTTTTCGGCACGGAAGGTGGGTCCGAATGTATAGATCAGACCGTGTGCCATGGCCAGGGCCTCTCCATAGAGTTGGCCCGTCTGAGCCAGATAAGCCTTTTCATCAAAATAGTCCGTTTCAAAGAGTGTTGTACTCCCTTCCGCAGCATTTCCTGTGAATATCGGTGAGTCCATCTGGAGAAAACCCCGGTTCTGAAAGAAAGTATGAATAGCAAAAATAATGTCATTTCTCACCCTCATAGCAGCCCATTGTCTTTTGCTGCGCAACCACAAATGTCGGTTTTCCATGAGAAACTCGATTCCGTGCTCCTTAGGCGTGATTGGATAATTTTCAGTAAGCTGGATCACCCTGAGATTGGTTACATGGAGCTCATAGCCGCCAATACTGCGTTCATCATTATGAACTTTTCCCGTAATCTCAACAGAGCTCTCCTGCTTCAGCTGACCCGCCGCCTCGAAGACCGCCTCAGAAACATCGTCTGAGGCTACAATGCACTGGCATATTCCACTCCCGTCCCTCACCTCCAGAAAATGAATGGACTTGCTGTTCCTTACATTATAAATCCACCCTTTCAGGGTTACTGTTTCATCCTGATGATTAGACAGATCTCTTATATAGGTCATGCTCATAATAATTTCTCTGCAGATATTTCACGTTTATAATTGATTCAACCGATATCCTTCCGGCATCTGATCTTCTAAAAATAGTGGATAACCTAAAGAAATTCCTCTCAGAAGCAGGAAACCTGTTATTTGTATAATCTAATTAATTAATTATAGGATACCGGTGGCTGATCAGAAGTTACAACTTACTGAAATATTATCATTTGTATGTTTACAAAGAGTCCTTATTTCGGTTGTTATCGTTAAGATTTTCTAACTATTTAATAGTTCTATTTATACTATAATAACGACTGTCAGATAGTTTTATACGTATTACCACCGGGCATCTGCTAAGTGCAAGTCTGAAAACCCGGAGCAGTGACGCAGGCACTGTTAAAGTACAATATCCATATTTTAGCTGAAGTGACGGGGTAGTGACTCATGAGAACTCATTCAATAGCCAAAAATCTGAATGCGTATGGAGCGGAAAGAACCCTGGCCGGCATTGGCCACGAACTCTTCCCGCAAGAGCTGACAGCGGGCCTGCTTTCACCGCTTATCTGCTGGATACCAGAACTTCTCCCGGCAACTAATCCGGATAACATTGAACCGGTTCAATGAAACGGAAAACAACAAAAATGACAAAACTGATGAAAACAGCGCCCCACTCTGGCACAGAAAAAAAGAGTCCTCATCGGGTGCCCGCCGCGCCAGACGCCGTGTCTGGTGGCTGCCTGCTGCATCCATTGGCATTGTTATGGCAATCGGATTGGTGGTTACGCTCCCGGCCGGGTCTTTCGCCCGCCAGATGCTTCCGCCAGAACTGCCCATGAAACTGGCAGAGCCCCCTATTGATGGAGGCCTGGCCTTACTGGCCGCAGCCGGTGGAGGGTACGCCATCAAAAATTGCGTGACAAAAGAAAGTAACCTCAAAGAAATAGCAAGTTTGTTTAATCGGGTCTGACTGGCCCGGTTATCCGTTCTCCCTATTTAGTGAATATAGTGGCTACTGGCCAGGTGACGCTACTTTCGACTCCTCTCCATTGGCGCCTGGAACAAGCAGTGTTTCAGAATATACCTCCGGATCAAAAAAGCTCTCGGAAAAGCTCTGTATCTCTTCTGCGGTTACAGCATCAATATTTTCAACCAGTTCATCCAGGGTTACAAAACGGTCAAAATAGAGCTCACTTTTAGCCAATCGTGTCATCCGGTTACTGGTACTTTCCTGAGACAGCAGCAATTTACCTTTCAGATGAGCCTTCGCCTCATTTAACTCTTTGGCATCAACTTTATCCTCACGCATCCTGTTAAATTCGGCAGCAATTAGTCTCCGCACATGATCCACATATTCCTGATCCGTACCCACATATACACCGTACAAACCGCTATCGAGGAAAGACTGGTTAAAGGGGCCGATTGCGTAGCAGTAACCGTACTTCTCACGGATATTCTGGTGTAGTCGTGAACTCATTCCGCCCCCCAGAACAGTATTCGCCAACAGCAGCTGATACTTGTCGGGATGGTCAAAATTCAGAGCTCTTCGACCTGTAATCATATGTGTTTGCTCAATTGGTTTCGTCACTTCGCTTCTGAACTGCTCGTAAGGGGGCAGAGGCTGCCCCTCGTTTTCAGTTCTATGAGAAACTTCGTGATTTAACCATGATTCAGCCAGTTCAACTACATCTTCATGATTCACATTTCCCGCAACAGCAACCAGCAGGTTATCCGGACGGTATCTCTCATTCATATAGTCAAAGAGATTCTCCCTTGTGAATGAGGAGACCGTATTTTCAAAACCAAGAACAGGCCTGCCAAGCGGATGGCCCCGGAAGATCCGGCCACTGAACTCTTCGAAGATCACATCGTCCGGGCTGTCGCGATACATCTTCATCTCTTCAAGCACCACCTTCTTCTCTTTCTCCAGCTCCTCTTCAGGAAAAATGGGATTTCTAACCATATCGGAAAGCACCTCCATCGCTCTGTCTAACTTTGTATCCAGACAACGCGAATAATAGCAGGTATATTCCGTGGAGGTAAATGCATTCAGATACCCTCCGACCGACTCCATGCTCTGTGCAATGTCGTAGGCAGACCGGCTCTTGGTGCCCTTAAATAGCATATGCTCTAAAAAATGGGTGATCCCCGCCTGATTCTCCTTTTCATTGCGGCTCCCGGTCTTAACCCAGATTCCTACAGAAATACTTCGCACGCTCTCAATGTGCTCCGTAATCACCTTCATTCCATTATCCAGTACAGTTTTTCGAACGTCTGTACTGCTGTCGTTCCTGCTATCTTTCATAAAATACTCTGTTTTATTCAGTTTATTTGTAAAATACGAATATGCGGTTACTAATACGATCGGGAAATATCTTATTCCCTGGAATCCACTTTTCGTAATTAGCTTATAAATGAGTGGATGATGTTTCGGGAGAAGCAGGATGGCCGTGTGGATCGGGGATCCCTTTGTGCAAGGGAGGCGATATGACAAAATGTGAACAACAGTTCAATGAACCACCAGCTGACGTGCCGAACTATGCTCTTTTCTACCTCAGAACACGGTCAGCAGATCAGCCAGAATCTCATTTGGTGAAATCGAATCTTTGAAAAAATCGGGTTTCACAGAATCAAAATGGGCATCACAAACAGGCAGTCACTCTCGTTTAATTTAAAAATCAGCTGTATTAGCAAAAAGTACCTCAAACTGCTATATTTAAAACTGTTTTATCTTTCGTAACAGCTGCGTATTGATGAGGTAATACAAACTGATTTTTAACATTTTAAAGAGATTAAAACATTGGAAAAGGAAGCAACAGCGCGTTCAGTAAGTGTAGATTTACTAAATAACTTTGATGAAAACGGCTCTCTGGATTATTCCCGAGCGAATCAGTTGGAGTCCAGAGAAAGAGCCCAGGTCAGGGAATATGTTCAAAACATTCTTCGCAGACGAAGCTATCTTGACTTTATCATCAATGAATTTTCCAGTATCGCTGTCGAAGAGATGAAGCCCATGCTGAAAAATATTCTCCGGCTCGGCCTTTATGAGCTGGCCTATATGGGTGGGACTCCCGACTACGCAACCCTGAACGAAGCTGTTGAAATTGCGAAATACTCCATGGGATCCAAGTCCGGTGACCTCGTCAATGCCATTCTCCGAAATATACAGCGGGACTTGCACCAGCTTCCTAAGCCTGCGTTCGAAGACCGGACAAAACTGATCGCCACCACCTTTTCTCATCCGGAATGGCTGGTTCAGCGCTGGGTGAAGCGTTTTGGTGAGCGGGAAGCCTTCCAGCTGATGCAGGCGAATAATCAGCGTCCATCCTATTACGTGAAGGTAAACAACCTTCGGACAAAGACTGAAAACTTCGAGCTACGGATGGAAAAACTGGGCATCAACTTCGAACGGAGTGATTGGTTGCCGGGGTATTACAAAGTGGAATCCGTTGCTCCTTTCATCGCAAAGGATTTGTTAAAAAAAGGAATCTGCCTGGTTCAGGATATTGCAGCGGGATTCGCTCCTGCAATCGTGGATCCGCAAGCCGGAGAAACCATCTACGATCTCTGTGCAGCACCAGGAACCAAAAGCATTGTGATGTCTGGCATGATGAATGCAGAAGGAACTATTGTTGCGGTGGATATCAACCCCTCCCGTCTGGAACTGCTCGCAGAAAATGCTCTCAACTGCCGGGCTGAGAATATTAAAATCCGACAGGACGACGTCCGTGAACTGAACCTTAAACTGGCCGATGGAGTACTTCTTGATGCACCATGTACAGGAACGGGCGTTATGGGAAAACGGGCCGACCTGCGGTGGAAGCGTACACCTGAAGAGCTGGAAAATGCCGTTAAATTGCAGGAAGAGCTACTGGAAGAAGCAGGAAATCATGTCCACCGAGGCGGACGTCTGATTTACAGTACCTGCTCCATTGAACCGGAAGAGAACTGGGAGCAAGTCCAGAAGTTTCTGAGCAAGTTTGACAATTACGAACTAGAGAAGCTGGATGATTTCCTTCCGGAAGAGGTGCTGATCGAAGATGGGTATGCCTATCAGACATTCCCTCATAAGCATGGTTGTGACGGCCATTTCGGAGTCCGAATGAAGCGAATTAAATAAGAGTCCACTGTTTCGGGTCGCTTAAAGTTAATCTGCAGACCATCCCTGAAGGTTCCACCTTACGGGGTGGTATGCGGCGAATCATGCCTGTTCTTATGATTGCGATGAGGCCCGTTGCCCGGTTACAACAATTGAATCATGATAACGGGTATTGACAGGCTATCCGGAATCCGTATGCAGCTGTTCAATCAGGGTCAGGCGCAGCAGTTTCCCTGAACCTTTTGGTTTCATACGGCATCCCGAAGTCCAACCCTTTAGTTTCATAATTTTCACAAGTAGTCATATCTGTCTGAAATAAATCTATATGAGTTCCAGAGAATCGTTAAACGAAATCCCCAAGCATTACAATCCATCAGCAGTCGAAGACAAATGGTACGAATATTGGGAAAAACATAACTACTTCCACTCTGAACCTGATTCGCGTGAGTCCTTCACCGTTGTCATCCCCCCGCCCAATGTAACCGGGGTTCTGCATATGGGCCATATGCTGAACAATACAATCCAGGATGTCCTTGTACGCCGTGCACGGATGAAGGGCTACAACGCGTGCTGGGTACCAGGTACAGATCACGCATCGATCGCTACTGAAGCGAAGGTGGTGCAGAGACTGCGTCAGAAAGGAATTAAAAAAAGTGACCTGAGCCGGCAAGAGTTTCTGGACCACGCCTGGGAGTGGACCAACGAGCATGGTGGAATCATACTCAATCAGCTCAAGAAACTGGGGGCTTCCTGCGACTGGAAGAGAACCCGGTTTACTTTGGAAGAGGATTTGTACAAAGCTGTTATTGATAGTTTTATCCGGCTCTATGAAGAGGGGCTGATCTATCGCGGAAACCGGATGGTAAACTGGGACCCTGAGGCGCAGACCGCAGTAAGTGATGAAGAGGTGATCCATAAGGAGATCCAATCCAAACTATACCATATACGTTACCCGATTGAAGGCTCTTCGGATCAGTATGTAACAATTGCCACCACCCGGCCGGAAACTATTCTGGCAGACACCGCCATCTGTGTTCATCCGGATGATGCACGCTACACCCAACTGGTCGGTAAAAAGGCAGTTATTCCGATTGCAAACCGCGAAATTGTGATCATAGCTGATGAATATGTAGATCCGGAGTATGGCACCGGATGCCTGAAGATTACACCGGCTCACGATACAAATGATTATGAAATCGGCCAGAGACACGGCCTGGATACGATCGATATGTTACGTGAAGATGGAACGGTTGCGGAGATTGCTGGCCACTACATCGGGAAGGATCGGTTTGAAGCGCGAAAGTTGATCGTAAAAGATTTGAAATCTCAGGGATACCTGGTTAAGACCGAAGAGATTTCAAATAGTGTGGGCTACTCCGAGCGGACGGATGCCATCATTGAGCCGCGCCTCTCCCTGCAGTGGTTTTTGAAAATGGATGAATTGAGCAAGCCGGCTCTTGAGCATGTGATGAATGACGATATCCGGTTTCATCCGGCCAAGTTCAAGAACAGTTACCGGCATTGGATGGAGAATATTCGGGATTGGTGTATCTCCAGACAGCTCTGGTGGGGCCACAGGATTCCTGCCTGGTTCTATGGGAGTGAAGAAAATGAGTATGTTATCGCCAGGACGGCTGAGGAAGCCCTGGAAAAGGCACGTTTGAAATCGGGAAATCCCGGACTGAGAGCCGATGAGATTCGTCAGGATGAGGATGTGCTGGATACCTGGTTCTCATCCTGGCTCTGGCCTGTGACTGTGTTTGACCCTGATTTTATCCGAACCGGCAAAGCGAATCGGGATCTGCAGTACTACTATCCGACCCGTGACCTGGTGACTGCACCGGAAATCATGTTCTTTTGGGTAGCCCGCATGATTATGGCCGGATACGCCTTCGTTGGGGAAAAACCGTTTCATAATGTCTATTACCATGGAATTGTAAGGGACGAAAAGCGCCGGAAGATGTCAAAATCTTTAGGGAACTCACCCGATCCCCTTCAACTGATTGAAAAATATGGAGCCGATGGAACCCGGGTAGGAATGCTCTTCTCCTCTCCTGCCGGCAACGATCTGCTCTTTGATGAATCGCTGTGCGAACAGGGACGTAACTTTTCCAACAAAATCTGGAACGCCTACCGTTTCCTGACACTCAATATGGAGGAGGGGGAAACCTACTCTCCCACAGTAAAGATCGATACCGATAATATCGCTGACCGGTGGATGCTAAGCCGCATCCGAACCACACTGGACGAAATGGAGAAGGATTTCTCCGAGTACCGGCTCAACGAGGCTCTAAAGAAGATCTACTCTCTGGTTTGGGACGATTTTTGTGACTGGTATATCGAAGTCTGCAAGTCCGATCAGTATGGGGAGAATATCCCGAAAGAGAATTTGGAGCGGGCTCTCGGCTTTTTTGAAATTCTCATGAAAATACTGCATCCGTTCATGCCTTTCATTACAGAAGAGATCTGGCAGAGAATTCAAAAGAGAACGGAATCAGAAGCATTGACCATCAGCTCCTGGCCCGATCCTGAAGAGTTTGTCTCCGATCCGGATGCCCTTCAACTCTTTTCAGACATCCAGAACCAGGTTTCTGCCATCCGGAATATCCAGGCAGAGATGAACCTGCCGCCTCGTTCTGGATTGTCTCTGATTATAAAACCTTCCGGTGAAGAGCAGGCAGTGCAGTTTCAGTCAGCTGAATGGATCTATAAAAAGCTGTTGCCGGTAGAATCCATAACGTTTGATCCTGCCTCCGTCAAGCCAAAAGCCGCCGCAGCTGCGGTGGTTAACAAAACTGAAATCTTTGTCCCTCTCGAGGGGTTGATCGATTTCGATAAGGAACGAAAACGACTGCAAAAAGAGATTGACCGGCTCCAGGGCTTCCTTACAGGAATTGACAAAAAGCTATCCAACCCCGGATTCGTAGAGAATGCTCCCGACTCCGTGGTAGAGAATGAACGGAAGAAGCAGGCTGATGGTTTGACCAAACTTAAAAAACTGACTGCACAACTTTCTGAATTTGAGAGCTGATCTCAGCCTGCAACCCGGGATGCGGTACCGAAGGCCTGGTATTCTCTATTTACGGAATAAACTCCCTGTAAATGAACGACTCAATCTGCAATTTGGGTCGTTCTGGAGTTCCGTCTGGAGCTCTATCACCTGTGGGAGCGTTAACCGTGCCAGGAAGTGATTGGCTTCAGACACACCCCTACAGGGCAATACCCGCGTGGGCAGGCCTCTACAATTTATATGTTGCTGTACCTGTTCGACTGGTAACCGACATCCGTTCACGTCAGCTTTCCTTACAGAGAGATCCGACTCTTATGAGGATATCAACCTTGCCAGTAAGAATCTGAAGGTGGAGAAAACTTCACACTTCGAATACCTTTAAAAATACATCTTAATATTTTCGATAATTTTTCCTATTATTCGAAAAATCATCTGCATATCCTCCTAAAATTACTGATGCATGAAAAAAGCAGCCGTGTTCTTTTTGCTGTTTCCATTGATTGCTCTGTTCAATCTAATGCCGGTTCTCCTCCAAGCCCAACCGGTACTGGAGAGGATATCCGTGACCGAGCGTGGAGATCAGAAAGGCCTGGTGGTTCGCCACCACCTTACAGCAAAGGTTGACTCCTTTAAAGTTGTCCAACCAAGCGAACAGCTGGTCCAGGTCATGATCTACTCCCGTAATCTGCGTACCAGCGGATTTGTACGGCCCGATTTAAAACCTGGACTCAGCCGAATTGAATACCATCAGACAGAGGATGGATTTGGAATGGATATTTTTTTGAGTGAGGGATCCTATTTCAAAACATCCATCTACTACGATCAGAATCGCCCACACCTTCTGCTTAATCTTGAAAAAAGTAGCCGTGAAACTGTAGCAACATTAGCAAAAGAGGAGACCCTTATCTACTGGGATGATAAACAAGTGCAGGAAGCCACATTTGATTATTCATTTGATGAAAGTGAACCTCTGATTCCTCTGACCAGCGGCCGGGACTTTAACGTTATTGTCATAGATGCCGGCCACGGAGGCAAGGATCCCGGGGCTGTAAATCAGCGCCTTGGAATCCGGGAGAAAGATGTGGTACTGGCTGTTGCGCTGAAAGTTGGTGAACTGATCAAAGAGAATATTCCTGATGTTGAAGTCATCTACACACGGGAGGATGATACCTTTGTAGAGCTGCAGGAGCGCGGGCTGACCTCAACCCGGGCCAAAGGGGATCTCTTCCTCTCTATCCATGCCAATTCAGCACGTAATTCACAGGCCTACGGAGCCGAAGTGTTTTTCCTTGGGCTGGCACGCAGCCAGTCTGCCCTGGCAGTGATGAAACGGGAAAACAGTGTCGTGCATCTGGAAAGCGGCGGAGGGCCCACCGAACTGAGTGACGAGCAGCTCCTCATTTATGAGCTGGCCAATGCAGGAAATATTGCGATCAGTGAGCGGATTGCTAGTATGATAGAAGAAGAGTTTCGTACCCGTGCCCAGAGACGTTCCCGGGGAGTTAAACAGGCACCCCTGATGGCGCTCTGGCACGCTTCAACACCAGCCGTTCTGGTTGAGCTCGGTTTCTTATCCAATAACACAGAAGGACAATACCTGGCCAGTGACCAGGGCCAAACCATACTCGCCTCTGCCATCTACAGGGCAGTCAGAGATTTCAAATTGGAGTATGACAAGAGTATGAGACACCTGAATCGTGCCAGCAATGAGTGAAAAACCTCTCATTATTGGTGTGGCCGGGGGCAGTGGCTCGGGTAAAACGACCGTAGTTGATAAAATTCTTCAAAGAATCGGTAAGAGTAACATCCAGCTGATTGAGCATGACTCCTACTATCGTGATTTGAAGCATCTCCCCTTTTCTGAACGGGAAAAGGAAAACTTCGACCATCCGTCTGCACTGGAGACAGAACTCATGATTCACCATTTGGAAGCGTTGAGAAGAGGTGAAGAGGTACAGATGCCAGTTTACGATTTTGTCACTCACAGCCGTACCGAAGAGACCCGCCTGGCCAGCCCGAAAAGGATTATTTTGATCGACGGAATATTAATTTTCAGTGAGCCAGAACTACTGAAAATGATGGATATCAAGATATTTGTAGATACCGACGACGACGTCCGTCTGCTTCGAAGATTACGGCGGGATATTGAAGAACGAGGCCGCGACTTGGCAGGGGTCCTGAATCAGTATGAAACTTTCGTCCGGCCAATGCATCTTGAGTTTGTAGAGCCCGCCAAAAGATATGCAGACATTATTATCCCTCACGGCGGAGAGAATAAAGTAGCTCTGAATATGATTATTGCCATGATCAAAGAGCAGCTTAACGGATAATACGCTCGCCGTCACCTGCAGGATTTCAAAACTGCCTGAGGGAAATGGTGAGCGGCGTTGTCAGCCCAAATCCCCCTCTGTTCCCGGGTCGCCCCGACTGTTCCGGCGGAAGAGGGCAGGGCTAAATCGGCAACTGCTTATCACTTCTTTTTTTGTGAAAAAGCTCCATCCCTTTAAACAACAGGTGTTGATCAACAATCAGGGGGTGATCATTTCCCAGCATATTTGCAATCCGTTCTGCATCTCCCCCACTTACAAAAAGCTTCAGTGGTTCGTGTGAACTGTTCAGAGTCAAATCTATGAACTGCTGTATCGCTGCCCGGAAGCCACCATAAAGCCCCCACTGTATACACTCCCTGGTGGTTTTTCCCGGCCATTGTGACGGGATCTCAGATTGGGGCAAGGGAAGTTCGGGAAGAGACTGTTTAAAATGATGCTCGGTTACTGTAAGTCCCGGCAGAATTGCCCCTCCGTGAAAGACTCCTTCGCCTGACATAAAATCGACAGTACAAGCTGTGCCCCCATCAATAACAATCACCCCGGAGCCTGCACTCATTGCCGCTCCGAAACATGCCAGATAGCGATCCATACCCAACGTCTCCGGTGAATGGTAGTTAAGAAGCTGACGGGGGACCATCGGTACGGTGAGTAATGTAAAAACTTCGGTTTCCAGGTGTTTTTCGAGAACTCCTGCAAGGTCCTTTCTGACGGAGCAACAGAGAACATCAAACTCCCGATAATCCCTGTTGATCCGCTGTGACAGAATTTCCATATCTGCATGAGGAATCTTCTCTGCCACGCCCCACCGGCCTGCTTTTTTCGCGACCATTTTTACGGACGAATTACCAATATCGAGATAGAGACTGCTCATACAGATGGTTAGTACATATTATTTTAATGAATAAACGTTACATTGACTACATTACATAGACTACTTCGAAAAATAAGGGGGTCTCTGTCTCGTTTCAGACAGGGAGCTCCCGGCCTGTATGGAGATCGTTTTCTCGAATGCAAAATTAGATGTGCAGACATTCTTTCAATGCAAATGAATGATTGGTAAAAAGGTATATGAATTTACAAAAAAAAATCGCCATTGTTACGGGTGCAAGCAGCGGAATCGGAGCTGCATTCTGTAAGAAACTGATTGAAAAAGGGGCGACAGTTTACGGCCTGGCACGTAGAGCGGAAAAATTGGAAGAGATCCGGCGAAGCCTGGGCAGTTCTTTCCTGCCGGTGGTGATGGATATCGGGAACCAGGCCGAGATAGCAGGATGGGTGGAAAAAGAGTTTACCGGGAACCATCTGCCTCATATTCTTATCAACAATGCGGGACTTGCTAAGTTTGGAAACGTTGACATGCTCTCGGTGGAAGAGTGGGACAGCATGATCCGGACCAACCTGAGCGGCATCTTCTATATGACCCGCGAAATTGTTCCCCTGATGAAGATGATGGATGAATATTGTCACATCGTTAATATCTCATCGATCGCCGGAACCCTGGGCAATCCGCAAATGTCCGGCTATAACGCATCTAAATATGGAGTCCGTGGATTTAGTCAGGCTCTTTTTAAAGAGCTCCGATACGACAAGATTAAAGTAACGGCCATGTTCCCCGGTTCCATAGCGACAGATTTTTTCAAAATTGCAGCCAACCAGAACTCCCACTCCAATATGATGCATCCGGATGATGTTGCCGACACACTGATTCATATACTGGAGACCCCGGATAATTTTTTGATTGATGAAATCAAGCTGAGACCCCTGAATCCGAAAAACCCGGACGAGCGCTGATGAAGCGTTATATTTTCCTCACTCTCATTGCGGTATTCACTTTCGCTGCCTGCAGTACCTCCTCTCCCGATCATCTTCTGGATGAGGAGACCTATATTAAGCTGTTTATTGAACTGGCGGTGCTGGACCAGTATGATCCGCTGCTCCTGGAACAGAAGCAGAAGGAACAGCTGCAGGAACAGATTCTGGAAAGCTATGGAGTTACCTTTGAGGAGTTTCGGGACTCTCACGATTATTATGAAAAATCTCTGCAGGATCAGATTCGAAGAACGGAAAGAGCAACGCAACTGTTGCGGGCGGAGAGGGACAGTATTCACCATTATGAAAATGATTACCGAAATCAAAAACGTCTGGAAGAGCTGGCCAGGCAGGAGGCTGAAGAAAATCAATCCTCTGACAACTGATATACAGCCGCTCCGTCTGCTTCACTAACTTTTATGATCTCTTCACGGCACATGTAGCGGAGAATATGAACCGTTTTTGACTGGCTCCAGCTGGTCTGCTGACGAATCTGCTCTTCCTGCTGCTGGCCCTGTTGTTTCAGGATTGCGAGAATCTGCTGAAGGTCTTTTTTTTGAATCTCCGGGATCTCCTCAGGTTTTTTTCTGCAGTTGTCACATCTCCCGCAAGGCCGGGCACCGGTCTCTCCGAAGTAGTTACGCAGGAAGACCTCTCTGCACTCTTTTGTCTCCGCATATCGCTGCATATAGTGCAGCTTTTCGGTGAGCACATGTTTATAGAAGTAGGCCGCTTTGCGATCTATTTCAAAACGCTGCATTCTGGGTTCATTCAGCAAAATGAGGGTATTCTCTTTATCCATTTCGAATGAGAGAATGTGATCACGTTCAGAAAACACACGCAGTGCATTTTCGAGCTGCTGATCACTCACTTTTAACTTTTCCAGAAGATAAGATCTGTTTAGATAGTGCATCTGGGAAAAAGCCCGTTGATCAAACTGCCGCATCAGCAGATCCAGAAATTCTCCCTTTCTATCTGTAGCCTCATCAATAAACTGCATCAGATATTCCTGAGAAACCAGAAAACGGATGCCTACCCGGGGTTCCCGGAGTTCCCGAAGTTCCAGTATTTCGAGTCTTCGAAAAAGTTCTACAGACATTCTTACCACTGTTACAGGTAAAGCGGAACGTATGGCCACATTTTTAAATGGGACGATACGGGGCTCCTCCTGCACACTCCCGTTTGCCAGATTCAGTTCATCACAAAGAGCGTTGTAGACAGCTTTTAGTTTATCGATTGTCGGATAGGAGCGATCGATCCGGGATTGAAGGGTCAGCAGATCGCCGGGCTTATAGATCAGAACAGGAAAGGCTTCCTGACCATCTCTACCCGCTCTTCCCGCTTCCTGGTAGTACGCCTCTAAGGAGAATGGGATGGTTTCATGAATTACAAAACGACAATCAGATTTATCAATCCCCATTCCGAAAGCACTTGTCGCTGCCACAAGCGGCACCTCGCCGGAGACCCATTTCTGCTGCACTTCTGACCTTTTATCTGCCCGGAGGCCTGCGTGATAGGGAAGGCAGCCAACACCAAGGGAGGAGAGCTCCTCAGCCCACACCTCACAATCTTTTCTTGTAGCGCAGTAGATAATGCCGCTTCCTAATCTTGAAGCCCTCTTTACAGTTCGCAAGATTTCTCTCTGTTTCTTCCCGGTTTGATTCACCCACCAGACCAGATTTTCACGCTTAAAGCTGCCGGTTATAACTTTTGGATTGTCGAACTTTAATGTGGAGAGAATGTCTTTGCGAACTTCCGGTGTCGCGGTTGCCGTAAGAGCCATCCAGGCAGGATCTCCGGCCGCATGCTCCAGCGACTCTTTGATGTTTCTGTAGGAGGGCCGAAAATCGTGCCCCCATTCAGAGATGCAATGTGCCTCATCAATAGCAATCAGGGAGATGTTGAGAGCGGGCAGCTCACTTTTCCAACTCTCTGTCTCAAGCCGCTCCGGAGAGAGGTAAAGCAGTTTGTACATTCCGTTCCGGGCATTTATCAAGCGTTGTTCAATTTCCCTGCGTGGGATCGAACTGTTGATATAGGTGGCGGGAATATTCCGTGAATTAAGCTGATCCACCTGATCTTTCATCAGCGCAATCAAGGGCGAAATAACGAGTGTCAGCCCCTCCAGTATGACTGCAGGGATCTGATAGCAGAGTGATTTTCCTCCACCAGTAGGAAAAAGCACAACTGTATCATTTTTTGAGAGAACGGATTTTATCGCCTCTTCCTGGCCTGCCCGGAACTGATCATATCCCCAATATTTTTTCAGTACGTCGCGGGCACTGTTCAAGCCAGGCTTTCTCATATTCCGCTATCTCTGTTTTGACTTTTACTCGCCCGTTCCGCCCGGGCAGACGATCGATTAGAACTGAAAAACCACTCCTATCTTGAAGTAGAGAAGGTTTGTGGCCGATTCCAGAACATCATAAAAAACCTCTCCATCTTCAACCTGTACGGAACCTTTTCGCATATATTCGGCACTCCTTCCAAACATATATCGTACGGAACCATTCAGGTAGAGTGCTGTCGGTGAGGCGGTACCCCGTTCATCCTGAAAACCGGCATAACGATAGACTCTCAGATTTAATCCTGCCCCAAGTCCGTAGCTAAATGTAAAGTCGTCGAAATTGGTATCGCTCATGACATGTTCCCCGCTGACAGAACCTCTCTCTTCCAGGGTGGTTTGCGTAAAAAAATAGTTAAACCCAACCAGGCCGTCAACATAAGGGCGGAGCATGGATGGAGGCCCCATCATCCGCAGCAGCAGATCCCCGTGAAACAGATTGTAGCTGTTCCTCACTTCTACCCGCAGATCAGGAATGGTGCTACTCAAAGGCTCTTCTCTCAAATCGCTGCCAAAGTTCATAAATCCCATATCCAGCCCGATCAGAATTGGCGAATATTCAAACTTGTATCCACCCATTAGCCCGAAGCCCCATCCCAGCTGATCTACGTTCTCTTTAAATTCGCCCTGGGGTGCCCCAATATTCAAATCCAGTTCTGCATGAAACTCCTGAGCAGACACGGTTTTTGCAAAAACAGAAAAAAAGATTAAGAGTATCAGAATGTTTTTATTCATCTTTTTAAGAGAACAGTTTTTTTGAAGAGTCCAGTTTAAGAAATAAAAAAGGGTCTCACTTTCATGGAACCCTTTTTCCGAATAGAAATATTACCTGAATGACTTCAACACGATATGATGCAGAGCTTAAAAAACTGCCTTCATATAACTGCGTCGCATTTCAGCAATAGCGGAAATGCTGATGCCTACAGGGCAGACCGCCTCGCATTCACCATGATTAGAGCAGTCGCCAAATCCTTCTATTTCCATCTGATTCACCATGGCAATCGTTCGCTTATCCCTTTCTGGTTTCCCTTGCGGCAAGCGGTTCAGGTGGGCAAGTTTTGCCCCTGTGAAAAGCGCAGCCGAAGAGTTCGGACATGCAGCAACGCAGGCACCGCATCCAATGCATGTTGCGTAATCAAAAGCTGTATTGGAGACGTCCTGGGGAACAGGTATCAGATTGGCTTCCGGTGCGGATCCTGTCTTCACAGAGATATAGCCACCGGCAGCAATGATACGGTCAAATGCTGAGCGATCCACCACCAGATCCTTGATCACCGGGAAAGCAGCAGAGCGCGGTGGTTCGATGACAATGGTATCCCCGTCTTTGTAGTTTCGCATATGCAGCTGACAGGTGGCAGTTTTATGCTTGGGCCCGTGTGCCACTCCATTGATCACAAGATTACAGGAGCCGCAAATTCCTTCCCGGCAGTCATAATCAAACTCAATCGGATCGATATGTTCTTTAATCAGTTTTTCATTCAGAACATCCAGCATCTCCAGAAATGACATATGTTCGTTCACGTCTTCCACGGTATAATCCTCAAAGTGACCGCTGTCATTTCTATTCTTTTGCCGCCATACTTTCAGGTTGATAGTCATTGTACTCATATGAAATCCTGTTATTTGTAACTTCGTTGTTGTAACTCTACAAACTCAAACTCGAGCGGCTCTTTATGCATTCTGGTCTCCAGTTTTCCGTTGACGTTGAGATACTCCCAGACCGCAACAAAAGAAAATTCCTCGTCGTTTCTAAGAGCTTCCCCCTCTTCAGTCTGATACTCATCCCGCAAATGACATCCGCAGGACTCCTCACGCTGAAGCGCATCCATCGCCATCAATTCTGCCAGTTCAAAGTAATCGGCCACCCGGTTGGCAAATTCCAGATATTTGTTATAGTAATTTTTCTCGCCTGGTACTCTTACATTTTCCCAGAACTCCTCTCGCAGGGCACGAATTTCATTTATTGCTGATTCCAGCCCCTCTCTATTTCTGGAGATTCCCACCTTGTTCCACATGATCTTTCCAAGCTCCCTGTGAAATTCGATGATGGTTTTATCTCCCTTCACAGCAAGTAATCTGTCCAGCTGA
Organism: uncultured Balneolaceae bacterium; assembly: GCA_938003885.1. Lineage (GTDB taxonomy): Bacteria > Bacteroidota > Rhodothermia > Balneolales > Balneolaceae > Rhodohalobacter. The sequence goes on along the minus strand of CALKWT010000251.1, from coordinate 11,357 downwards.
TCTGAGGAAGTTTTTGCAGCTTCAGAAAATGCTTCATGCGAGGTCGACACCGGTTCCAGGGTCTCTCCTGCCAGGTAGTTACCAATCGTATAGGGAATAATAAAATATCCATCGGAGAGTCCCTGCATCAGCGCACTGGCACCCAGCCTGTTGGCTCCGTGATCCGAAAAGTTCGCTTCCCCTGCAACAAAAAGTCCCGGTATGTTGCTCATCAGATTGTAATCCACCCAGAGACCGCCCATTGTATAATGTACAGCCGGGAAAATCCTCATCGGGGTCTCGTAAGGATTGTCATCCGTAATATTCTCATACATGGCGAACAGGTTCCCGTATTTGGCTTCTATAACAGCTTTCCCATCGCGCTTGATCGCATCTCTGAAATCAAGATAGACAGCCAGGCCGGTGGGCCCTACTCCTAATCCCTGATCGGTGACCATTTTGGCATTTCTTGACGCCACATCCCTGGGCACAAGGTTCCCGAAACTGGGATATTTCTCTTCCAGATAGTAGTAACGCTCATCTTCCGGAATTTCCGAGGGAGGCCGATTGTCCCCTTTTTTCCGCGGTACCCACACTCGCCCGTCATTCCTGAGGCTTTCGCTCATCAGTGTCAATTTCGACTGGTAGTCTCCTGAAACCGGAATACAAGTGGGGTGAATCTGCACAAAACATGGATTGGCAAAAGCTGCCCCCCGCTTATGACATCTCCAGGCTGCGGTCACATTGGAGTTTTTAGCATTGGTCGATAGGTAAAAGACGTTTCCGTATCCGCCGGTACAGAGAACGACGGCATCCGCGTTCCATTTCTGAATTTCACCTGATACCAGATCCCGGGTAATGATCCCTCTCGCTTTCCCGTCGATCACGACCAGGTCGAGCATCTCCTGCCTCGGATAATCTTGAATCTTTCCTGAATTAACTTCTTTCATCATCGCCTGGTAAGCTCCAAGCAGCAACTGTTGCCCCGTCTGCCCGCGGGAATAGAAGGTTCTGGATACCTGTGCGCCACCAAAAGAGCGGTTATCAAGCAGCCCTCCATAATCACGGCCGAAAGGCACTCCCTGTGCAACGGCCTGGTCTATGATAAGATTGGAGTTCTGAGCCAGCCTGTAGACATTGGCTTCACGGGCTCTGTAATCCCCTCCCTTGATGGTGTCGTAGAAGAGTCTCCAGACGCTGTCCCCATCATTTGGGTAGTTCTTTGCTGCATTGATACCTCCCTGAGCGGCAATACTGTGAGCCCGTCTTGCAGAGTCCTGAATCGAAAATGTCTGTACATTGTACCCCAGCTCTGCCAGACTCGAAGCTGCCGAAGCTCCTGCAAGGCCGGTTCCGACCACAATGATATTGTATTTACGTTTGTTATTCGGAGCCACCAGTTTAATATCACGGAGGTGATCGCTCCATTTATTCTCCAGGGGTCCTTCTGGTACTTTGGGATCTAATTTCATAGTCTTACAGCTTTTCGTTAACTAAACGTTTAATTACAATTGATAAGCGCAGCATCACAACCGCCGCCAAAATAGATATAGAGTGGAATAAACAAAAATCCTATTGCCAGAAGTACCGCAGCTGCGACCCCAACTGTATAGACCACAGCAGAAACTTTCCTGCTACTCATACCCAGTGAGACAAAAGCGCTCCAGATTCCATGACCGAGGTGAGTACCGAGCAGTACCATAGCAATGGCATACCCAAATGCGTAAACCGGATCCTGAAATGTATCGACAACCAGTGTTTTGATATCGTGGGTAGTTCTGCCATCCAGAACCACATCGCCTGTATCTCCAAGTGCAAATGTGTTTACATGAAGGATGACAAAGATGATGAGGATAACTCCTGTAAACGCCATACTTCGGGAACTCAGACTCTGCCGGCTTGGATCCCCCTTACTGCTATATACTTTGTAGTCCTGAGGGCGTGCTTTCCTCTTTCTCAGCCAGATCGCAATCCCTACCCAGGCGTGGACAACAAAAATAATGACCAGGCCAATCCGGGCTACCCAGAGCAGGGGGCCGAAATCGTGAAGCATCATGCTATAGGCGTTCATGGCATCCGGTGACCCAAAAATAGCCAGATTCCCTATCAGATGAAAAATCACAAAAAAGAGTAGAAACAGGCCGGTTAATCCCGAAAGAATTTTACGGCCGACCTGGGATAATAGAGCGTCAGTAATAGATGGCATAAGTTTAATATCTTATTGCTGAATATTCACCAAAACAATCCTTTTGTGTATATTCAATTTGTTTATGATCCGAGCGTGAAAATTCGTTCTATTTGTACTAAAAGGCAAGGTTCACGGGCTCATTTGAGCGACCTGCTACTTATTCAGAACGTTTCTAAATATACACTTTCATATTTAATCTCCTAAGATCTGTTTTGCGAACCGTAACACGTGATTTCAGCAGCACCCTGCGCATAAAAAGTTCAAAATTTATAGGATACCTCATGCCCTGCGCGGATGAGGCGGAGAAAGAGAGCGGACTCGAGCGGATAAGGGAAGAACATCCGGTAGCAACACACCACTGTTACGGCTATATCTACAACCCTGCTGACCCGGTATCCTATTCCAGTGACGATGGAGAACCCTCAGGAACTGCCGGCCAGCCCATTCTGAACGCACTCCTGTCGGCGAATCTGATGAATGTACTGATGGTAGCCGTCCGTTACTACGGAGGTACACAACTGGGTAAACCCGGATTGATTGAAGCGTATGGAGAAATTACCCGTCTGACTGTGAACGAGGCAGAACTGAAAAAAATCATCCCTGTACAGATCTATCGTGTCGTTTATGACTATAACCAACAATCCCTGATCGATCAGCTGCATCACCATATAGACCTGATTACGCTGGATGCTGAATACACAGAAAAGGTGAAACTCACTCTCGCCTGTCCGGTTTCAATGAAGGATCAGTTCCTGTTCCACATCGAAAAATTCAAACATCTGTTAGAATCTTTTGAAGTCATGGAGACATCCTGGCATATTTTTTAATGGAATCCATTCTGAAAAACGGCTGAAAGCTTCTTACCTTTCAAATCTAAATACAGAGTCCACTGAATGATGAAAATTTACACCAAAAAAGGCGATAAGGGCCAAACAGCTTTGTTTGGCGGCGCTAAGGTCGGGAAAGAGGATATCCGTTTGCACGCTTATGGAACCACAGATGAACTAAATTCTCTGTTAGGAATGATTCTTGCACGAAATGTCTCCAACACGACCCGAAAAATTTTGCTGACCATACAGGAAGAACTATTTGTACTGGGTTCGGACCTGGCTACGCCACTTCCAAAAAAAGGGGCGATCGATCGTCTGCAGGAGTCACAGGTAAAGAGGCTGGAGATCTTAATTGACAAGCTGGAACACGATCTTCCGCCACTGACCTCCTTTATTTTACCAGGAGGATCCCCTGCGGGAGCCACGCTGCATTTCGCCAGGACCGTATGCCGGCGGGCGGAGCGCTATGCCGCCGGTCTGATGCAGAAGGAAGAGATCAATGAGCAGACACTGATCTATCTCAACCGGCTCTCAGATCTTCTGTTTGTACTTGCCAGATTCGAGAATCAGCAGGCTGCTATTCCCGAAACAGCATGGCAGCCCCGTAAAAAAGAAAAGCCGTCCGGTTAATCCTGCAGCCGGATTCCTCACTTTCATTCTGATTCAGTTCAACCCTGCAATCCACTATCCAGTAATCTGAAATAATTTAACATAGTATCATGGCATTAATGATCTCCGTCTCCGGTATCCGGGGAATTTTTGGTACCCACCTCACTCCTGAAAATTTGGTAAGTTTTACCGCTGCCTACGGCACCTGGCTTGAAGGGGGGACAGTCGTCGTCGGCAGGGACACCCGCCAAACGGGGCAGATGTGTGAGGATATTGTATGCGCAACACTGCAGAGTGTGGGTTGCAATGTGATCAAAACCGGAATCTCACCCACTCCTACCGTAGCCATGGCTGTACTGAAACACCGCGCTCAGGGAGGAATCATTCTGACGGCCAGTCACAACCCGGAGGAGTGGAACGCCCTCAAGCTATTGAATGGTAAAAGTGAGTTTCTGGATGAAGAGGAGGGAAACGAAGTTTTAAAGATTGCTGAAAGCAGAGCTTTTGACTACAAAATGTATGATGGAATCGGTTCACTGCAAGAAGATAATGAGGCCATCACAGATCATATTGACAAGATTTTGGAACTGCCCTATATAGACCGCGAGGTCATTGAACGTGCCGGATTCTCTGTTGCAGTAGATGCGGTCAATGGGGCGGGATCTTTTGCTCTCCCTGAGCTGCTCAGGCGCCTGGGTGTTCGCGAAGTTCATAAGTTGCACTGCACTCCCGATGGCCGTTTCCCGCACAATCCGGAACCTCTACCGGAACATCTGACAGAAATCTCCGACTTTGTACGTACACACAAGTGCAATCTGGGCCTGGTAACCGATCCAGATGCGGACCGGCTGGCTGTGATCGATGAAAAAGGGCAATTGTTCGGTGAAGAGTATACACAAGTAGCCGCCTTCGATTTTATGTTATCAAAAAAACCGGGGGATACGGCTACCAACCTCTCCTCTTCACGCGCAGCTGACGATATCACAGTGAAGTATGGCTACGTCTGCCACCGCACTGCTGTGGGTGAAATCAATGTTGTGAGAGGAATGCAGAAACACAGTGCTGTGATCTCCGGGGAGGGGAACGGCGGAGTAATCAATCCTGACCTGCACCCCGGGCGGGATGCGCTTGTCGGGGCAGCCATGATCCTGCAGCTGCTGGCAGAACGAAACGTCCGTGCCTCTGAATACCGGGCAGGCCTGCCTCACTATGAAATGAGTAAACAGCGTATAGAGCTGAATGACCTCGGAATGGAGGCGGATGAAGTTCTGGATAAAATTTATCGTAACTTTAAGTCGCACAACCCCAACATTACCGATGGTGTAAAGATCGATTTTGACGAAGGATGGGTCCATTTCCGAAAGTCTAACACGGAGCCCATTGTACGTGTATACAGTGAGGCAAGAAGCGAAGAGGAAGCAAACGCCCTTGCAGAGAAAGTGGTCGGAGATGTACTTCCCGACTAACCAGAAACGTTTAACTTCTATTTCCATGTAGCTTTACAAATTGAAGCCACTCCATCCCCGCATTACCTAACTACTTTACCATTAAAACAACTGCTATGATTCGATCGATGACAGGTTTTGGCAAGGGTGAATCCTCGTCAAACGGATATCAGGTTACTGTTGAATTAAAAACACTGAATAGCCGGTACCTGGACACCTCCATACGAGCCCCATCCTCCCTCAGCCACCATGAATTGGATATCAGGGAACTAATTCAGACGAAGCTATCCCGGGGCAAGGTCCATTTCACTGCCAATGTGGATAAAACAGATAAGAGCCAGCCCAAGATTACGTTTGACGGGAATATGGTAAAAGCGTATGCCAACATGCTGAGAGAGATCCACCAGCTTGCCGGCATTACCGAACCGATCAACCTCTCGGACATTCTGAAGTTTGATGAGCTTTTTACTCAGTCCGAAACGGATGATGCAACCATTGAAGGGATCTGGGAAATTACAAAGACTGCCCTTCAAATTGCACTGGATCAGCTGAATGTGATGAGGGAGCAGGAAGGGCAGGAGTTAAAAAAAGATTTGATCGACCATATTCGTCGCATTGAGCAGATTGTGACCAAAGTTGAAGAACTCTCTTCCAACCGCGCTCCCGAAATCAGGGAGAAACTCCGGACCCGTATTCAATCCCTGCTGACAGATGAAACGTTCGATGAGAGCAGACTGGAGACTGAAATTGCCCTGATGGCAGACAAGATGGATATTAATGAAGAAGTAACCCGTCTTCGCTCCCATCTCAAGTTCTTTATGCAGGCTTTAGAATCGGATGTGCCGGTGGGGCGAAGGCTCAATTTTCTGAGCCAGGAGATTAACCGGGAACTCAATACCATCGGGTCCAAATGCAACGACTCGGAAATTTCCCAGTACATCGTCCTGGGTAAGGAAAATCTGGAACAAATCCGCGAGCAGGTGCAGAACATTGAGTAACGAAAAAGGAAAAGTTCTGATATTGGTCGCACCCAGCGGCGGCGGAAAATCTACGATGGCAGAGCGTCTTCTGAAAGATTTTGATAAACTGCATTTTTCAGTGAGTGCAACCACACGTCCCCCCCGCCCGGGAGAAGTTGAAGGCAGGGATTACCAGTTTCTGAGTGACCAGGAATTTAAGCAGAAAATCGAAGAGGGCGAGTTCCTGGAGTGGGAGGAGGTCTATCGGGGGGTTAAGTATGGCACACTCCGAAAGACCATTGAAAATGAACTGGAAAAAGGGTATTATGTACTCTTCGATCTCGATGTTTTAGGTGCTTTAAACGTAAAGAAAAAGTTTGATGATCGTGCCCTGGTGATTTTCCTGGCACCTCCATCTCTGGAAGTATTACGGCAACGCCTGATAGACCGTGGATCTGAAACAGATCAATCTCTGAAGAAAAGACTCGAAAGAGCAAAGAAGGAGATGTCTTACGCTGACAGGTTTGATAAGACAGTGGTTAATGATCATCTCGATGATACCTATCAGCAGGTCAGACAAATTGTAGAAAACTTTATTAAAAAATAACAAGATGCCGATTAGAACAATTGATGTCGAAAAACTTGGCGATACAGGCAACAAATATGAAAAAATTGTTGTCCTCTCAAAAAGAGCCCGGCAGATAGCCGCCCAGGAGAAGCTGGAACTGGATGAGAAGCTCAAGTACTTTGAAGGTTTTGAGGATGAAGATGAATTCACCTTCAATGAAGAGCAGGAGAACATTTCTAAAGCATTTGAGAAGCTGCCGCACGCTGCGCAGCGCGCAATTGACGAGATGCTGGAGGGTAAAATAACTTACCGTTACCCCGATAAAGATCTCTAAACATGCTGGCCGGTAAGCGCATATTACTAGGTGTTACCGGTGGCATAGCCTCCTACAAAGCTGTTTACCTCCTCAGGGAGTTGCAGAAAAATGGTGCAGAGGTTCAGGTTACGATGACTCCCTCTGCAACCCGGTTTGTTGGACCGGAAACCTTTTCCACCCTGAGCAGAAAACCGGCAGCTATTGATGTTTTCAGTACAGAGGATCCGGGTGCATCCTGGACCCACCATATTCACCTGGCAGAGTGGGCTGATCTCTATGTGATCGCACCTTGCACAGCCAATACGCTCTCCAAGCTGGTCCACGGCCTGGCAGACAATATGCTCACCTCTATTGCCCTTGCGGCCCGATGCCCCCTTTTGCTATCTCCCACCATGGACGGTGAGATGTATGAGCACCCTGCCGTCAAAAAGAATATTGAAACTGCCCGCTCCATGGGCTTTCACGTCATCGAGCCGGACTCCGGCTATCTGGCAAGCGGGCTGGAGGCGAAAGGGCGCCTGCCTGAACCTTCTGAACTTCTAAAGAAAGTTGTTGAAATTCTGAACAGTGCTCCCGGGAAAGCTCTGGAAAACAAACCGCTCTGTGGCCGGAAAGTCCTAGTTACCGCCGGCCCAACTCGTGAATTCATGGATCCTGTTCGCTTTTTCTCAAACCCAAGTTCCGGCAAAATGGGTATTGCGATGGCAGATGCAGCCTATGAGCTGGGAGGGGAAATCACACTGCTTACCGGCGCAATAACAGAACAGTTGCCTCCCCATCTCCGATCCAAAAACAGAAGTTTTACTTCCGCAGAAGAGCTTTTTAACCTTGTAAAAGAGCATCAGGATGCAGATATCGTAATCATGTCTGCAGCAGTGTCTGATTACACACCGGTCTCAACTTCAGATCAGAAATTGAAGAAATCTTCAGAGGATATGACAATCCAGTTACAGAGAACTACCGATATTCTTCGCTGGTTGGGGGATCATAAAAGAGAGGGGCAAATTTTGATCGGATTTGCCATGGAGACTGAAAATATAGAAGCAAATGCAGACAGAAAACGGATTGAAAAGAACCTGGACTGGATCTGCGCAAATACCATTTCAAAGAGCAACAAGGCGTTTGGATCGGATGACAATACCATCCTTTTGATTGGCGATGGCAAGGCGGAGACCTACAGCGGGAAAAAAACTGAGATCGCAAGGCGTATCCTGCAAGATCTGTTTATTTGAGGCCCTCCCGGAATGCTTCGAAAGTTTACACAAACCCCATTTTTTCTTCGCAAGATTCACCCCTATCTTGTTTATGTGCCCGGATACACTTCTTATCTGCTTCGAAGAAAAAGTTACCTGAGCAGGACCGGCTGGTTCGTAACCCTTCGTAAAAGTGCCTCCATAGATGCAGAAGGGCAGCCCCTGCCTTGGTTTACCTACTCGATGATAGAACTGCTGAAGGATCGGCTTCCCCGAAATTTATCGATTTTCGAATATGGCTGTGGGCTGGGAACCCTCTGGTGGTCAGAGTATGCCAGCCTTCTTCACGCTGTTGAACATGAGAAGGAGTGGGCTGACCAGATCACCGCCCAGGCTCCGGACCAAGTCTCTATTCTGCTGCGTGAGCCTGGAAATAGCTATGTTCAATCTGTGGGAGAGAAAGGCCTGAAGTATGATGTCATCATCATTGACGGTCGGGAGCGGATGGCATGCGCTAAAGAAGCTGTAAAGCACCTCTCTGAAGAGGGGGTTATCATTTTTGACGATACCAGCCGGCCAAGGTACCGGCGCGGAATTGATCTTCTTAGGGAGAGCGGCTTCAAGCACTTACCCTTTCGCGGTTTCAGTCCGATCGAGTTCTTACCGTGTGAGACCTCCCTCTTCTACCGGGGTGAAAATATCCTGGGTATCTGAAGATTCTTCACCTGTTTAAACAGGCGATTTCTCCTCACGTCCCTCTTTCCAAAGTGAATAGACCGCCAGAATACCCAGCAAAAGGAGTAGAATGGACCCTGCGACCGACAGCCGGTAGCCTGCGGTATACCAGACTGGCTTCAGTTCCAGCTCTATCCTGCTCTCACCGGCCGGCACCTCCATCCCCCTCAGCACATAGTTGGTCCGGATGATCTCTGCCCCGGATCCGTTGATTGTAAGCGTCCAGCCCGGCGGATACCAGATTTCACCCAGCACCAGAAAACCCGGCTCATTCCGTTCTACGGTCAGGGCGATCCTGTTCGCTTGATATTCATCGATAGTGATGGTAGCTGTGGAGTCGTAACTTGCCTGGACAGGAGATTCTTCCGATACAAAAGCCACTTCCACCGGATTGAAATCAGACGAAACTGCCGCAAGCACGTCAGCCTGGTCCATTCGCTGCTCCACTCTCTCTACAAAAAATGCTTTCGGCAAAACCTGCCTGTTTTCGATGATATATCCATCAGCACCTTCGTAGACCACGTCATATCCCGGGAGCGACAGCGGCTGGTTCAGAGTCAGATAGCGAATATTCAGCATACTCAGCACGCCATTATTCAATCCACTCTCTCCCGAGAAAAATGCTTCATCAATGAGATCCTGATAATACCCGAGTTTCGCCCCGGAATATCCTCCTGCAGAGGGATAAAAATAGGAGGGGATGGCGTTATTAAAAGCGTTATCCAGTAGGGGGAGTACGCGGTAGTCCCATCCCTCTTCGTGGGCGACCTGCTCCTCCAGGAAGCTGTCCAGCGGACGTCTCTGCTGTTCGAGTACTTGCTCACGGGTTAAATTTTGATCCACGAGGGAGTGAGTACCAAGATACCTTGAATCCACCTGAATGATGTCAAACGAAGCAATTAGTATCAACCCCACAGCCCCTGTTTGCAGTGGCAGTTTGCCCATCGACATGGCAGCCAATACCCCGGCGGCCAGAACAAGAAGTATGAGATACCGCATGCCGTCGGATTGAGCAGCCTCTCTCCTGTCCGGCTTAAGCTGGGATTCCAGTACCCTTGTAACTGACTGGGTAATTCTGGGATCATCCGGAGAGACATTATTCTGAGCGGCAATCTGCGCAGCAATCGCCCGTCGCTCATTCGGTTTTTCATAGCTGAAAAGCTGAAATATGGCAACCAATGCGATCAGGGAGATGGATAGGGTAATAAGTGCCGGGATTTTGATCTCAGGCCACAACTTTTTTGCCGTTATCCTCTCAAGGCAAAAATGGAAGCCCATCGCGGCGACCACTGCCAGACAAAATACTGTAACCATCAGCCAGGTTTCCGGTACCCTGAACTTGTCGAAAAGCGGGAAATAGGCGAACATCAGGTTATTGAGTGCACCAAAGTTTTCGCCCAGAGAGAAGAGAAGTGTGAGGATGCCAGGCCCAAGAAACACCCATTTAAGGCGGTGACGCGATAAAAAAGCACCGTCCATTAAAAAAAGAAGGGTTAAGGAGCCAAAGTAGTGAGGCCCGCTGGTAAACGTTTTTGGGCCCCAGTAAGCTTGCGACCCTCCGAAGGCCTCCGGAATCATCAGGGTAAGCAATTCGCTCCATCCCTGAGACCAGGCAAATGCATAATCCCGCATCAAACCGCCTGTTCCAGCCAGCTCCGATCCTCCTCTCATACTGAACCCGGAATACTCTAACGTACTCCAGTAGAGCTGTGCGACAATCAGAAGGGCCGCTGCTGCACCTGCTGCAAGGCCGGCCACCTGCAGGCCGAAACCCGCCAGCCGGTTCTCTTTCCATGCGCACACGAAATCATAAATAAACAGCGTAAGTAGAGGGAAAAGAAACATATAGGTTACCTGTGGATGATAAGCCCGCAGGTGAAGTGCCAGCGCCAGGGCGAAGATAAAAAGCCCTGCATAGTTGATCTTTTTATCCTTTACAGATTTTAAATACCCTATGTAGATCCATGGGATGTAGATATAGGCAAGAAATTTGGCATTGTGCCCTGCGCCGATGATAATGGGAATATAGGTGGAGAATCCGATCACTACCGAACCAAAAACAGCAGCAAAAGGACTCAGCCCAAGCAGGATCAGCATGAAATAGGCTCCTGCCAGAAGAATCCACATTTCTGCGGCCGGGTAGATAAATTGCAGGGCGCTTAAAAGGGTATTATCAATATTTTTAACCTGAGGCGGATGGGATATGGTGGTCGCCGGCATTCCCGAAAACATATTTTCAGCCCAATGGGCAACCTCTCCGGTCTCTTCCTGATGCGCGATCAGAGATTCGGCACCCGCCCTCCACTGCAGAACATCATTCCCCATGTACTGCTGGCCCCCCAATATCGTAGTGTGATACAGGAAAAGCGGCAAGATCAACAGGATTAGCCCTGCAACCAGATGCTGACGGGTTTGCAGACTGATCTTGCTGGGGCCTTTTGGCTCAATTTCCTTACTTTTTATTTTGGCTGATCCCATAGATGTTTGGAGAAGATGGCCTGTTCCCTCAGGCCGATGGATTGACCGTCAGCTAAC
>CALKWT010000250.1 GCA_938003885.1 uncultured Balneolaceae bacterium | reverse complement strand
ACTGGAGTTCAGACGTGTGCTCTTCCGATCTTCTTACGGCAGAACTTGAAGAAAAAATTGAGCAGCTGGACAACGACCCCGCACTTCTTGAAAAAATTGCCCGTGAAAACTACGGTATGAAAAAACCGGGTGAAACGGTCTACAAGATTCAGAGGAAATAACGTATGAACATTTTAGAATTGAGCTAATCCGACGTATGGTAGCAATTGGAATTGATTTGGGTGGTACAAATATAAAAGCTGCTCTGATAGATCGCCAAAACGGCTTTATTAATACCGTTTCTGTACCCACAAATGCCGATCTGGGCAAAGAATATGTCTTTGACCGCATTGCAGAAGTTGTTTCTGAACTCGTTTCCCACAGCAAGGAACAGCCGATCGGTATCGGTATGGGCCTTCCTGGAATGGTAAGTATGGATCGAAAGATTGTTAAATACCCCCCCAACCTGCCCGGATGGAAGGTTGAACGGGTTTCGGAAGAGCTTCAAAAAAGAACCGGACTGGATACGGTGATAGAAAATGATGCCAACCTCGCGGCTCTCGGTTCGGCACGATTTGGTGCAGGCAAGGATTTCGATAATTTCGTAATGATTACCCTCGGTACCGGTGTCGGTGGCGGAATTATCCATCAGAATAAAATTTTCCGCGGAACAACAGGAATGGCCGGCGAGCTTGGGCATGTAATTATTGATTACCACGGGCCTCTTTCAAACAGCAATACGCGTGGTGGCATTGAAGCCTATCTGGGGCAACGATTTCTCAGCCGGTACGCTGCTGACACCATCCGTCAGGATACAGAGAACCCGCTCTATATCCGTTTTCACAGAGACTTCGACAAGCTGGAGCCGATCGATCTCCACCATGCTGCCAAAGAGGGCAACGAACTGGCGATCGAAATCCTCAGAAAGAGCGGGGAGAAATTGGGATACGCCATTGTTAACTATCTTCACATACTGGACTTCAGAAAGGTCATTGTCAGCGGAGGGGTGGCAAATGCCGGTGACTTTATCCTTCAGCCCGCACGGGATACGGCAAGACGGCTGTTGATGCCTCCTTTTACAGAAGGTTTTGAAATTATCGTCGAGTCCCTTGGAAATGAGGCAGCGCTTCTGGGAGCGGCAAGTCTTGCCTTTGAAGAGCTGTAATGCCTAATTTAAAGCATGTATGAATCCTGCAGCCTGAACTACTGTATTTTCCTGCTTCTTGTTTTTTCAATCATGTTGACAAGGCCGGGAACTCTACATGCTCAGGTTGTTTCGGATACCCTCCAAACGACACCTCCCGACACCCTTCCGGAACAGATCCAGCCTGAACTGCCTGCTGCACCAGCGGATACCCTGCCCACCCCGGCAGAGCCTGATCTGAATGAGACTGCTGCGGACACCATTCCGGAGCAACTTCAGCCGGACACGATCGGGGGGATGCCCATGGAGCAGTCTCCGCAAAGCATGGAAGCGGGGAGGCAGGATATACCGGACGCCGTACACTTTCAAGCCAGGGATTCCCTTACGTTTACACTCGGTGAGCAGCGAATTGCAAAACTTTTTGGAAGCAGTAACGTCCGCCACCAGAGCGGTGAACTCTCTTCAGGTATCATTGAACTGAATCTCGACAAGAGCGAGGTGCACGCCAGTACGCCCTCCCTTCAGGACACACTCTCTTACCCCGTTCTCAAAAGGGACAATGAGGATATACGCAGTCGAAGAATATCGTTCAATTACGAAACAGAAAAAGGAAGGTTTGAGGTGGCAGAGCTCGATATTGATGACGGCCACCTTATCGGAACACGTGTAAAGAATGTCTCCCGGAGTGAGGTTTTTATAGAAGATGGCATCTACTCTACCTGTCCGCCTGATCATATGTACTACTACATTCAGGCGCAACGGATGAAGGTGGTGGACGAAGAGGAGATTTTCTTTACCAACGCCCGTCTGTACATTCTGGATATTCCCTATCCGCTGGTATTCCCGTTTGGATATGTTCCCACAGGAGGCATCGAAAGGCGGCGGTCCGGCCTGCTGGAGCCGACCTATATGTTTCAAAACACCTCGGAACGGGGATTGGGCCTGCAGAATTTAGGTTGGTTTCAATATATCAATGATCACCTGACCGCTCAAACCTCCTTCGACGTTTTTACATCCGGAACTGTGTTCAATGAATCACGGCTTCAGTACAGAAAAACCGGCAATTTTAATGGAAATATTGTGCTCGGTTTCTCAAGTGAGCGCGGACTCGAACCCACCGACCCCGGATTCACAGAAACGACAACCCGGAACATCTCCATCACGCATGATCAGCAGATCTCACCCTATTCCAATATCAATGCCAACATCAACCTGAGGAGTGCGGACTATTTTCGGCGGAACTCTTACGATATGGATGAACGTGCTCAGACCAACTCCACGTCGCGAATGAGTTACCGCTATTCACACCCGGAGGGGGACTTTAATCTCAGCGTGAGTGCCAACCTGAATCAGCAGTTCAACACCAATACGACACGGCTTTCGGGACCGGACATGAACTTTTCGTTGCGACAGTTAACCCCGTTTAAATCATCCGGAAGCAGCTCCGCGAACGAGCGCTTCTATGAAAGGATCACGTTCAGTTACAACAACAACTTCCGTTCCAATTACAACTTCGCACCGACAGACCGGGATTCGGCTGATGTAAACTGGTTTGAAGCCTTACTGAATCCATCCAAACACAGGGAGGCCACCGGAGATGACCGCCACCTTCAATTCGGTTTTGTGCAGCGGGCACAGCTGAGTGCGTCGCAGTTAATCCCGAGTCAGTTCATCAATGTCAGCGCCGGGGCCAGCTACAATGAATACTGGTACCCCACCTCCGTCAGGAAAGAGTTTAACGAAGAGGAGAACCGGGTTGATACCCGCGTCGAGCAAGGATTTGTCACCGCACGTGATTTTTCTACGAATCTCTCATTTAACACCACCTTTTATGGGGTATCCCAACTTAAAATTGGAAATTTTGAAGGGCTGAGGCATACCGTCCGCCCCAATATCAGTTTTAGTTATAGTCCGGACTTCTCTTCTGATATGTGGGGTTTTTACAGAGAGGTTCAGCGCGATACACTCGGCAATACGCAAACGTACTCTATTTTTGAAGGGGAGATTTTCGGCGGCCCATCGGCCGGAGAACAGCAGACGATGTCCTTCGGTGTCACCAATATATTTGAAACCAAACGCGTCCGCCGCGACTCCACCGGAGAAGTCAATTCTGAAAACCTGCGCCTGATCGACAACCTCTCCGCTACATCCAATTACAATTTCGCCGCAGACAGCCTTAACTTCGGTCCGCTCAACATTACCCTCTCTTCGCGTGTTGTAGACGGCCTGCGCCTGTCTGCCAATGCCTCCTACTCCTTTTACGACACGAATGAGAACGGAACCCAGATCAATAAGTTTATCTGGGAGGATACCAACAAGTTTCTGAGGCCGCTGAACTTTCGGATGAGTCTTTCCACCAACATCAGCCAGGGCAGCCGGGGTCTGCGGGTGAGCACACCCACCTATAACCCCTACGATCCTTACAATCAGGCGTTCTTCGGCCCTGTGGACAGCCGCTTTTTCTCAAGTCCGGTGCAGGATTTCAGCTCACCTTTTGAAATGGGGCTGGATTTTAGCTACAGAATAACATTCAGGCCAGGGCAACCTGCCAATAAAACCGCTATATTGAATGCCAATAACATTCGTTTTAACCTAACCCCAAAATGGAGCGTTACGACTCGTATGGGTTATGATTTTATTGAAAAGGAGCTCACCCCTTCACAGTTCAGCCTGCGACGGAGTATGGTGTGCTGGGACCTCTCCTTTCAATTTAGTCCATTTGGTGATTTTCAGTATTACAGCTTCCGGCTTAGCCTGACGGGCGGGCAGATTCAAAGTCTGTTCCAAAAATTACCGGGACTCAATAACCTGGAAAGAAGTTCCTCCCCGACCGGAAGAAGGCCACGCTCATCTTTTTAATAAAAACATTCATCATACCCTGATTCTTTTCATGTTAGACGGTGCACGATTTTTTGCTTATTCCACCTGGGCGGTGTTGATCTCACTCGCGATCATGATCTTCTCCTACCAATTTCTCCACATGACCGAATCCACTCTTGTTGTTTTGTTGATCTGGGGCCTGGTTTTTGGGGCAGTCTATTTTAATATCACCTATACAGCGATCAAGAGGTATATAAAGAAAGTACCCGCCCCTACCAAAAGTTACATGGCCCTGGCCGGGTTGATTTTTCTGCCTCCTGCACTCTGGATGATTCTCGTAGGTGACTTTATCATGGAACGAGATCCCGTGATCATTCTCTTCCTGATAGCAGGTGTCTTCCTCGGAATGAATCTGGGCCATACCCACGGAATACGAGTCCGGTATGAGTATATTCAGCAGCTCAAGAAGAGTCAGTCGAAACAGAGCCCGTAACCGGTTGCTCCGGTAGAATCATAGCCGGAACGGACGTTCTCTCATGGCCTGAATGGTGATGGCGCAACCAGTTACCTCTTCCAGCAGATTTTTTTTCCGTGAGGCTCCCCAAATTTCCAGCTGCGGATCATCCTCTGATTCCACTTCAATAAGAACATGATCCCGCTCTTTGCTGATCTCGATTTTTCTCACATTCTGATAGTGGCTTCGATCAAGGCCGTCTGCAATCCGCAGGATCCCGGACAGTTTTCTGATTCTTTGCTGAACCTGCTTCTCAAGTCTGTTATAATGCTCATGACGTGCGTTAGGTGCAGATCTTCTGTGATATCTGGCTGTATGGGCCATGATGTCGATCTCCTCTTCTGTAAACCCTCTTAAATCAGCATTCCGAATAAGATAGAGGGCATGTTTATGATGCTTCCTGTGGGAGATAAGGTAGCCGATATCGTGCATGAAAGCGGCAAATTCAAGCAACTCCCGATCTGTCTCACTTAAGCCGAGATCCTTCCTGTAGTAGTCGAACAGTTGCAGTGCCATATCCGCTACGTGGGTGGAGTGTTTTTTATGCCAGCGGTATTTGTGTACCAATTCCATGACACTTCTCCGGCGTGGATTGTCAATGGGTGTTAATTTTTTAATACCAGCCAGATCCCGCTTTATATATCTCAGAATAATGCCCTCGCGCAGTGCCTGATCAGAAATCTTCAGTTCTTCGATCCCAAACGTTTTTAAAACGAATCTTACCAGTACCAGCCCTGCAGGCAACAAACTGATCCGTTTCTCATCCAGCCCTTTCAATTTGGCTCTTTGACGGGCATTCATCCCGATTACATCATCGTAAAAAGTGTAGAAATCTTCCGCTTTCAGGGTATACTCATTAAGAGAAAGTTCCGGATGATTTCCTTTTGTATATGCAATCATAGAGGCTATGTTCTGCATGGTTCCGGAAGAGCCGATCAATTTTACACATCTGTTCATGGCAAAAGCCTGAGCCACCTCGGTAAGTTGATCCTGAAAGTAGGTCTCCAAAGCTTCAATTTCTTCCTCCGTGACAGGATCGTGATGCAGGTGATCTGCCGTTATTCTGGCAACCCCTATCTTTTTACTTCTCAGGTAGAAGATTTTCTGATGATTCGCTATAATAAATTCCACACTTCCACCGCCGATATCCATGATGAGAGCCGGTTCCTCCGACATCTTTACCCCATGCTGAACGGCGATTCCGATTAACTCAGCTTCAATCCGGCCCGGTATTGCGTTAATTTTAATCCCTGTCTCGTCGATTACCTGCTGGATAAACTCACCTCCGTTAACCGCCTCCCTGATGGCACTTGTTGCATATGCAAGTATTAGTTCTGCGCCGCGGCTGTCACTCAACTTTTTTATTCTTCTTAACGCTTCCATTCCCCTCTCCATCGCTTTCTCTGAGAGGTACTTTCCACTCTCTTTATCTTTCAGAAGTACCATCTCTTTCAAAGTATCCACGGTATAAAAACTGCCATCCAAGTAGATATCCACAATAATGGCATGGAAGGAGTTGGTACCCAGGTCTATTGCGGTTATTCTTCGAAGCGGTCCGGTAATGTTATTTCCCATGTAAACATTTTTCATTGAAGAATTAGAAAAAATAGGGAAAGAATTGGCGATTTAATAACCGTTATTGTGTTTTCCGGCACCAGCCATTTTCCACAGCAATATCCTACATCTTGATGACTCCCGACACGCCTCCGACACTCTCTCGTCTGTATGAATCCCTGCCGGCCTGATGCCCAAATCTTGATTCAGAAACGCCTATCCTGTTCCACCCGGATTGTCGTACTACATGGGGTACCATTCCATCCACTTCCCTCCTCGAACTTCCCGGCAAGTGGAATAGAATGAATCTGTGGCACTTGTCCTTCCCATAAATCAAAGTGGGACACACTCGCCTTTCTCCCTAAACAGTGTCTATTGATCAGCTGTTCGTTTTATGTTCTGGTTGGGAATGTAAGTGCTTCAAGCTATATAGAGTATGTCTGATAGAATAGTTAGGGCACTCATTGAAAGAGTTGCAATCTCAGACTTTGTTTTTACAATGCAGGAGAATTCAATGGGCACCTTTTTTTATTAATCCCTACCTATTGCTAAAAACCTATCTCTGTTACGACGAAGTAGGGGTTGTCATCAGGTGTGATGCTGTTCGCAAAGGAAATATGTTTCGGGTTTTCTTTTTCAAAAACCTGCCAGGCCTGCATGTCCTTACTCTGTTTTTTTTCGTTCCACAAAAGCTAACAGTGAAGAGGGCTCCCGAACCCAAATAAGTTTGTTTTCTATTCGTGCCAGAGGCCATCTGGGTAAAAGCCCGACATTCAAATCATCTTTCAGCATAAATTAATTTTGCCCCGGTTCACTTTTGCATAGTGGTTGTCCGGATATATCACATCCACTTCCACCAAAATCACACCTTAGCACAGTTTCTCCTGATTTGCATTGATAAGGCACAGTTATATAATCAGAGGTACTGCCCTGTGCCTCCTCCACATCTATTGAAATGAACGCAACTGCAGTTAGTACAATTAACGATATGGACATTAGAAAAAAATATATCTAATTCATATTACTATTTTTTCTTAAAAAAGTTATGCTTACGACACATTATATATATATATATTTAACTGCAAATAATTTCCGTACCCCGTGTGCAATCACGCAATCTGGACGAGTGCATTATTCCGATTCTCACTAAGTCTTTATTGACCCACTGAACCCAGGTTGATCTGAGTGACAGTCACAGACCCACTTGAAGTTCCGCCATGATAGAGGCGAATGTCATTCCCGTCTACCCGTTCTGCGCCAAAACATATCAGGGGAAATTTCCGTATATTTATTCTGTTCTTTAATATCAAAAAAATTGTTTATGGTAGTCATTATTGGTGCCGGGCCGATTGGCCTGGCGGTTGCAATTGAATTAAAAAAAAGAGGGATTCAAAGCCGGATTATAGAACGTGGTGCACTGGTTGATTCAATTTTTAATTATCCTGTAAACATGACGTTCTTCTCCACATCCGATAAACTGGAGATTGGCAATATTCCGTTTATCTCTCACGGGCCCAAACCCACGCGCAGTGAAGCCCTTGAATATTATCGCAGGGCTGCTGAGCATTTTGAGCTGGATATCCGATTGTATGAAGAGGTCCAATCAGTAGAGGGCAATGACGGAAATTTTACTGTCCTTACAAGTAAAGGAAATCACAATGCTCAAAAAGTTGTTCTTGCTACCGGTTTTTACGGCCAGGAAAATTTGATGAACATTCCGGGTGAGGAGTTAAAAAAAGTAGATCACTATTATGATGAACCTCACAAATATGCCTGGCAGAATGTAGTGGTAGTCGGTGCTGCAAACTCTGCGGTTGATGCGGCTCTTGAAACCTACCGTTGCAGTGCAAACGTCACAATGGTCATCCGTGAGTCTGAAATAAGTCCACGAGTCAAGTACTGGGTCAAACCTGATATCGAAAATCGCATTAAAGAGGGATCGATTACCGCACATTTCAATTCAGAACTACTCGAGATCAGGGAGGGAGAAGTCGATATCAAGACACCCGAAGGGATGATTACTATTCCAAATGATTTTGTATTGGCCATGACCGGCTATCGTCCGCATTTTGGGTTGATGGAAGCTCTGGGTATTGAATTATCCACTGATGAAAAGCGAATGCCGGTATATAACAAGCAAACCCTTGAAACCAATCGTACAGGACTATATGTGGCCGGTGTGGTGTGCGGAGGCATGGATACCAACAGTCTCTTTATTGAAAATACCCGGATCCATGCTGATCACATTGCAAAACACATCGAAAAGCAGCTTCGTCCTCAGCCGGTATAGGCAATAAGTGGTAGGCTCATGTGCTGTTTTTGGAATAAGCGCCTATGGAAAGGCAGGGGGGAGGAAACGCCGGGTTCAACTCCCTGTCTCTATTTTTCTATTTCGTGGAGTTTCCGGAAACTTGAATCAAAAAAAGAGGGGCAAGCTACCCATATCACGCCGCTACGACCTGCTACCGCTGCTGCCTTCCGACCCTGACGGACTTGACAGGGAGCTGGCTGTATGGAACTTGCCCCATGTAATTTTCCAATCTGTATAGTTAACGCACGAAGTAGCCTGAAATTTCTTACCGCCTCGTCGTGCGTTGCGCAAAACCACTGTACTATGGTGGAGCTACGGGGATTCGAACCCGCGAGGCATGTCCTCGCAAGAACAACGCCGGCGATCCACTTCAATACTTCCAATCTATCAAAGAGTACAAGGTTCTGCAAAACCACTGTACTATGGTGGAGCTACGGGGATTCGAACCCGCGAGGCATGTCCTCGCAAGAACAACGCCGGCGATCCACTTCTATAATAACAATCTATCAAAGAGTACAGGGTTGCGCAAAACCACTATACTATGGTGGAGCTACGGGGATTCGAACCCCGGACCTTCGCACTGCCAGCGCGACGCTCTAGCCAACTGAGCTATAGCCCCATTATCCACTAAGAGAGCCTTAAATATACCATCTTTTCGATATGGAAGTCAAAAAAACTCTTTAAAGAAGGCAAAATATTTTATCCTCAAAAATACCTTGGTATGCTGACACCCAGAAAAAATCCAGCCCCGCCAATCTGCTTGGCCAGATCGAGCCTGGCTAGCCCAAAAATACTGTGCAGGCTGATTCCAGTTTCTAAATGGATCCCGTCCGAAGTCATCACTTCATAAGGATAGTCACTGCGGACATCTGTTATCCCGGCGCCGGCAAACAGAATGATGCCCCAACCTTTTTCTGCAAACCAGTTCAAACCCAGCAACTCAAAGGGGACACTCCGGAAATTGTGCTCAGCAACCAGAGAGGCGTATTCTGTACCCTCATAGGGCAAATACGTTCGTGATCGCAGCACGCCAAAAGGGGTAAATCGATTTCGGGAGCCATCCACAGCTGCAAATTTTTGCATGGGTACCTCGCCGAAAGAGATACCGGCAGAAAAATGCAGATCCAGCGTATTGCTGAACAATCTCCTCTGAAAAAACGTGGCAAATTGCCAATCCCCGCTCAATCGTACCGTCGTAAAATTAAAATCACTACCGAACGTTTTCCGGCTTGTTTCAAGTTCAACAGAAAACTGCCGGGCTCCGGCAAACCCATAGAGCCTGTTTGTTGTGTTCCAGTCTAAAGTGACGCTTACCGAGTTCATCAGCCCCTCCTGAATAGCGGGATTCTCCCTTCTCGGGTCGTGCCACCCGAACAAACTGTAATCTTCAATGGATCCTTCCGGGAAATTTCGGTGCCGTTCGGATTGCCAGGTGAGCCTGGCTTCCAGAAGCAGCGGATCCCAGGCGGCTACCCATCCGCCATACCACCGTTCATTTCGGAAATAGTCAAAATAATCTGTCCCTCCGAGCAGAATCATCAGGCTCGATATACCCACCGAATAGACGTCTGAACGATACCGCGTATCTGTCTGGTATTGATACCCGCCCACCGTGCTCAGGCGGAAATCATTTACGTTCATCAGCTCAACTTCTATGGCCGCCCCGAGGTCCCAGCGCTTGCTATGTGTACTGTACCCTGCAAAAAAGTCCGTAGTGAACGGAGTTGAAGGAATTTCCTTTCTAAATGTCACTCCTGCATGAAGGCCGTCCGCCCGGTTATATCTTCCGCGAATTCCCAATCCTCCCGGTATCATAGCGCCAAGACGGCTGCCTATGCCATCGCCGCGTGAAGATTCCGCCATCCGAACCAGAAACCCTTCGGGTTGAAAAGCCTCCTGCAAAGTATCTGTACTGTCTATTGTCTGATAGGCTTGTTCCTCATCAGGCGTCAGCGGTATACGCATCTCCCCAAACTGCTCTTCTGCATTTGGATCAAGGGAATCACCCTCAAGTTGTACGAATCCTTCACCGGATTGGAACAGCGTGTCGGGCAACTCCACGTTCACCTGATACCCGGTAATTCGTGATATCTGTGAAAAATGAATTTCGGGAACATCAAGCCCTACCATCCCCAGTTTTAAAAGACCCTCAATACGCATGTCCGCCGGAAGCCAATACTCTTCGCCAAAATCGCTAAACTGCTGGATGTAAACCAAGTCAAATTCCTGAACGGGAGGCGGAAACCGAACGACATCATTGGGTGTCAATTGGACTTCAACCAGGGCATAATCCCCTCCTTTCACCCAGACAACACCCTCAAAAAGCGGTTGAAGTGATCTTCGGGGAATCACCTCGATTTTCCACAGGAGCTGCTCTTCCGACTGCGAACTCTCTATCAGTTTGAAGTCATAATAGGAGAGGGCATCGGGGTGGGTTACCCCAACAATTTGGTAACCTGCGATCTCAATATTGTCGTTATAGAGGTTGGGGATAGAGTGAACGCCTGCAAAGTTATAACCGGATGAAAGATTTGAGGTCTGTTGACGTGCGGTCTGCACCTCCCGGTAGCCCTTACCAGCAGACCAAAACAGATCGGAGCTGCTTTCAGAGATCGTCACAATCGAGCTGTCATTCCGTAGAATCTGACGGGTATATGCTTTGGCAAGATAGGTGTCGAGACGGGCCTGCTGCTCCTGCTTCCGTTCGATAACCTTCTCCATAATGGAGAGTGCCGGATTGCGATCTGTTACCACCACCTCCTCCAGGCGGGTAACTGAAGGGGAGAGAGGGATCAATACCGGTTGTTCGTCAACATCTTCGACCTTCACTCTTTCCGCCTCATATCCCAGATACCGGATCAGCAGCGGGACAGGGAAACGTTCTGCAGCTATTGCAAATCTGCCGTCCTGATTGGTAATTGTCCCACTGTATGTCCCTTCGATCTGAACTGTAGCTGAGGGGAGGGGCTCCCCGGTTTCCCGATCTGTTACAATCCCGCGGATAACCGGTTGTGACAGGGCGGGTACCGCCTGAGAAAAGAAGCAGAGAAAGAGCAGTAACGGTTTACACACAGGCTGAAATGTTTCATGGATCGATACACCCTCATATACCTGATGAACTTAAGTGACGTTCCCTCATAAAAGTTCCCGGGACGCCGGCGGATCACATGTCATCCAGGACCACAGCGGCCTCAAGTGAACGGACAACCACTTCGTCGTTCTTCTGAAAAAGTATTCTGTTATCTGTGTGGATCACAAACCTCTCACCCTGGCACTCTACATGATATGTGATATCATGACCCTTGAACTCCCGTGCGATAATGATACCCCGCGGCAATTCATCCCTGTTTTCACCGGGAGCTTCTATGGTAAGGTGCTCTGGCCGGATGGAACAAGTTGCACATCCGTTAATGCAACGGTTCAGCTTTAGGTTCCCCAGCTTGGTAACCACCATATCCGAACTGTCACCTTCAATCTCCAGAAGGTTGGTTCTGCCCAGGAATTGGGCAACAAACTTCGTTTTCGGAGTGTAATAAACCTCCTCCGGGGTACCAATCTGTTCGATCCTCCCATTATTCATTACAGCGATTCTGTCTGCAAATGAAAGAGCTTCTTCCTGATCGTGGGTGACGAGAACAGCCGTCATCCCAGCCTTTTTTATGATCGATCGCACCTCTTTTCGGGTCGTCTCTCTCAGCATCGCATCCAGGTTGGAAAAAGGCTCATCCAGCAAGATCAGCTCCGGCTCCGGTGCAATAGCCCGGGCAAGGGCGACTCTCTGCTGCTGGCCACCTGAAAGTTCAGCCGGAGTTTTATGCTTGTGATCACCCATACCGGTACGGCAGAGCACTTCCTCTGCAAAGACGTGCCGCTTATGCTTCGGAAGGCCAGATAGTCCGAAAGCAACATTATCAAGAGCGGTCATATGCGGGAAGAGAGCGTAATCCTGAAATACAAAACCGATCCCTCTTTTTTGAGGGGCCAGATGTTCCGTTTCTGAAGAGATTCTCTTATTGTTCAGAAAAATCTCTCCTTTATCCACATGTTCAAATCCTGAGATAAGGCGCAGTGTCGTGGTCTTGCCACAGCCGCTTGGGCCTAAGAGTGCAAATATTTCATTCTTCTGTACTGAAAAAGAACTGTTCTGTACAACTGGCACATTCCTTTCAAAGGATTTTTCAATCTGTCTGACTTCCAGTAGCATTTTTACACCTGAAGAAAAGCTTAAATCTTATTTATATCCGGTCTAATTAAGCTAAGAAATTTTCAAATACTTTAAAATCATTTGCGTACGAAAATTTCCACTCTCTCCCTTATAACAAAAAGGGCGTCTGTTGTTCACAAACGCCCTTTACAACCTTATTGATAGACTTTCTTAAATCATTTCAACATTAAAACCTCAGGTTCAGGCCGATAGCCAGCCTGGAAATATTATCGAAATGGATGTCATCAGCGCTGGTCAGATTCGCAATCCGATATTCAATAAACGGACTGAGGAAAGGCAGTATGGAGATTTCAGCACCCCCAAAACCATTCCAGTAGAAACTCGAGGCATCATCCGGAATGACGTCGGTAATTTCCTGATTATCCTCCGGATCGTAGTTGAACTGCTGATTCCCGATACCCAGCCCTACATAAGGCCTCACAAGGCCCAGCTTTAATCCGGCGATGGCTGCGATCCCGTAATCGTACATATCGATATCGCTGCTGAAATCAATATTCTTCAGGGTGATGTTATTGGTGTCATTAAAATAGCTGAAGTGAGCCCTCATACTCAGATCCAGAAGAGGCAGGTTTCCTAGAATACCTCTCTCCACCCGTACACCGAATCCGTTCTCAGGATTTTCATTTTGCATCTCATAAGAGGCACCTATTGCCCATTGTGCAGCAGCGGGTTGTGATATAAACAATACCGAAGCCAGAAGTAATAATGCAGGCAGTACTACCTTTTTCATATTCTTTCACCTTTGTTTGATTTGAATAATGTATTCACTGAATATAACTCTTTTTATACTCCGCCTTGTAATGATTGTTTCAGGCCTTGAAATGGGTCGGACTTTCGGTCTGCAGTCCGTTTCTGAAGCCGCCGGTCACCCCATGTAAAATAATTACTTTGAGATCGGGTTTTTTTCTATTTTTGAAAGCGCTACCCGAATAAGTATACCGGTGGAGGGCAAAACGGTCGCTTTAAAAGAAACCGCAACGTTAATTTTATTGAATGGATGATAACCTGTTAATTATGAAAGATAGATCTGATAAAATAAATAAAAACGGCTTTTCCCGACGGGAATTCATTGGACGCGCTGCCGCACTTTCGGCAGGCCTTGCTGTTGTCCCTGCCACTGTTGTCAGTGGCCTGGGCCACCGGCCGCCCAGCGACACACTGAATATTGCAGGTGTGGGGGTCGGGGGACGAGGGGCAACGGTACTGAGGGCCCTCGCCGGCCATACAAATATTGTAGCCTTATGTGATGTGGACTGGCGTTATTCCCAAGATGTCTTTGACGAGTATCCCAATGCTAAGAGATACTGGGACTGGCGCAAGATGTTTGATGAGATGGGAGATGATATCGATGGGGTGATGGTAGCTACCTCCGACCATACGCATGCCATCATTGCGGCGCATGCCATGACTTTGGGCAAACATGTCTATGTGGAAAAACCACTTACCCATACTGTTTATGAATCGAGACTGTTGACCCGGCTGGCAGATCATTACAAGGTTGCCACTCAGATGGGCGACCAGGGTGCATCCGGCGAAGGGATTAATCTGGTGACGGAATGGATACAAAGCGGGGTCATCGGAGAGGTTAGAAAAATTGAGTCTTTTACGGACCGGCCGATCTGGCCTCAGGGCTTGAATACACCGCCCGAACAACCCATCCCCGATACCCTTGACTGGGATCTTTTTATCGGCCCGGCCAACATGCGGCCTTACAACGAGATCTATACACCGTGGAATTTCAGAGGATGGTGGGATTTCGGAACGGGTGCGCTGGGAGATATGGCGTGTCATATCCTGCATGCCCCATATAAAGCACTGGAGCTGGGGTATCCCACAAAAGTTCAGGGCAGTTCTACACTACTATTTGAAGACTCGGCGCCTGTTGCCCAGAAAGTATGCCTCACCTATCCCGAGCGGGAGACCAGTTTCGGCCGTCTCCCTGAAGTGGAAGTCCACTGGTATGATGGGGGCCTGCAGCCACTAAAACCTGAAGGATGGCCCGACGGGAGAAGTATGAACCATCGCGGTGGAGGGGTATTAATTCACGGAACGAAAGATACCCTTGTCCACGGGTGTTATGGATCGGACCCCTGGCTGCTATCCGGCAATGTGCCAAACGTACCTCAAACCGAGCGAAGGGTTCGTGTGGGAGATGTGGAACATGAAGCAGCCCACTATCTGGACTGGGTACGCGCTTGCAAGGAGAGTCCCGAAAGCCGGGTAGAAACCAAGTCTGCTTTTGCCCACTCCGGCCCGTTCAATGAGATGGTGGTCATGGGTGTGCTGGCCGTGCGTCTCCAAAATCTGAACAAGGAACTTGAATGGGATGGGCAGAGTATGCAGTTTACCAATATAGGTCCGGACGAGACACTTACCATTGTAACAGAAGATGCATTTAGCATTTACTATGGAGAGCCCTCGTTTAAACAGGAAAGAACGGACCCGATAAATGCGCAGGAGTTTGCCAGAAATCTGATTCGTCACAACTACAGAGATGGCTGGTCACTTCCTGATATGCCTGCATAAAGTGAGCGGGACAGAAGAAATCCCGTAAACCTGAAAGGCCTTCGTACCGGATTTATATTTTCGATACGAAGCACAGTTACCTGTTACCATCTTAGTAGTCTGAACAGAAGGCGGAGATGAATCTGTCTCCGCCAATTTTCAGTCTAAGGATTAACTGATAAACCAAAACCAACGAACGATTATTTATGAAAACATTAACTTTCATTCAATTTCTACTCATCGGAGTTATTTCAGCAGGAATGATGACAGCTTGCTCATCGGATGAGGCACCGCAGCCAGATGTACAACCGGAGAGCGAAGCCGGCCCTACTACAACCTCAACGCGGGCAACTTCTGCATCAGAAGCGAATATCCTGACCCCGCAAGAGGAAGAGGAGGGGTGGATACTGCTTTTTGATGGAGAGACCACCGAGGGCTGGCGGGGATACAACAAGGATGGCTTCCCGGGCGCCTGGACAGTAGAAGACGGAGCCTTGAAATTCAATGGCGACAGTTCAGAAGAGGGGGGTGATATTCTCTATGATGAGATGTTTGGAGATTTTCATCTCAAGCTAGAATGGAAAATATCCAAAGGAGGCAACTCCGGTATCTTCTATCTGGCACAAGAGATTGAGAATACACCCATCTGGCAAAGTGCACCTGAATTTCAAATTCTGGATAATGAAAATCACCCCGATGCTGATCGCGGAAGAGATGACAACCGGAAGTCTGCAAGCCTCTATGATCTGATACCTGCAGATCCGCAAAATTCAAATCCATTCGGAGAGTGGAATCAAGCAGAGATCCTGGTCCACAGAGGCACTGTTGTTCATTTCCAGAATGGAGAGGCCGTTCTCGAGTATGAGATTGGAACCGAAGAGTGGAATGAGATGGTGGCCAACAGTAAATTCGCAGGAATGGAAGAGTTTGCAACCAATGAGACCGGATATATCGCTCTGCAAGATCACAGCGATGATGTGTGGTTTAGAAATATTAAGCTCAAGAAATTAAACTGACCCTGAAGCCTTCAAACTTTGAAGCACATTCAGAAGATAAAACAGGGCATGTATACGCCATCAGATAGGTATTTACACCTATCTGATGGCGCTAATATAGTACGGGAAGTAGGCAAAAAGACTTTAAATTTAAAGGATATAGTGCGTATAACTACCCAATTTTAAAATTATCGCCCCTTAAAACCGATTTTCTTTTGTGCTATTACATTTTATTTTACTAATATGTAGTGCGCTCAAGTAGCGTCTCTCTTGATGAATAGTCAGGGTATCACACCGGATACGTGTGATACCCTATTTTTTTTAACGGTTCCCTTCTTTTTGCCTTTTATGAATGTATTCATCTGGAGTGCTACTTATCGCGAAAAGACTCCTCTCTGTGAAACTGCTTCATATTATTATCGTAAATAATCTTTCAGTCTACTTTTCTTAATCCTATATTGACGCATTGTAGCATCTGACTGCAACTCAATCTCAATATCTATGAAAAGTTTCAAAATAGAACAAAGAACAAACAGAGGGTTTGAGGTTTTAGATCTTCACGGAGAATTGGATGCTCATACCGCATCGGAGCTGGAAGAGGCACTCCTGAAGCTGATTAAGAACAAAAAAGCAAACATCATCGTTAACTTTAACGGACTCGATTATATCGCAAGTGCAGGCCTTGGAGTCTTCATGGCGTATATAGAGGATGTCCGGGAGATTGGAGGAGATATCAAACTCACCAACATGAATAATAAAGTCTATAACGTTTTTGATCTGCTTGGATTCCCTACACTCTACGACATCCTGGAGGATGAGAACATGGCAGTCCAGAAATTTCTGAAAGAACAGTAGGATTTTCCATCGTGAATAAGGCTTCCACATATCAAATGAAGATCCATGCTTCGACCGGGAGTCTTGCCGATGTGAGGGAATTCGTCTCTGTAAATGCCAGGAATCACTCATTCTCAGAAAAGCAGATCAATGATATCCGACTCGCTGTCGATGAAGCGTGCACCAATGTGATCAAACACGCATACAATTACGATGAAAAGGGACAACTTCTAATCCAGCTCTCTTTTCATCCAAACTCTCTTACCATCACCATTACAGACCAGGGCCGCGGCTTCAATTTCAATAGTTACAAGAAGCCTGATCTGAAAGAGCGGATCAAAAACAAAAAAAGAGGAGGGATGGGTATCTACCTTATCCGTAACCTGATGGATGAGGTTTCCTACTACTCCGATCCCGGACAGAACATCCTGACTATGAAAAAGTGGCGGAAAGAATCCGCCTAAATTCTTATAACCGTTGAATAACAACAAATCTGCGTTCGAATTAAAAACTGTACTGGAAACCAGCAGGATTCTGGTTGAATCGCGAGACAGCTCTTTTATATTGAACAACCTGTTGCTCATTATCATGGGGAGGCTACTGGCCACCAGATCCGCTGTTTTTATCCATGATAACACGTCAAACGGCCAGTATATTCTGAAAGAAGCAAAAGGTTTGCCTCATCTTCAAAAGGGTGAAACGTTTGAAATTTCTGTGCCTGCTGCAAAGAAAGAGCGCTCCTACTTCTCCATGGAAACGGTAACGGGCCTGGAGGAGGTGATTCGCGATGAAGAGAAGGGAAAGTTCAGGCTTTTTAATTTGAGAACGATGGATCACCATCACGGGTATCTTTTACTCGGCCCCAAAGCCAACAAACAGCAGTTCTACAAGCACGAGCTTGAGTTTGTGGAAAGCCTCTGCCTGATCTCCACTGCTGCGCTCGTGAATTCTGAACTCTTCGAAGAGCTAAAAAAAACACATCGAAATCTGGATCGCAGAATCCACGAATTGAACACACTTTTCGATCTCTCAAAAGAGTTCAACGTTCTGACAGACCGCAAACAGATCGCCCGTATTTTCAAACTGACTCTTCTGGGGCAGCTCTTTATCCGGACATTTTTCCTGGTGTATCAAAATGAAGATACTCCCAGGCTGATCACCTACAACGGCCTGAACACCAGTTTGTCTCAACAGGAGGTCGAAAAGATCTTCAATGAGGTGCGTTCCGATATCTTTGTTTCCGATTGGGAGGAGGAAGAAAAGCACCCATGGGTTACAGAGAATGGAATTTCTGCACTCATTCCTATCTCCATTCAAAACACACAGGTTGCGTTAATTGGTGTGGGGCAGCGGGTAAACAGAGTGGATTTTAATGAGAACGATATTAACTTCCTCAAATCCCTTGCCAATCTGGCCGTGATCTCGATTCAGAAAACGTTCTTTCTGGAAGAACAGATCGACATGGAGAGAATGGAAGAGGAACTCTCCATTGCAAAGTCGATACAGCAAGGCCTGCTGCCGGACCCCGTTCCAGAAATTCCAGGAACCGATCTTGCTGCCAAAACCGTCTCATCCAGAGAGGTGGGAGGAGATTATTTTGATGTCGCCACAACGCCTGATGGCAGCACAATCCTCTCCATTGCTGATGTAACGGGGAAAGGGGTTCCTGCCGCCCTTCTTATGGCGAATCTGCAGTCGATGCTGCATGTTCTGTTGCCCGTAGAGATCTCTCTAAAGGAAGCGACCGAACGCATGAACTCCATCATGTACAAGAATACTCCGGCGGACAAGTTTATCACCTTCTTCTGGGCAAAATACAACAGCGATCACCAGACCCTCAGTTATGTAAATGCAGGCCACAATCCCCCGTTACTCCTCAGGAACGGGAGTGAAACGTTTGAAGAGCTCTCCGAGGGGGGGCTTCTGCTGGGAGCCCTGGAATCTACGATTCCCTACGTACAGACCACGATACAGCTGAACCGGGGGGATCTGCTGGTATGTTATACGGATGGGGTAACAGAAGCATCCCCTGTAAATCAGGAAGAGAAAGAGTTCGGTGTGGAGCGCCTTCAGCAATCGATCCTCAAAAACAGATCGGCTACGACCAGCGAGATACTGGATGCCATTATAACGGATGTGAACGGGTACAGCCACAACAATATATCCGACGACCTTACCTTGCTGATCCTCAAGGTTATTGAGTAGAATCACCTCCTTCACAAGCTTCAGCCAGAACTGAATCAACAGGCCGGGGGAAGAGGGTTCAAATCTTACATTGACGCCCGATCTACACGGCCGGGCCATCGTGAAGTTTGGACCTCTCTCTGTATGTGCGGTGATATGCCTGTTTAACTTCTCCTCAGAAATGAGAAGGAGCGCGATAAAACTCCGGAAGTCTGGCAGCGATACTCAGGGCGTCTGGATAAATCCGTGCATCATCAGGTTGACATAACCGGCTCGCTGCTGCTCTTCGGCAAGTGCGATGACACTCTGGTAAGTCCGGTACCGGTTGGAGATCTCCTCCACATAGCGTACCGGCTCAATCCCCCGTGCATATCCATATCGTGCATCCTTGTAGAACCTGCGCTGCATCAATTTCACGAGCGAATCGGAAACATGCTCCCAGTCGTTCGGATTTTTATTCTGGTCAATCGCAATGCGCCGGGCATCCGCCATATGCCCCATCCCCACATTGTAGGTGGCCAGTGCAAATGCGAGCTGATTGGATTCATCCATGTAGTCGTAATGATCCATATGCTGCTTAATGATCCTCGCACCTTGCAAAATATTGTTCATCGGGTCATAGAGTTGTTCATAAGGTGTTTCCACAAACTGCGGCATCACCTGCATCAGCCCGACAGCACCCGCCCAGCTCTTGCTGCCGGGATCAAACCCCGACTCCTGCGCAATAATGGAGGTCAGCATCAGCCAGTCAATTCCCACTGAGTCAGCTACGCTTTTGACCAGTTCGTCATACGGCGAGATCATTCCCAGGGATTGATGATTCCAGTCCGAAATCTGGTGGCCTGCTATCTGCTGGGTACTCACAAAGTATTTCTTTCTGAGAATATTCAGAAATGCCGATCTCTTCGGGGTCTCCCGGCCTTCCTCAATCCTGAAATGCTTGAACAGGAATCTGTTCATATGATTGGTCAGCTCGGGAGCATTTTTTCTGACAGCCCAGGCGATGGAATCTGACTCTGCAATCACCGGCCCTGCGTGCAACCCTCCCAGATACCGATTGGTGGCATGAAATATATTGTCGTCAGAAACAGTGGCCATAAATGTCCCGTTAGAGACCTGCATAAGGGCTGTTTCAGTGTCGAGTGCGTCGGTGAACGGTATGATATTGAGCTGGATGCCCGCCGCCTGTAACGTTTTCAGCTGCGTATGGTAGGAGCTGTTTTCCTGAACATGGACCGGAATTTTCCTCCTGGCAAGCTCCTCCAGTGTTGCGGGCGGATTGGTAATATCAGAGGAGTATACAATCATCTGGTCTACCAAATTATAGAGGCGCGTGAATTCAGCGATTTTGCTGCGTTCCGGAGTTACTGTATAGTTGGCAGCGATCACGTCCCCCGCTCCTGAATTCAGCAGTTCAAACGGGTTTTCATTCGCGCCTACAATCACCACCTCCACTGCAAGGTCGTGCTCGTTGGCGAACTCTTTCACCAGATCATATTCAAAACCAGCTTCTATACCCTGATTTAGAAAGTAGGTGTTTGTGCTGTAATGCGTGATCATCCGGAGGATCCCGGACTCTTTGATCTGCTGAAAATCGCGTTCAACCGGCTCAGACAGTACCAGGTCGTCTTGTTCTGAACTCTCAGTACGATTCTCCTTATGACTGCATGATAGGGTTGAGAGTAGCAGAAAAGAGAAAACTAGTGTAAGAAACCGTGTACGGTTTACCATAGGTATTATATTAGCCATGATTTACAGGTTTAGTTCCTGCTTATCAGATGGTTTCCCTCAGTGATTCTCTGACTTCTGAATGCAGAGTTTTATCGAAATGGATCATTCGTAATGTGAGTAACATGACACGATTTATTAATGAAATAACAATACCTCTCCCAATTATTCTGTATAAACGCTAAATAAAGACGAATTGTTGTACGTCTTCGCTCAGATAAAGTTCCATCGGCATTCCCGGGGCCGCTTCCTCGTCTTAACTTATTTTACTTCAATGCTTTAAGAGATTACACCGTGGCAGAATATCCACCTTCTCAATTTTAACAGCTGCCTGCTTTTGGCAATGATGTGCGATTTGTGGAGAGAATACACAGTTTCTCATCCCGGACCTCTTTCCTGATTTCCATCTATCTACAGTACAGGTTCTTCTCTTCCGCCGTTCCGTCTGTGTGCCCACGTCAGTGCAACCCCTCCGATAATAATGGCCATGGCCAGCAAAGAGCGAATGCCGGGCACCTCACCAAAGAGAAGCCAGGCTCCGAGGGCAGCGATAACGACTTCCATCAAGATCACTGTGGAGAGCAGCGTGGGGGAGACATATTTAACAACGTAATTCATCGACCCGTGGCCCAGTATCGTAGGCCCGACCGCAAGCAGAACCCCTGCCAGAACTGCGGTTCCACTGATTGCAGGAGAAGATCCCACCCAGAAGAGCGTCAGCACAAGACAGGTGAGGGCAGCAGAGCTGTAGACATAGAAGACATAGTCGATCCAGGCTGTTTGCTGCCTTATTCTGTTTCCCAACAGAAAATAGAGGACAAAGCAGATGGCGGCCGCAAAAGCGAACAGATTTCCGAGCCAGGCGTCTGGAAAGAGCCCGCCCTGCGTATCATTGGAGATAGCGAGCAGCGCAGAACCTGCAAAGGCCCCCAGCACTCCAATCCAGACCAGCGGCCGGAAATGCCTTTTAAAAATCACTTTTTCCAGAACGATCAGAAGGACTGGATGAATGGTTGCCAGGACAGTTGCTGAAGCGACGGAGGTGTAATGCAGCGAAGAGATCCACAATGTAAAGTGCAGGCCCAGGGCAAGTCCTGCCAGAAGAAGGAGCCCCTTATGGCCTGTCGGTTTTACATCTTCTCCGCTATTTTTTCTCTTGTACAGCCAGAAGGGGAAAAGAAACAGAGCGGAAAAACCGGTTCTTAGTGATGCCAGTACCATCGGTTCTACATCGGTGGCATAGCGAACGATCAGTGGAGCGAGTCCAAAGGTGATCAGCACAAATGAAAGCAAAAGCACCAGCGTAAGAACCGGAGCTCTATTTTTCGATGAGCTTTTCAAACCGGATTACCGAATCCTGTCCATCGATCGGACAAGGTCTTCATCTTTCTTAATTTGTCGCGAGGCCATCCATAACAAGACCAGAGAGAGGGCGATGATCAGAAAACCGATGATATCCCCCAGAAGATGCCTGCCCAACCCTCCCGAAGAGATCAGCATACCGGCTGCGATACCGGTGACCGCTGCCTGCAGATAGACAGATGCTTTGGCCACTTTCATCTGCAGGATTCTGTTCTTGAAGAGGAAAATTGCAGCAAAGGCGACAATCATTGAGAGTGCCAGGCCGATGGTAAAGCTGTATCCGATCCATACGGACGGATCCTGTATGGCTGTCTGGTAGATCTGTGTGAAGAAAACAGTCAGGTTAAGCAGAGTGGCGATGAAAAGGTAAGCAGTTTGCGGGCGCTGTATCACGTTATTCGATTTGAATATTTTTATTAGTCACTTGAATCGCAGAAATATATGAAGATCCCTGTTCGATTTCTAACAACCGGGGAAAAACTGTCGTATATTATGCCCTTTTTATCATCATGAAAGAACGGTTTTCCAACATAGGGACGGACCTCTCCCTTGCCTTTATTGCGGTCATTTGGGCTTTGAACTTCACGGTAATTAAAGCTACACTTGTCGAATTTGACCCTTATACATTCAACATGGTACGGTTCGTACTGGCTGCTCTCTTCATGTGGGCAGTTCTGATTCGGCGGGAAGGGGGGATGACCATCCATAAGAAGGACTGGAAATGGCTGATCCCGATCAGCATCCTGGGCAACCTGATCTATCAGGGGCTGTTCATCATCGGAATTGATCTCACTTATGCGGCAAATGCAGCGGTTCTGCTCGGCACGATTCCCATTTGGGTCGCACTTTTCTCACACCTCTTCGGGGTGGAGAAAATAAACCGGTTGGCAGCGCTGGGTATTTTTTTTGCATTTGCCGGGGTGCTGCTCATTATCATGTTCGGCGAGAACCCAATCTCCTTCGGGTCAGACTCCTTTACAGGCGATATTCTGATCACCCTCTCCGCAATTGTCTGGGGTGCATTTACACTACTCACGAAACCATTTCTGGGACGTTACACGCCTCTTCAATTTTCCACTTTCATGACCACCTCAGGCGCCATCTCCTTTATTCTCGTGGCCATCCCTTTCTATCCGGACGTGGATTGGGGCGGACTTTCAACCGCAGCATGGTCCGGAGCTATCTACAGCGGCCTCCTCTCTATCGGGCTGGCCTACCTGATCTGGAATAACGGCCTTAAAAAAGTGGGGGTGGTTCGAACAGCCACCTACCAGAACCTGGTGCCTGTACTCGGCCTGCTGTTTGGCCTGATCCTGCTGGGAGAGGCCCTTCAGCCTCTTCAGTATCTGGGATCGGCGGTCGTGATCGCCGGAATTTTGATCACACGCAGAGGCAATGCCAGCAGAAAAGAGACCGTTACTAAATCCGGGTTCCCCCGCTGAGCAGATAAAGAATGGCCATACGTACAGCCAGCCCGTTGGTCACCTGATCCAGGATAACCGTCCGGCCGCTGTCAGCCACGGCACTCTCGATCTCTACCCCCCGGTTGATGGGCCCCGGGTGCATCACCTTGAAATCGGGATATTTCTCCAGATGGTGCATCTTGATCCCGAATAATTCATGGTACTCACGCAAACTGGGGAAGAGATCTGTCACAGCACCGATTCGTTCCAGCTGAATTCTGAGTGCCATTGCCATATCGCACCAGGCCAGCACCTCCTCCAGGTTATAGGAGACTTCCACGCCCAGATGGTCAACAAAGGCCGGCATCAATGTTTTGGGGCCGCACACCGCCACCTCTGCGCCCAGCTTCTTCAGGCCGATAATATTGGATCTGACGACCCGGCTGTGACTGATATCTCCGATAATTGCCACCTTTTTCCCTTTGAGATCAGGATGAATCTGCTGGATGGTGAACATATCGAGCAGAGCCTGGGTGGGGTGCTCATGGGCTCCATCCCCCGCGTTGATGATCGTCGCATCGACGCACCGCGTCAGAAAATGGGGCGTACCGGGGCTCTGATGCCGGACAACCACCATATCGATCTTCATCGAGCTGATATTGCGTATGGTATCCTTAAGCGACTCTCCCTTTCGGGTACTGGATGTACTGGCAGAGAAGTTGACCACATCGGCCCCCATCCTTTTTTGGGCAAGCTCAAAAGAGAGGCGGGTTCGGGTACTGTTTTCATAGAACAGATTCACAATGGTGGTATCCCGGAGAGTGGGTATCTTCGGAACGGGACGTTCCAGTACTTCCCTGAAGGTTTTGGTCTGCTCGAGAACATAGCGGATATCCTCTTCAGAATAATGATACAGGCCCAGCAGGTGTTTTTGATTAAAACGGAAGCTTTTTTCCGGAATTTCAGACATCCGCCCCTCTCCCTTTTACAACGTACACGGCGTCTTCGTCATCAAGTTCTTTTACTTTTACCATCACTTCTTCATCTGAATGGGTTGGTACGAACATTCCGGTATAGTCGGCCCGGACAGGCAGTTCCCGGTGCCCTCTGTCTATCATACAGCAAAATTTTATGGACCGGGGCCGTCCATACGACATCAGTGCATCCATGGCTGACCGGACCGTCCGGCCAGTGTAGAGCACGTCATCCACCAGAATGATATCCCGGTTATAGAGGTCAAAAGGAATTTCGGTCACCTTCACTTCCGGTATTTTTAATTTGGATCGGAAGTCGTCACGGTAAAAAGTTACATCCAGCACTCCGAAATCAGGCTGGATACCCAGGTGATCAAAGATGATCGAATGGATCCGTTTTCCTATATAGACACCCCTGGTCTGCATGCCGATGATAGCAGGTGTATCCGGGCTGTCATAGGGTTCAAGAAACTGATGCGCAAACCTCATGTAGGTACGGTTCAGATCCGTTTCCGTCATTATTTTAGCTTTTTCCAAAGAGACCTCCTTCTCATTCGTTGAAAATTATGGATTGCCTGTGTGTAAAACAATGCGTTTTCCATCTTCACCGCCACCCGGTTTCTTTTAACCCATTTCAAAGCCGGTAAATCCGTATCTTGTAAAAGATTCTAAAATACTATTCCATTGTCTTCTAAACAGAACGGATTTTTACTTCTTGCAGCGATTGTTCTCATCTCCCTAAATCTGAGACCCCCGCTTACAGTTGTCGGCCCACTGGTTCAAGAGATACGCCTGGACACCGGCTTGAGCAACTCAATGATCGGCTTTTTGACCACCCTCCCGATTCTCGCCCTCGGTATATTTTCAATACTCACCTCCCTGCTTACCCGAAAAATGGGGACCGCCGGAACCATGGCCTTCGCACTGCTTCTTCTGACGGCCGGTTCTTTTCTTCGTGTTCTTCCCTATAACCCTGTGCTTTTTATCGGTACCGGCATTTTGGGTATTGGGATTGCCCTTGGAAATGTGCTGCTGCCGGGAATCATCAAAGAACGGTTTCCCGGTTCTGTCGGTGTGCTGACCGGTATCTATTCAGCTATTCTGGCGCTCGGTGCTGCTGTAGCTTCCGGCATCAGTGTGCCCCTGTCGGAAGGTACAGGGTTAGGCTGGCGATTCTCCCTCGGGATTTGGGGAACCCTCTCCCTTTTTACCCTGATCGTATGGTTACCCCAGCTGAAAGATGATAAGCCGGTTGTTCAAAGACAAAGTTTTCTGGCCTCGATGAAAGGGCTGATCAAATCCCCGCTCGCCTGGAACATCTCCATATTCATGGGCTTTCAGTCGCTCATCTTCTATGTGCTCGCAGCCTGGTTGCCTGAAATCCTTGTAGAGCGGGGAATGAGTGCAACCAGAGCCGGGTGGCTGGTCGCTGCCATGCAGGCAGTGGGTATGTTTGGATCGCTGATATTACCCGCATGGGCAGCTGAACGGAAGAGACAGCATTTCCCGATTCTGGTAATCATTGTGATGGAGTTTACCGCCCTGGGTGGCATTATGCTCTCTTCTTTGGACCTGATGCTGTTCTGGGTGTCGGTACTTGGATTTGCTACAGGGGCCAGCTTTGGAATGGCACTGCTTTTTATTGTGTTGCGAACCCGCACGGTGGAGACAGCCAACAGCCTGTCCGGGCTGGCGCAATCTGTCGGTTACACCATCGCAGCAACCGGGCCTGTAATATTCGGAGCTGTTTACGACTTTTCAGATAACTGGCAAATTCCGTTTAGCCTTCTCTTTGTGGTGACCGTTATCAAACTGTTTACCGGATGGCAGTCTGCCAAAAACTTGTATATTGAATAATCATCATGCCGTGAACATTAAATGAGACCAGAGACTGGAAGAGAGGAGAGGGGTGCTACCTTGCTCTACCCCATCCGAAAAGGAGGCGGGAGGCCCCGACAGAGAAAAAATAATATCATGGCATACAAGAGTATAAACTTTTAATTACCTCGCTTTTTAGGTATTATTGAACTGAAAAATTGTTTTTAAAAACCGATTGATTAACCCCAGATTAAGATGAAAATTCACGAGTATCAGGCGAAAGAGTTATTTAATGAAAATGGTATCGCTGTGCCTGCCGGAATTGCAGCGACTTCGGTTGAAGAAGCTGTCCAAGCGGCCGAAAGCTTAAAAGAGAGCGGTTCTACCCTTTTTGTTGTAAAAGCTCAGATTCACGCTGGCGGCCGAGGCAAAGGCCGAACGAAAAAGAACAATGCAAAAGGCGTGATCTTGTGCAAAACGGTAGAGGAGGTGCGGGAAGCAGCTGAATCCCTGCTCGGAGATGTGCTGGTAACCTTGCAGACAGGGGAGGAAGGCCAGGAGGTGAAAACCATCTATATCACCGACGGCGTGGACATTGAGAAAGAGTTCTACCTGGGAATCCTTCTGGACCGGGCCAACAGCAAAAATGTGATCATGGTTTCCACCGAGGGCGGTGTAGAGATAGAAGAAGTTGCAGCAGAAACCCCGGAAAAAATTATTAAGGAGTGGGTTGAGCCCGGGATGGATCTGGCTCCCAGCCAGGCCCGGCGGCTCGCCTTCGCACTCGGTTTTGAAGGAGATGCCTTCAAGAAAGCGGTGAAGTTCATTCATTCACTGTACAATTTTTATGTGGAGAAGGATGCAGATATGGTGGAGATCAACCCGCTGGTCCTTACACCGGACGGAGATGTTCTCGCTCTGGATGCCAAGGTCACCTTTGATGGAAACGCACTCTACCGCCACAAGGATATTGCGGAGCTGCGGGATACAGCAGAAGAGAATCCGATAGAAGTGGAAGCTTCCAAATATGATCTAAACTACATCAAACTGGATGGCAACGTCGGCTGTATGGTAAATGGCGCAGGCCTAGCTATGGCAACCATGGATATCATCAAACTTTCAGGTGGTGAACCAGCCAACTTCCTGGATGTGGGAGGAGGAGCCAATGTAGAGACGGTAAGAAACGGCTTCCGGATTATTCTGGAGGATCCAAATGTAAAAGCCATTCTGATTAACATCTTCGGCGGCATTGTCCGTTGCGACCGGGTTGCAAACGGTGTAATTGAAGCGGTGAAAGACCCTGAAATCGCAGAGAAGGTGAAAAATGTACCGATTATTGTGCGTTTGCAAGGTACTAATGCCAAAGAAGCAAAGGAGATTATCGACAACAGTGACCTGAATGTCATTTCAGCAGTACTTCTGAAGGAAGCGGCTGAAGCGGTCTCTAAAGTTCTGGCTGCCTGATTCAGGCTGTTCCAGTTTCATATCGATTATGTCGGGGGGATGGCTCCATGCCTCTTCCTGACGCAATGATCTCTTTCATGCCCGCAGGCGGCGGCATACGCCGTCTGTCTGCGGGACATTTACATCAACAGGCCGGGCTTAACCGCTGCTTTTCAGAGGCGATCGGGAAAACACATCGCCATAAATTCCTTCTCTTTCTTAGCAGGCTCAACCTGAATCATTTGAAGCAGTTTTTGGTTATACTGACTGTAATAGACATAACGGTTCAGGTTGTTCAACTCTAAACAGAGAGCATCGGATACCATTCAGTTGCAATGTTTTAATGATATTTGTAAAGATTTGAGACGGGATATTCGAATTTCACATGTCAACATTTAAGTTACACTCTCCATGGGAACCGGCGGGCGATCAGCCAAATGCTATTCGTGAGCTGACCAAAGGAATTGAGAATAACGATAAATTTCAGACTCTTCTGGGGATCACCGGATCGGGTAAGACCAGAACCATAGCTGGTGTGATCGAAAATGTGCAGAGGCCCACACTGGTGATGAGTCATAATAAAACACTAGCTGCACAGCTCTACCGTGAGCTCAGTGACTTTTTTCCTGAAAACCGGGTAGAGTTCTTCATCTCCTATTACGATTATTACCAGCCGGAGGCCTACATCTCCTCGCAGGATAAATACATTGAAAAGGATCTCTCAATTAATGAGGAGATTCAACGCCTGCGTCTCCGATCCACCAGTTCACTGCTTTCGGGAAGAAGGGATGTGATTATCGTCTCCTCAGTCAGCTGTATTTACGGGATCGGTTCTCCTTCCGAATATGAGAAGCTCATCATCAGCCTGGAGGTCGGTCAGGAGATCCCGCGAAATACGCTGCTTTACGACCTGGTGGATCTGCACTACACCAGAAATGATATCGATTTCAGCCGGGGTACATTCCGGGTCCGCGGGGATGTGGTTGATGTCTACCCCGCCTACTCCGAAGAGGGCCTCCGGATCTCCTTTTGGGGAGATGAAATCGAGGCACTGGAGATATTTGATGTCGATTCAGGTGCTGTCATCGATACGATACAGGAGTTTCGTATCTACCCGGCCTCGCATTATGTAACAACAAAAGGACGCCTCGAAGAGTCGATCGAACAGATTCGGGAGGAGCTCTACTGGCGCATTGAAGTACTCAAAAATGAGGAGCGTTTTCTGGAAGCCAAGCGGCTGGAGCAGCGAACACTCTTTGATATTGAGATGATGCAGGAAGTGGGATACTGCTCCGGAATTGAGAACTACTCCCGCTATCTGAGCGCCCGAAAACCGGGAGAGCGTCCCTACTGTCTGATGGATTACTTTCCGGAAGATTACCTGCTCGTGGTAGATGAGAGCCACCAGACTGTACCTCAGATCAATGCGATGTACGGTGGCGACCGTTCGCGAAAAACAGAACTTGTAGAGCATGGTTTCCGGCTTCCTTCGGCACTCGATAACCGGCCGCTGATGTTTGAGGAGTGGGAAGGGATGATCAACCAGGCGATATTTGTCAGTGCCACCCCAAGCGACTACGAGCTGGAAAAGTCCAACGGTGTATTTGTGGAACAGATCATACGGCCCACCGGGCTGATGGAGCCTGAAATAGAGGTCCGGCCCCTCGACTCCCAGGTCGACGATATCCTGGAAGAGATCCGGTTGAGAGAGGGCAAGGATGAACGCATTCTCTGCATCACCCTTACGAAACGGCTGAGTGAAGAGCTCAGTGAGTATCTGAAAAACCTGGGCATTCCGGCCGCCTATATGCATAGTGAACTGGACGCCATGCAACGAGTGGAGGTGCTCTACAAGTACAGAAGGGGCGACTTCAAGGTACTGGTCGGGATTAACCTGCTCAGGGAAGGGATCGATATTCCTGAACTGAGTCTGGTCGCCGTCATGGATGCCGACAAGGAGGGTTTCCTGCGCTCGGAGACCTCACTGTTCCAGATCGTGGGCCGTGCAGCCAGAAATGTGAATGGGAAAGCGATCCTCTATGCGAACCGGGTGACCAAAAGTATGCAGAAGGTGATTGACGAAACGAACAGGCGCCGGGAAATTCAGAAGGAGTACAATGAAAAGCACGGGATCACACCTACGACGATTCAAAAGGAATTGAAGCCGCTGGTAGACCCGGCCCTGATCTCCACACAGGATTTTACACTGGATCAGCCTGGCAGCAAGGCAGAGGAACCCCTTGAAATTGTGAAAGTAGCAGACGATGGCATACATTACAAAGCCAATCCTGCTATGATGGAGGTGACATTTGAGAGTAAAGAGGACTTTCTCGAGTATCTTCGCGAATCGATGTACCATTCGGCTAAAAACATGGAATTCGAGGAGGCTGCCAGAATTCGGGACCAAATCGCAACATTGGAAAAAGAACTTTAACCAAACAGATTTATGGGAAAAATCGATTTCTTAAAAACGTTTATCAAGGATAAAGATGTAGCATCTATCACACCCACCTCCATGCATTGTGTGAGAAAGGTCTGCACCAACATCGATTTCAGCCAAGATTTTACCCTGGTGGAGTATGGCCCCGGAGATGGGGTTTTCACCCGCTATCTACTGGAAAAAATGAGCGCGGGCTCACGATTGATCCTCATCGAAGCGAATGCAGATTTTGTAGAACATCTACGTGAGACCATTCACGATTCACGGGTTGAGATTCACAACATTCTGGCAGGTGATGTAGAGAGTGTTATCTCGCCGGAACAGAGGGGCAAGATAGATTATGTGCTGTCGGGAATTCCTTTCTCCTTTCTTAAGAAGGATCGGAAAATAAAGGTACTGAATGCTACAAAAAGGATTCTGAAACCGGGCGGGCTCTTTTTAGCCTACCAGACGAGCGGACACTTGAAAAAACCAGTCATGGAGGTGTTTGGAAATTATGAAACGGACTTTGTGCCTCTGAATATTCCACCCTATTTTATTTACAAGGTGTTCAATAACGTCACAACAACGGATGAGTAGGCGTGCCTTTGCCCCTGATGGCCTTATCCGTTCTCTGGATCTTCTAACAATAGATCCAGGATTTTACCGGCAGCCTCTGAAATAACGGTACCGGGGCCAAAGATGGCTGCCACCCCCCGATCGTAAAGATATTGGTAGTCCCTGCGGGGGATGACGCCGCCCACAACCACCATGATCTCTTCCCGCCCATACCTGGCCAGCTCACTGATCAGCTTCGGAACCAGGGTTTTATGTCCGGCTGCCAGACTGGAAACCCCCAGGATATGGACATCGTTTTCAACCGCTTGTCTGGCCGCCTCTTCCGGCGTCTGGAATAGGGGGCCGATATCGACATCGAAACCCAGGTCAGCAAAGCTGGTCGCGATCACCCTTGCTCCCCGGTCGTGTCCATCCTGTCCGATTTTTGCTACCATGATTCTCGGCCTTCTCCCGAATCGATTCTCAAATTGCATGGCTTTCTTCTGCACGTTCTTGAATATTTTGCTGTTTTCGATTTCCGATGAGTAGACTCCGGAGACCGTACGGTTCTTCGCCTGATAGCGCCCGAACACCTGCTCCAGAGCATCCGATATTTCACCCAGGGTTGCCCGGCTGCGGGCCGCCGTGATTGCGAGCTCCAGAAGATTTCCTTCCCCCGTCCGGGCACATTCGTTTAGTTTCCCAAGCGCCTCTCTGGTACGCACCTCGTCTCTATTTTTCCGGACGGTCCGGAGTTTTTTCATCTGACTCCGGAGCACCATTTCATTATCCACTTCGAGTGTATCCGCTACCGGCTCAAACTCTGTGCGATACTTATTAACCCCCACCACTGTCTCGGCACCGCTGTCGATACGGGCCTGCTTCTTTGCCGCCACTTCATCGATCCTCATCTTGGGAATCCCGGCCTCAATCGCCTTAATCATACCCCCAGACGTCTCCACCTCTTCTATCAGATGCCAGGCCCGCTGAACCAGTTTATTCGTGAGGTGTTCAATATAGTGGGATCCGCCCCACGGATCGATCGCCTTTGTGATTCCTGTTTCGTGCTGCAAGATGAGCTGGGTTGCCCGTGCAATTTTCGCTGAAAAGTCGGTAGGGAGTGCTATCGCTTCATCAAACGCGTTGGTATGCAGAGATTGGGTATGTCCAAAAACAGCTGACAGAGCCTCTATGGTGGTTCGTGCGATGTTATTATACGGGTCCTGTTCGGTTAGACTGTAGCCCGATGTCTGGCTGTGAGCCCTCAGCGAAAGTGACTTCGGATTTTTCGGCTCAAAAGAGCTCATCAGAGCGGCCCAGAGCAGCCTTCCTGCACGCAGCTTGGCGATTTCCATGTAGTGATTCATTCCTATCCCCCAGAAAAAGGAGATTCGGGGTGCAAATTTATCGACCGGCAGGCCGGCACTCAATCCCGCCCGCACATACTCCAGCCCATTGGCCAGGGTGTAGGCCAACTCAAGATCTGCCGTGGCACCCGCCTCGTGCATATGGTACCCGCTTACACTAATCGAATTGAAGCCCGGCATATGCTCTGCGGTATAGGCCAGGATATCCGCCACAATGTTCATAGAGTCTGCAGGAGGGTAGATGTAGGTGTTCCTCACCATGAACTCCTTCAGGATGTCGTTCTGAATGGTTCCGGTTAGTTTGTCAACCGGTACACCCTGCTCCTCTGCCGCAACGATGTAGAAAGCCATCACGGGCAGTACCGCCCCGTTCATGGTCATCGACACCGAGATCTTGTCAAGCGGAATCTGATCGAACAGTATCTTCATATCCTCTACCGAATCGATCGCCACACCCGCCTTGCCTACATCCCCGGCGACCCTGGAGTGATCCGAATCGTACCCCCGATGCGTAGGCAGGTCGAATGCTACAGAAAGTCCTTTCTGCCCCGCCGCCAAATTTCTCCTGTAGAAAGCGTTCGACTCTTCCGCTGTCGAGAAGCCTGAATACTGTCGGATGGTCCAGGGCCTGCCGGTATACATTGTGGCATAAGGCCCCCGCAAATAGGGGGGGATGCCAGCCGAAAAGTCGATATGGGCCAGGCTCTCGCTATCCTTCTTTCTGTACTCCGATTTCACTAAAATTTTCTCGGGGGTATCCCGGCCTGCTCTCTCTTTTTCCGCTGTCTGGATTATCGTTTTGTCAAATGAGAACTTTTTAAAGTCAGGTCTCTTCATCTTTGCCTCGGATTTTGAGGGTTGACGGCACCTGCGATACCCCCTCTGATCATCGGTACCTTCTCAATGGTTCGGTTCGGAGGCGGCAACAGATCGCCGATATGCACTCCCCGGGACTGCGCGTCCGCCCATTGGCGAAGGAGCGGAGATTCCTTAGCTGGCCTAAAAGGATTCGACTTTGATGGAAGTGGAGTAAATTTCTTTTCTGG
This sequence comes from uncultured Balneolaceae bacterium, assembly GCA_938003885.1. GTDB lineage: Bacteria > Bacteroidota > Rhodothermia > Balneolales > Balneolaceae > Rhodohalobacter. The sequence goes on along the minus strand of CALKWT010000250.1, from coordinate 2,240 downwards.
CGGAGCCCCCTGCTCCCCGGGTGAATCGACGGAATAAAGGTTCGCTCCCAGGATCTTTCGCTCTCCGGAAACGACATCCTGCACTCTTCTATCCGCAGATGCCCGAATCCTTTTCTGAATAGATCCTTTTTTAATCGCTTCCAGAAAGCCACCCTCCGCCTCGATCTGCTGAAACAGACTCCACGCTTTTTCGGCAATGAGATCCGTCAGATATTCGATGTAATAGGAGCCGGCCGCAGGATCGGATACAGCGTCCGCCGCCGCTTCTTCTTTCAGAATATGAAATAAATTGTCTGCCATTCTAACCGGGAAAGCGTCTTGTTCTTGGAATGGGCGGGTGTGAGGGTGAATCAGAAGATAGTCAGCTCCTCCGGCAACCGATGCCATCGTTTCAGCCGTATTCCTGACGAGATTGTTCTCTAAATCCACACCGGTTTTATAGAGCAATGAAGTTTCTGCAATCACCTCCAGTTTCCAATTTTCAGGGAGGTCAAATGCCCTGAGAAGGTTCCCCCATAGAAGACGGATCGCACGAAGCTTCGCAATCTCAGGAAAGTAAAGCGGCCCGCCTGACACTCTTGTGAGCATCCGTTTTGCTGCCTGGCTTCTCTCTTCCGGCTGGAGGCGGGCGAGGAGTTCTGAAAAAAGAGCTGTAATAAATGCCGCCTGTTCAATAAGGGTAGCTCCCGCATTTGCATAGAAGGTGCCATCGACGCAGAAAGAGTGGCCTCCGGGGTTCAGTAGCTCCGGAAGCATCTGCACTACCTCCTCAGGCGTGAAGATTCCGGAGTTTTCGTCCAGTAATTGCGTAAAGGGATCGAACAATAAAGACAGATTGTGAAATCCGGCGCTGGAGTGACGAAGCGGATCCTCTTGCGCCACACTCTCTGATATCTGTTTTTTTAGAGCGCTGAAAAGTACCGGCCCGGCCGCGCCGAAGTCTAAAAAAACCGTACTTCGAAGGGCTCCAGAAACGGAAAGCCACCTTCTTAAATCCTCACTATTCGAAAGTGGAAACCCGCAGCTTTCCCACGTACCCGTGCCAGGATTGTAGTGTACCCTCGCATGAATCAGTGGGGTGCACTCACCATCGCCGGACGAGTTGAAACGCATGTTACCCGTATCCCTGTCGTCTGCAGCGTGCTCCACTATTTTTAACTGTTTGACTTCTTCACGATGGTAAAGAGGATCTCTTCTCACTCCCGGCCCGGCTCTATCCTGGTAGGCTTCCGCCTCAAACCCCTCTCCGGCATCCCAAACGAGAGAACCGGGATCGGCCCCTCCTATCTTGCGGACCGCTTCTAGCCATTCTGATCTGGACACTGGTGAAAACTGGGAGAGGGGATCGAATTTCATCTTCTGTCTGCGGGTTAGTTACTCTTCAAAAACGGCTTTCCTATTAATTTTTGCAGAAGCGTTATAATTCATCGATATTTCTGCTGCGGAGATAGTCTCCAAAACAGGGAGGAACTCTTTTTTCCTGAAGAATCTCTTTCTACACCAAGGATTCTTTTGGAGCTGACATCAAACATACATCATCTTTTACTTCCTTAACAGAACAGAAATATATCAGATATAATTCTGATTCTGAAAGATTTCCTCCATTTAATGACCGTTCACATACTGTAAAAAGAGCGCTCAAGTGCAACTTAGAAAAAGCGCTTTCAAAGTTGAAAACTCCTATAACCTTCTACTAAATTCCGATCATGACAGAGAACAATCCAACCATCCACCCACTGACCTCCTTCTCCGAAGATGAAAGAATGCTGATGAAGGCTGCAGAAGAACTGGGGAGAACCGTTATAAAACCGAAATCACAGGCGATGGAAGAGGCGGCGGAATTGGATCCGGAAATCATCCAGACGCTATTTGAAATGGGGCTGATGGGAATTGAAATCCCGGAACGATACGGCGGATCAGGAGGTACATTCTTTATGAGTATTCTCGCCATTGAACAGATATCACGGGCGGATGCATCCGTAGGGGCGTTTATGGATGTCCAGAATACCCTTGTGAACAACGTGTTTCTCCGATGGGGAACAGAAGCTCTTAACGAGAAGTATTTGCCTCTTCTGGCATCCGAAAAGGTAGGGGCGTATTGTCTTTCAGAGTCCGGGTCGGGGAGTGATGCCTTCGCGCTGAAATGTTCTGCAAGAAAGGATGGTGATTCTTATATCCTGAACGGTAACAAAATGTGGATCACCAATGGTCCGGATGCCGATGTGCTGGTGGTTTACGCA
>CALKWT010000249.1 GCA_938003885.1 uncultured Balneolaceae bacterium | reverse complement strand
TGGGTGTACTGTTAAATCTGTTGCTGGGCCTTTCAAGGGTGATGCTGGGAATGAACCGGCGCAAAGACCTTCCCGCCATTCTTTCCCGGGTGAATCCCGTCACAAAGAGTCCCGCGATATCGGTTTGGGCTACGGGGCTGATCATCGCGCTGCTGGTTCTGACGGGGGATATCACGTTCACCTGGTCCTTCAGTGCATTCACGGTACTGATCTATTACGCCATCACCAATCTCTCCTCCTGGATGCTGGATAAAGAGCAGCGTCTCTACCCCCGGTGGGTTCCGGCTTGCGGTTTCCTGGGATGCCTCTTTTTGATGGTCTGGATCGAACCGGGTGTCTGGATAAGCGGCGGGATCCTGTTGGGGATCGGTCTGATCTGGCACGCGGCAGCCAGAAGATGGAGGAGCTAAAAGGCCGGCAGCCAGGTTTCCAGGAAGCTGGGCCTCCTTCGGGATTCAAAAACTTCCCTGCCTACTTTCCCGGGTAAGGGAGCGGTCGGGTACAACATCGAAACAGGCCACAGTAGAAACCTCCCTCCGGAAGGGTTATACCTTCACCATTTTCTTCGTGATCACTTTCCCGCCGGCCACCACTCTGTAAAAGTAGACCCCTGTTGATAAGCCGTGCATTTCAAATGGTATCTCATGATATCCCGCCTCCTTTGTCTCTGAAACCAGCGTCCGGACAAATCGTCCCACCGCATCATAGACCTGGAGTTCAATATGCATGGCATGAGGTACCAGCACCGGCAGGGTTGTCCGTCCGTCAAAGGGGTTGGGATAATTATCGCCCAGCTTCAGCTCACCCTCATCAGCTATAAACTCCACCTCTACGGTGTCGATCACTTTTCCGTTGGCCTGTACTTCAAAAGCTACCGTACCGCTCTGCTGGCTTCTGACTGTAAAGTGAGCGTTGCCCTCCTGCCCGGTCGTTCCTCTTATTCTCCCGATCTCCACGTCCTCTCTGTCCGGGATCAGCTCCACAGTGAGACCTTTAAGCGGCACCTTCTCCGCGCTCCGTACCACCACGTCGATAGGATTTGATTGAACCCCGTTTGCCAGGATCCGGTACTGCTCCTGTGTTACAGAAGAGTTCTCCGGGCTTACATCCAACGTTCTGACAGACATCACCTCCGAATTGGCACTGACCCTTGGCCCTGCCTTCGATCTCACGCGATAGAAATACTCCTCTCCCGGTTCGAGATTAAAAATCTTGAGGGATGTGATGTTCTGGACATTGTAATTCTCATATACAGAGACATAATCAGTGAAATCGGGGTTTGCAGAAAGATCCAGTTTATAAGCCCGTGCGCCCTCTGCCGGTTGCCAGTTGGCCCGAAATTCACGAGCGTTCAGTTCACTCGCACGCAGCACGATAGGCACGTCAGGGTAGGTGGTAGTGCTGATGGTGTGGGATGCGGCGCTCATCAGATTATTCACCTTTGCCCGTACCCGGTAGAAATAATCGGTTCCCGGGGAGAGCCCGGTGATCACGTGGGACGTGGAGATTCCGACATCTGCAGACTCATATCCGGGGACCAGCGACTCAAACTCTTCATCGGTGCTCACTTCCAGCTGATAGAACTGCGCATTTTCCACCCGTTCCCAGTTGGCGGTCATTTTTCGGGCCTCCACCTCACTGGCTGCCAGCGCAACCGGAGCCACTGGCAGGAAATTCACCACGACCTTATCCTTCACCACCGTTCCCAACAGTTCTGCGCGGAACACCACCGTTCCGGTGGTAAGGCTGCTTACATTAAAAATCGTCCTTCCCTCCGAATCGGTGCGTTCACGTTCAGCATGAATCTGCACATCTCCCCGGTCTGCCTGAAGTGTGACCTCCGCATTGGAGAAAGGATGGTTATAGCGATCTCGGGCAATCACTTCGATCCTGGCAATATCCTCCCCGTTCGCCTGAACTTCCGTTGTCGATCCGTGCATCTCCGAGAGGTCCGCATCGATGCCGATAAACTCAATCCGGGTGGTCTCATCGATCTGTACATCTTCACCCTGTGCAATAAAGTCCACATCGCCCGGTTTTCTACTACTCACCTGAAACTCCGCTACACCGTTTTCATCGGTTCCGGTGATGGAAGGGGAGACATCGGCAGCACCACGATTTGATGGATAGACTCGTGCCGTGTAGTAAGGGAGTGGATGGCCATCAGAATCGCGCAAGGTAACGGTAAGGGTGGCCTTGTCCTGCTCGTTCGCCTGAAGCACTGCGGCAGAGGTTTGAAGAGAAGAGTTGCGCGAACTAACAGGAGATCCGAACACCCGGGTCTCCCTGAACTGGGATATGGCATGCTTCATATTCCGGATACTGCGGGAATTATCCGCCGGGGCGTAGATACCGCCGTACGATCCGGTAGGTTCTCCCATATAGAGGATATGAGGATTAGAAAAGATATCAATACGGGTTCCCCCTTCCGGATAGGTCATTACCGAGGTATACTGTCTTAAGTCGTTGCCTTCCCAACGCCAGCCGGTTGAGTAACGAAAAACCCCTCCACTTTCCGACGCGGGGTTGCTTCGCTGATTCCGGCTGTGATCACTTCCCATATTATGCCCCATTTCGTGAATGTGGGTGGCACTGGTTGCCGCCTGCTGAACCCGCGTAATCGAATATCCATAATAGGGTTCCGGATTCCGGGAGATCTGCATCCAGGCAATCCCTCCCACATCGTGGGTGGAGGTAAACATCGACACCAGATCAGCGCCATATTCATTTCGTAAGCTATGGACTCCGGGAATGACCCCGTTGGTCAGATTGCGCAGATCCGTGGTGGAGTTTCCTGTTTCCGAGTAATCGACACGCCTTTGATGAACCAGACGGAAAAGGAGGTTGAGTTCCGAATTGTCCACTGTCTGCTGGGCGATCGCCATGGATTGGTTGACCACGTTCCGTATTCCGCCGCCGTTGCGATTTGCCCATGTCTCAGCAGCCGGCGTATAGACGATCATCACATCGATGATGACAGGTTCATCCGTTTCGGCCGGCACCTCCTTCCGTTGGTTCAAGCCACCGGAATTTGGAGACAGAATCGTCAGATCCTCCTCGTGGCCGCACGCCAGCTCTTCCCGCTGATGGGGATCAATGTCCAATAGAAAATGGCTCTGTTGATCCGGCTTGTAACGAATTTCAAGAAATTGATGATCGGTAGTCTGACGGAAAGAACTTAGCACCTGGCCGCCGGAAACGGAAAGAAAAAATGAATCCATCCAGTTCCCATCAATATGACCCGTGAGTGACCAGTCGCCGTCGAGCTGTTCGATGATGCGCTGCACTTCAATACGCACAGGCTGGCCGGAAAGATCGGGCATGGTGAAGAGTTCTGTCTCACCCGATCGAAGCGTTTGAAGCAGGTCTTCATTCATCATGATGGCAACCCGGCGGATATCGGACGCAGTCTTGGCGGCCCATTCCGTTTCAGGTTGATCCTGAATCTCAAAGAGGGAGGGCACCTGACCATACAGGTAGGCCGGAAAAAGAAAAAGGAGCAGGAAAAACGTTTGTAGTTTTAGACGCATTTTTATACCCATAGTCAACTGATAGAGATTGTCCGAAGCAGGCAAGCACATTTTTAGCCAACAGCCTGAAATTTATCGAGAAATAACGACGGCACCAAATGGGAGGCAATCCGTTACAAATATCTGTTTTCGAGGTTGGTTTCCGCTTGAAACTGCCCGCCAGCCCGCACCTTCCCTGAGATACCGCCCGGATACCATACGGTACAGATGAAGATGCACGGCTCCTGTCTGCCACCCCAAACGGTTGCCTTCTCGTGTGGATACCGGCGGAAGAACCTCCCGATTTAAAGATTCCGATGCCGTTCGTCCATCCCAATAAAAGCCTGTAAGCAAGAAGATAGTGGGAAGGTGTGACAGCTTAGTGGCACTGCTAATCCCTGTATTTAAAAATGTTTGCAGCGATTCCCCTTTTGAATTAATTTCTATATTAAACATCTTGCACCCGGCGAAACCTTTTGA
>CALKWT010000248.1 GCA_938003885.1 uncultured Balneolaceae bacterium | reverse complement strand
TGGGGGGAAAAAGGAACCCCGCCAGTCCTCTGTTTTCAAACCCGGGGGGGGGGGCTGGTTGCAAAAGAGAGGGGAGATCACGGGCCCGCTCTTCATGAGTTCATCATTGCCGGTGCTGACCGGGTATTTTACCGGGCGAACGCAACGATCGAGGGAGGGAAAGTGGTTGTCTGGAGTGAGGAAGTGGATCATCCGGTGGCCGTACGGTATGCCTGGGCAGACAATCCGCACAAGGCAAACCTTTACAACCGTGCCGGCCTGCCTGCATCCCCGTTCCGTACGGACGGTTGGTGAGATGGATTCCGTCCTTCATTTTTGAACTTAGCCTGTGGTGCCGGCGGCTGATGAGATCGGGTGAAGGGCTGTGTGGCCATTGAAGAGTGCGGCGGCTAAATGCCGGACAGTTGAGGGGCTTGGCGGAATAGGGAATTTGCGGCAAAAGGAAGGGGTGGCAAAGGGGCATGGCAGCTAAGGGGGTGAGTGTTGAAGGAGCTGGATGCTGAGGGTGGTGAGTGCTGGAGACAGTAGTTGCTGAAGACGGCAGGTGCTGAGGGTGGCCGTGGCCGGGGGTGACGCCGTTCTGCCCGGCTGTGGGACCTGGCCAGTTTTGTGTACCCTGCCCACCCCGGGGAGATGAGGTGCATTGAGGGTGAACGCTAAAAGGGTTCAAATCCAATCAGGTCGGATTCCTAAAAAAATAGTATGTTTACGGAGGTCTTTTAACCTCCAATAAAGTGATAAGGTCATGAACCGACGAAACCATTTTTTGAGTACACTCCTGATGACATCCATCCTGCTATTTACCCTTGCAGCCTGTGATCAGACGAACAACAACAAGATAGACATGAGCAACAACCCATTTGCAGAAGCGAGTACGTTACCCTTTGAAGCCCCGGATTTTGATGCCATCGAAAACGAACACTTTATCCCCGCATTCCGGGAGGGGATGAGAATCCAGCTGGAAGAGATGGAGCAGATCGCATCTAACCCGGAAGCGCCCACCTTCGAAAATACCATCGTGGAGATGGAGAAGAGCGGCGCCCTGCTGAGCCGGACACAGAGCGTATTTTTCAATCTCACCTCGGCCCATACCAATCCCGAAATCCAAAGAATACAGTCGGAAATGGCACCCGAGTTTGCTGCACACTCCGACAATATCCTGTTGAACCAGGAGCTTTTTCAGCGGGTTGAAACCCTTTATAACTCCCGCGATGGCCTGAATCTGGACCCCGCTTCCGCCAAGCTGCTGGAGGATACCTACAGAAGCTTTATCAGAGCAGGTGCCCGGCTGACGGATGCAGAACAGCAGAGAATGAGAGAGATCAATGAGCGGGTTTCTGAGCTGACCACCCGTTTTCAGGAGCAGCTGCTGGAGATGACCCGCGAGCGGGCCGTGATTGTGGAGGATGTTGAACTGCTGGACGGCCTGAATCCAGACCGGATTGCCGCCGCCAAAGAAGCGGCAGAAGAGAGAGGGCACTCAGACAGTTATCTGCTCTCCATCACCAACACCACGCGTGTACCAGTATTGACAAGCCTGAACAACCGGGATCTGCGTCAGCGGGTTTGGGAAGCTTCGGCCTATCGCGGACTGGGTGAAGATGGGGGAGTTGATACCCGTGACATCGCCCTGGAGCTCGCAGCCCTGAGGGCGGAACGTGCAGAGCTTCTCGGATATGAGAACCACGCGGCATATGCCCACGAACCTCAGACGGCACAGACTCCCGAAGCGGTCCTGGAGATGCTCAACGATCTGATACCGGCTGTGATCCGCAATACGGAGCAGGAGGCGGAGCTGATTGAAGAGATGATGCGTCGGGACGGCATAGAAGGAGAAGTGCAGCCCTGGGACTGGGAGTACTACGCAGAAAAAGTGCGCAAAGAACAGTATGATATTGACGAAGCAGAAGTACGTCCCTATTTCGAGCTGAACCGGGTGCTGGAAGATGGCGTCTTCTACACCATGAACCGTCTTTTCGGTATCACTTTTGAGGAACGGCACGACCTGCCGGTCTACCATCCGGAGGTGAGGGTCTTTACGGTCACAGATGAAGACGGCTCAGAAATCGGACTCTTTTACATCGACTTTTTCTCACGCGACTCCAAGCGGGGAGGCGCATGGATGAGCTCCTTTGTATCCCAGTCGGATCTGCTCGGGAAAAAGCCGGTGATTGTCAACGTACTGAATAACGAAGCCCCCGCGGAAGGGGAGCCTGCACTGATCAGTTTTGATAATGTAACCACCATGTTTCATGAGATGGGCCATGCGGTGCATGGCCTCTTTTCCGATGTGCACTACCCATCGCAAGCGGGTACGTCGGTTCCGCGCGACTTCGTGGAGTTCCCCTCTACCTTTCAGGAAGACTGGGCCATCCACCCTGAGGTTCTGGCCAACTACGCTATCCATTATCAGACAGGAGAACCGATTCCGCAAGAGTTGTTAGACAAGCTGATCGAAGCGCGTCACTTCAACCAGGGATTCGATACGCAGGAGTATCTGGGAGCCACGATGATTGACCTGGAGTGGCACCTGCTCTCCTCTGATGAGATACCCGAGGATGTGGAGACCTTTGAAAAAGAAGCTCTTGCCAAATACAATCTGGACTGGGAAGCTGTGCCGCCCCGCTATAAATCGACCTATTTCTCCCACATCTTTTCCGGAGGGTACTCTGCCAACTACTACGCCTACATCTGGAGTGAAATTTTGGCGGCAGACGCCTTCGCCTTTATGCGGGAGAACGGCGGGCTTACCAGGGAAAATGGGGACCGTTACCGGGAGGGGATCCTCTCCAAAGGGGGCAGCCGGGATGCCATGGAACTCTATCGGGAGTATCGTGGCGGTGAGCCGGATGTACGTCACCTGCTGATCCGGAGAGGACTCTCGGCGGGAGAGTGAATTGAGAGACATGGGAAGGGAACACTGTTCTTCCCTTCCTCCGTTCTCCTGCTGCGAAGTTTATGAAGGAGAGATCCTTGCAGGGACGGGAACATTTGTGAGGTTTGGTATGTATTGAGTTAGTGACAGATGGATTCACATGCGTATTCGGGAATGTCATGGACTTCACTAACATGGTACACAACCAACAAAAACCTTTCAAATAACCCGTATGAGATCGGACGATGAGAAGAGGTTTCCTCCTGCAAATGTAATTGCCCGTTACACGTTCGTTGTTTTAGGCATTCTTATTTTCACCCTCTTGATCTGGGTGATCAAAGGTGCGCTTCTGACCGCCTTTGGCGGGGTTATCCTGGCGGCGATATTTCTCGGGATGACGAAAGGGCTGCAAAAATTCCTGCCGCTTTCCCACGGCCTCGCCCTGCTTACGGTAGGGGTGCTGGTGGTCGTCATCACCCTTCTGTTTGGAATGCTCTTCGGGCCGAAGATTTCAAGGGAATTTGATCAGTTGGTTGTCCAGTTGCCTGAACGGTTTACAGAACTGAGAGAGACCATCAGCGAGTGGCCCGGGGGGGAACAGGTGATGGAAGAGGTGACAAATAACGGCGGAGGCGAGCCGGGCAGCGACGGGCCATCTGAAAGCGGAGATTCCCAAAACGGGGAATCACAAAATGGTGGAACAGGAGATGCGGTGAACAGCATGACGGAGGAGATGCCGGCAGATGCCAGTAACGTGATCCTTCGCGGCAGCGCCACCCTGATCGATGTACTGACGACCATCGGCCTCGTCTTTATCGTGGGAGTCTATTTTGCAATTAATCCCCAACTCTATAAAAAGGGCCTGTTACTCCTGATACCCAAAGAGAAGGAGGAGAGAATCAGTGAGGTACTGGAAACCAGCGGCAGGGCTCTGTGGCTCTGGCTGAAAGGGCAGCTGATTGCGATGGCATTTGTAGGGGTTATACTGACCGTCGGCCTGATGATTATCGGTGTCCCGCTTGCCCTGGTTCTGGGAATTATCGGCGGGCTATTGGAATTTATCCCCTTTATCGGGCCTTTTCTCGCAGCAGTACCTATCCTGCTGCTGGCGTTGTCCGTCGATACCCAGACGGCATTTTTTGCCGTCATTTTGCTTCTCATCGTACAGCAGCTGGAAGGCAATGTCATTACGCCGCTGGTACAGCAGCAGATGGTTCACCTGCCCCCCTCGGTGGTGATTCTGGGGATCATGGCCTTTGGCCTCATCTTCGGTTTGGCGGGGCTGATTCTGGCAACACCTCTTGCCGTGGTGGTCATGGTGATGGTCGGTATGCTCTATGTCCAGGATGTACTCGGCAAAGAGGTTGCCGTGCCCGGGCAGGGAAGGTGAGATTCCTCTCTGGCACTCCTGACGAACTTGTCACTACTTTGGAAAGGGAAGGGAAGAGGCATCTCTATATCGACGGCGGGGTAACCATTCAGAGGTTCCTGAAAGCCGGCCTGATCGATGAATTGACGATCACACAGTTACCGATTCTCCTTGGGAGGGGGCTCCCCCTGTTTGGCGGGGAAGGAAGGGAGCAGAGACTCGAACTGATCGATCTGTTTCATACGGGAGCCGGGATTCTCCAAAAAAGGTACCGGGTAATGCGTGAGTGAAAAACGGGCAAAGAAAAAAGGCCAACACGTCCATGTTGTGCAGCAGCGCTGCTAAGCGGATCGACTGTTGTAAACGTTCCATCAATTTCATACTATTTAACTTGATTTTAATCTGATTCGTTTCTGCTATCGATCCCTTCGATTCAGGTATTTTTATTTTTTGGATGATCACTCAATGCCAAAGCTGAAGAATCATTTTCCACGAACCTACTCAATGGTACGTCTGGTTTTTAATAAGGAGTCCTATCTCTATAAAAGTGGCTGGATGGAAAGTTTGAAAAGGGGGTACCCCAGCGACCGCAAGGGGAATCCTCTGCCCTGGATGAACGGAGCTGTTGTCCGGATTCTGGACGAGAGATTGAACCCGGGGTTGCGGCTTTTTGAGTATGGTTGCGGCTACTCCACTCTTTTTTATGCAAAACGAACAGAGCGTGTCGTCTCTGTCGAACATAACGAATCGTGGGCCAAGCTTGTGAATGATCAACTTCCGAAAAACGCAGAGGTACTGGTTAAACCGAAACAGGAGTATGCGGGTGCCATCCACACGATCGATCAGATGTTTGACGTGGTCATTGTAGATGGTATTGACCGGGTAAACTGTATGATGAACGGCCTGCAGCGGCTCAATGAAACGGGCGTGTTGCTGCTGGACGACTCTTCACGAAAAGAGTATAACGAAGGGATCGATTACGCCAAAAAGCAGGGATTTAAATCACTCACTTTCTCCGGACTCAAGCCAACAGGAATAGGCGTGGATGAAACCACGATTTTTTACCGAACCCACAACTGTTTCGGGATTTAGAGGGAAGCAGGGAGTAGAAGGCCCCACGGTATCTCCCGGCAAACGGCCATAAAAAAACCGGAAATAAGGATAGATACCCTCCCTTGCATTCCGGCTCTCTCTCTTGATACCTGGTTCTTTGTTACTCGCCTTTCGGCTCCCACTTTTTCTCCTCTGGGCTGCCTTTTCGCTTCGCACCTTTCTTATCCGTTACATCTTTCTTGTCAGACTTCTTCGGATTTTCTTTTTTTTCATTGCCATTGGAAGGCTTGGTTCTTGAAGGGGGATCACTTGCAGGAAACGTCTGTTCCAGCTCTTCATCCAACTTCTTACTCTCCTTCTTTTTATCTTCCTTTTTTTCTTCCTTTGGCTTTTTAGATTTCTGAATCTCTTTTCTCTTCTTCTCCATTGTGTCTCCTTGTTGAGTTGTTTAAAGGGTTAATTCTGTAACTTTTCCGGTTTAAATTTTGTTCCACACTAAGATAAAAGAGAGTAAATTTTTAACTGGAAAGGGTGGAGTTTTCGCTACTGTCTCCGTTCTGCAGGAGCTTTTTACCGGCTGGTTCGATGGAGTTTTGCCCTGAACTTCCGCCTCTCTTACCTGCTCCTCTGCTCTGCTTTCCCACTCTTTTGACCTCTCCTGCCTGCGCACTACTCATTGAGATCACATGGTTTCTATCTGTGATGGGATCGTTTAAAGCCTCCTACATGCCATGGGGATTTCTGATAATTTGGTTTAGTTTAACGTATCTTGTGCCAAACCAATTCAACCAGAAGTAGAAAGTTATGTTGGCATTTGAGTCAGTTGTTAAACAGTTCGGAAAAGTGAGGGCGGTGGACGATCTCTCCTTTGAGGTCGGGAAAGGAGAAATATTTGCCCTGTTAGGGCCGAACGGAGCAGGAAAAACCAGTACTGTTCGCATGATCATGCAGATTATGGCTCCCGACAGCGGCTCAATCACCTTTCATCCGTCACTTAGAATCGGAGAGAAGGTAGATCGCACAAAGCTGGGATATCTGCCTGAAGAGCGGGGATTGTACCAGGATACGCCCATCCTGAAAACATTGGTCTATCTGGCGACACTCCGGGGGTTGGATGCCTCTGTCGCGGCCAGCCGTGCCTCCGGATGGCTGGAACGTTTCGGGATTCTTGACCGGAAAAATGAGAAGGTTTCTACTCTTTCAAAAGGAAATCAGCAGAAAGTCCAGTTTATTGCCTCCATTCTCCATCAGCCCGATTTTGCAATATTGGATGAACCGTTTTCAGGGTTTGATCCTCTCAATCAGGAGCGTATTTCTGATGTGATCCGCGAACTTCGCGACGGGGGCATGACCATTCTGCTGAGCGCTCATCAAATGCAGCTGGTAGAAAACATTGCAGACCGGGTTCTGATGATCAACCATGGGAAGGAGATGATCAGCGGCACGCTGAATGAGATACGAAAGAGTACCATATCAGGGCAAAAACTGATGATCACCTATCACGGGGAGGTAAATGAAGAGCTTCTACAGCAATCAGACGATGTGAGAAGCAGTACGCTGACAGCCGATGGAGAGTGGGAAATCTATCTGTCGGAGAACGATTCCCTGAATGAAGCGCTCCAGGTCCTGTTGAAAGCAGGGTCGGTCGCCTCCCTGCGAACAACTGAGGTGAATCTGCATGAAATTTTTATTGAAAGTTTTAAAGAGGGAGGAACGGCCCATGAATAAATCACTGAAGGATGTATGGAATGTGACCAAATGGGAGTTTACACGTTTCTTTAAATGGCAGGATATGATTAAAGGGACGTTGTTTATGCTCGGCTTCGCCCTGATCGGCGGCCTGTTCGGGTACTGGGTGGCAACCGATACCATCACGATACCGGAGATAGCCGTTCATGAATATGGCAGTTTCAGTAAAGAGGAGTTCCAAAGTGAAACGTTCCGGTTCATCGACCGGTCGGGAGAGCCCATGGACGTCCTTGCAGAAGATCTGGCAGCGGGAGAACTGGATGGAATTTTGACGATTGCAACGACCGATTCCGCTGCTATCCGAATGCAGAGTGAACGGGGTTGGGTCGGTTCCCTCCGCGGGTTTCTCAGCGAACTACGCACCGAACAGAAGCTTCAGGAGTTTCATATCGATCCGTCAGTCTACAGTGAGATCGAAGAAAGGATCGTTCTGCATACCGGATTCGAGAGTGGGAGCGCCTCCTCCTCTGCAGACAAGTGGGTGGCGGGCATCGCTATTTTTTTGGTACTCACAGCTGTATTTATTGGCTTTGGCTATCAGTTTACAACCATCACCGGAGAGAAACAGATGCGGATTACCGAACAGGTTGTCTCTGCCATCCATCCTCAAACCTGGATTGACGGCAAAATCCTCGGTATTTCGGGAATCGGACTGACGTACGTGCTCTATTACGGGGCTCTGGGCATCCTGAGTACCGCTGCGCTGGTTCATTATGCAGGAGCGCCGTTTGGACAGGCGCTGGCTCTGATCAGCCCGGGACTGCTGGTGGTGTTTTTATTACTTTTCGTGCTTGGCGTTTTGATGATCAACTCATTTTTAGCGGGGATGGCTGCAACCATTGATGACCCCAACACCTCTCAGAAGGCAGGCTGGATGATGCTGCCCATTTTTCCCGTAGTCTTCTCCATCTTTACGATCTTTAATCCTGATGGATTTGCCATCAAATTGCTGGGCATCTTTCCCCTCACCTCCTACGCCGTCCTGCCCGCCCGTATGGTCCTGACTCAAGTGGCGTGGTGGGAACCGGTTGTCGCTCTGATCCTGCTCGCTGCAACGGCCTGGTTATTCCGGAAGTGGGCAGGGAAGATCTTTGCGACCGGCATGATGATGTACGGAAAAGAGCCCACGTTCAAAGAGATGATCTATTGGTTCAGAAAAAGCTGATGGAAGGGAGGGGGATGATTCAAAGGAATCCCGATGAGGCTGTCCGCCGGCTCTGTATGAAACTTTGGATCTTCATTCAGGTACCAACTCCCTTATGATCTGTAGAAGCAGGGTATCCAACGGAAGAGATCTCCAAAGGATTATATAAACTTTATCGTGCTTCTGAAGAAAATGACGATTCAAAAGCTTAAGTTCTTGTTAGCATTCAGACCAGAATCATGGTAAAGAACCTGTTTCAAAAGATCAAAACGTGACGGCACCACAGGTTCTTTAAAACTTCGAATATCATATAGATTTACCGCAGTATGAAAGGAATTATTTTAGCCGGAGGCTCCGGCACCCGGCTATATCCCGTAACCAAAGCGATCAGTAAACAGCTGATGCCAGTCTATGACAAACCGATGATCTACTATCCGCTCTCTGTTCTGATGTTGGCGGGAATCCGGGAGATCCTGATCATCACCACACCGGAAGACAGCGCAAGTTTCCGGCGCCTGCTGGGAGATGGCTCGGAATGGGGCCTTCAGCTCTCTTACGCGGTTCAGCCAAAGCCGGAAGGATTGGCTCAGGCGTTTATCATCGGTGAGGAGTTTATCGGAGATGACTCTGTCTGCCTGATTTTGGGGGATAACATCTTCTACGGTCAGGGATTCACGCCGATCCTCCGAAATTCTGTAGAGAATCTGCAGGGGGCTACAATTTTTGGATACAAGGTGAAAACTCCCGAGCAATTTGGCGTGGTAAAGGTGGATGAGAATAACAGAGCTGTCGCCATTGTGGAGAAGCCGGCGAACCCTCCCAGCAATATTGCGGTTACGGGGCTCTATTTTTATGATAACGATGTGGTTGAAATCGCCAAAAATATCAAACCCTCCTCAAGAGGAGAACTGGAGATTACGTCTGTCAACCAGGCGTATCTTGAGAAAGGGAAACTGAATGTGGAAATTCTGGGACGCGGCTATGCATGGTTGGATACCGGCACACACGATTCGATGATGGAGGCTGCCCAGTTTGTCGAGATTATCGAGAGGCGTCAGGGGTATAAAATAGCCTGCCTTGAGGAGATCGCCTGGCGCCAGAAATGGATTTCGGATGAGGCGGTTCTGGAAAAAGCTGCAGAACTGAACAAGAATGGATATGGTGAGTATCTCCGCAGCCTGATCCATCAGAAAAGAGGCTGAACCGTCGACAGCAGCTGGCCAAATCGTTAAGAGCCGGAACCCTCAGGCGGAGAGCCGCTCAGTGGTATTTCTTACGGATGGTATGATCGAGGACGGCATCGGTATACTCCCCGAAGAACGGACCATTCAGCAGCTGCGGATTGAAGCTGTTGGGGTAGAAGGTATTGATTTCGATTAAAACCGGCTCATCCTTTTCATCGATTGCTATATCCCAGGAAGCCAGTCCGATCTCCGGGGGGACGCGATGCATCTCTGTGACAAAACTCATCACCTCTGCGTAGAATGGAAGCTTCCGCCCTGAAAATACAATTCCCGTATCGGGATGCCGTTCGACCCACTTCAGATCGTTGGAAATACCCCGGGGAGTCAGCTCTCCGCCTGCTCTCACACCACAGCCCACACCGCCCGACCCCATATTGTCCACATGATTCCCGCCTCTGCCGAATCTGGCATACGTACCAGGAAGCGTCACAATTTCAGAACCCAGCCGGAGAGTGAAGACTCTCAGCGTATTGAGAGATCCCGGATGAAAAACGCTCAAATGCTCCGACTGCTTCACCCTCTCCTGTATAATGAATCCCTCCGGATAATTATTTCTAAAATACCCGAGCGAACGTTCAGCTCCGTTCATTACGATTTTACCACCTGAAGAGCTACCGGTAAAGACCCCGGTACCGCTATTGCTGAAGCGCGATGGCTTGATAACCCATTCTATTTCGGCATTGAGCAGCACCCTCTCCGCTTCTGCAGATGAGATCATCCGGTACTTCGCATTATAGAATGCTCCCCGCATGTAACGGAGCAGGGTTTCAGGCTGCCGGAATTCACTGTAGATCCGGCTGTAAACATTTTTATCCATCAGGTTTGACTCCAGGCCTGCCGGATTCAGAACGCTCATCACGTGATTGTGAAAAAGATAGTTGGAGATAAATTTTTTGTTTTTTTGACCGGTGAGGTGGAAGAAAATCCGATAATCGTCCGGATGGATATAGTGGCCCACCGGGTGATAATAATTCCGGACTTCCTGTAAAAATTGCGGATCCATATCAGGCAGCTGGCTCTCGCCCAGGAGTTTGAGGTAGCCAATTGCTGCTCTAATCCATCGGAGTTCTGAATGGATAGCATGGACACGGGGTGTCTGTTTCCCGAGCCGGGCGAAGGGATATCCTGTCAGATAGGTCAGCATGCGCCCGGGAGGGAGTTTGAACAGGGCGGCAACTTTTTGATTTAGTACCGTCATCATCATCATCACTTAAGCAGTCCTCTGAGGGTATGCCAGCAATGGTGAAAAAGCAGGGCAAGCGGGGATCGGCTCTATATCATGACACCGATCGTCACATTGAGAGCGATCGTTTGTTATGGTCACGTAAGCCAGTTTCACTCCTGATTCGGAGAGCTCTTTCCGGGTATGGATCCCTCAGAGTATCACTGTTTATAGTCATTAGTTTATTTAGTTCAGGGGGAATGTACTGCTTATTTTTACAGTTAAAAAGAGATTTATAAAAAATAAACTTTTGGAGTTGCTGTTCTGGAACCTTACGAAACATCCGACCTGCCCCCGGCCGGGAAATTTGCCACAGGGATCGGGCTGGGGCAGGAAGCAGGGATAAGGTGATGAAATGTCCGGTATTGTCCTTCAGGGATCGGGCTCAGTACATCACCTTCCGCTGCTTGACGTGATCCCGGCGGAAGGATTGTCCTCTCTTCTTTGGAGTGTGTCGATGCAACGAATCCCTCCCGGGCGTTGCCGGGGGGCTGTCAGCGTGAACTGAACGGGCCATTTGAAAAGAAAGGAATTAGGATAGGATAGGACGCTTCCTTAATTTCAGATTGTATCTCAATCGGCCACTAAAATCAATATGTCCGGGTGTTAGACTTGTTGCAATCATCAGAACAAGGGACTTCAGGTTGTCTGAAAGGAAAGAAAATCACGATCATCACGGTCGTCTACAACGGCGCAAAGTATTTGGAACAGGCGATAGAGAGCGTCCTTGGCCAGGACTACCCAAACATGGAGTACCTCGTTATCGACGGGGGATCAACCGATGGCAGCGTCGAGATTATTCGGAAGTATGCAGCGCAGATCACCTCCTGGGCCAGTGAGCCAGATGAGGGTATTTATGATGCGATGAATAAAGGGATTCGGATGGCCAGCGGGGATCTGATCGGGGTTCTCAACTCCGATGACCTGCTGCATGAGAATGTGATTTCAAAAATTGCACACGCTGCCGATCAATATCCCGGCTACGACTACTATTACGGAAGTGTTTCCAGGATGAGAGAGAACGGAGAGGTCTATTCTGAAGCAAAGCCGGTTGCAGAAGAGGAATTGGATGAGCGGAAATACAAACAGATACCGTATCCTCACGGAGGGCTCTACATGCGGAAAAAAGTCTTTGAAAAGATTGGGTTGTACAACCTCGACTACACCATCAATTCCGATTACGATCTGATCCTGAGAATGCTGGAAAGAAATATGAAGGGGTTCCCCCTCGGATTTGCTGTCTCCAGATACAGGGATGGCGGGGTCAGCGGGGGGTATGCTACCTTTCTGGAGCGGCTGAAATTACTGGAAAACCACGGTGTATCCAGGGTCCAAAGGAGTTTTACTGTAGCGACCAGCATCACCAAACTTTTTCTGTCGGGGTTGCTGAAAAGAGCAGGAATATCGTACAGAAGGCGGGAACCTATTCGCCGGGAGGGGGGAGCAGAAACGGAGAGGTTGCATGGATAGCATCCACCCCGATATTGCGGTCGTCATTCCGCTTTACAACAAAGAGGAGACCATCGGACGGGCCCTGAAATCGGTCACCAGCCAGAAGCTCCTGCCGGCCGAGGTGATCGTCGTGGATGACGGGTCAACCGATGACAGTCTAAAAACCGTCCGCGAGTTTGCGGAAAAATTCCACTTTTTAAAATGGTTCTCTCAAGAAAATGGCGGAGTTTCCAGTGCGCGGAATGCAGGTGCAGCAGCGGCAACAGCCCGCACCCTCTGTTTCCTGGATGCGGATGATGCGTGGGAGCCGGGATACCTGGAGGAGATGGCCCGGCTGATTCAGCAGTATCCGGAAGCTGACTTTTTCAGTCTTCGCTACCGCATCCACCGCAACGGCCAGTTCGAATACCCCTCCGTCTTTTGCAAGGAAAACTTTTCCGGCATCGTCCCCGATTTTCTGACAGCTTACCGGAAGGGGTATGGCCTGATTCACTCCTCGTCGGTCTCGATTCGCCGCTCTTTTTTCGAAGTGCTGGGCGGCTTTCCTGAAGGCATTCCCAACGGAGAGGATATCTGGCTCTGGCTCCGCGCCGGGATCTATGGTACGTTTGCTTTTTCTGCCAAGATCGGTACGACCGTTCACAGGGAGGATTTTACTGCGGAGATGAGAAGAAGAGAACACGTGCCCTACCACCTTGAAGCTTATGTCCGGGAGATGGACCTGTTCCCGCCACCGGTACAGCGCCGCCTGAAACGTTTTCTGATGAAGAACCTGGCCATTCACTGGGCAGCGGCAAAAACCGAACAGAACCGCTGGCTCTCCGATAAACTTTTAGTTTACGCCCGGCAACTGAACGGTTTTTACGGCTTTGGGATGAGGATGGCGAACCTTCTGTCGGCAGATTTATTTTATTATCTTGCCCGTAAGAGGGTGTCTTCCCGCCAAAAAGAACCAGGAACCTGAAAGCTCAGATCATTGCGCGCTCCCGTAAAACTTCTATTCGTTGTAAATGTAGATTGGTATTTTCTCTCTCACCGCACCCCTTTCGCACTCGCTGCAAAGGAGGCTGGCATGGAGGTCGCTGTGGCAGCCGCCGATACAGGCATGGGCCCGGAGATCCGGCAGATGGGTCTGGAATTTATACCGCTGCCCTGGCTGGAAGAGAAAGGAACGTTGAGAGATGAGCTTCGGATGGTTGGGAATTTGACCCGGCTCTACCGGGAGGTTCGTCCTGATCTTGTCCATCACGTCACCATGCGGCCCGTTCTCTACGGTAGCATTGCCGCCCGGAGAGCCGGTGTGAAGGCGCCGGTCAATCTGCTTGCCGGGTTGGGGTACCTCTACACCCTCGATACCCTGAACAATCAGCTCATCAGGCTGATCACTGAACCGCTTTTCCGCTACGGATTTTCCCACCCCAACCACCGGCTCATCCTTCAGAATGGAGATGACCGGCAGACCGTCCTTGAGCGAAGGCTGCTTCCGGGGTCCAGTATCACAGTGATCCGCGGTTCGGGAGTGGATACGGAGCGTTTCCGTCCCGCGCCGCAGGCGGACGAAAAGGCCAGGGTCTCCTACTTCGGCCGGTTGCTCTGGAGTAAGGGCCTCCATGAGTTTATTGATGCTGCAAAAATTGTAGGTTCTCAAATGCCGGAAGTGGAGTTTCATCTCTATGGGGAGCCCTATCCTGCCAATCCGCTCTCTGTGGAACCGGAAGCGATCGAAGCGTGGAAAGAGCTCCCCAATGTGAGAGTTCACGGCAAGATCGAGGATGTCGCCCCCGCGATGCAGCACTCTTCGGTGATCTGTCTTCCCACCATGATGCGGGAAGGGGTACCCATGTCTCTGATAGAAGGGGCTGCCTCAGGCAAACCGCTGTTGACGACAGATCTGCCGGGATGCCGGGAAATTGTGGTGGATGGATTAAACGGCTATCTCGTTCCTGCAGGGGATGAGAGGCTGCTGGCAGAGCGGATTCTCTATCTGATGAGCCATCCGGGTGTGCGGGAGGAGTTCGGGCGACAGAGCAGAAAAAAAGCGATCGAGGAGTTTGCCGTAAGCCTGGTCGTTGATCAGAAGTTGGAGGTGTACAGGCAATTATTGGGAACGTTGAGATAACGGTTTCGGCAAGTCGATCACAAATCCTATATTCGCAGAGGAGTCATCAAATGTATTTGTAAAAGGGAAACGGGGATACGATCTTGAGACTATGATTCAACTGTATAAAAGTCACTCTCTTACTACGCTGGCTGACGCCCTAGTGCAAAACCTGTCTGAAGCCGGCCCACCGGATCCTCTCCAGCCGGTCACCATGATGGTACCCAACCAGGACAGTGCCCGCTGGCTGCGCCTCTTTCTGGCCCGGAAAACGGGGATGGCTGCCAATATCCGGTATCTGCTCCCTTCAGAGTGGATCTGGAATGTGATCCGAAAAACGTTTCCCGACCTTCCCGAGAAGCTGGCATCCGATCTGGATCCGATCAAATGGGCCCTGACGGATGAGTTTCTGGGCAGCGAACGCATGGAGGGTCTCCAGCGGATCGACCGTTATCTTCAAATGCAGCCGGAAGCCCGGAAAGAGAAGGCGGCCTTGCAGCTGGCGGCCAACATCGCTTATGTATTTGATGCTTACCTTTTTTACCGTCCGGAAATGATGACGGAGTGGCAAAAGAACGCTCCCCGGCGAGGAGATGCCGCCTGGCAGGCCCGGCTGTGGAAGAAGCTGCTGAAGAGATGGGATCTCCTCCACAGTGACGCTCCCTGGTCACAGAACAAGGCGGAACTATTTGAACAGGCGATGGCATCGGACGATCTCTTTTTAAAGAAGGAGAGCCCGCTTCGTGTCTTTCATCCCGGTTTGATTCCCTCGCCTGTATTGCCCATGCTG
>CALKWT010000247.1 GCA_938003885.1 uncultured Balneolaceae bacterium | reverse complement strand
ATACTTCAGGAAAGTTGTATAACCGGGCTGTTACTGTTTTAATTAAAAAAGGTAAACCAACATATTTTTATATGTTAAAAATTTTTTGCAGTAGGAATATTTTGCATTTTTTTTTACAATGGCTTTTATTAAAACCTGACTGAAAAACTTTTTTTTGCTCAACTCAGCAGGGTGCTCAGAATAATTTTTGTCCTTATGGGATAGAGAAGAATGGATGGTTTTACAGATACAGAATTAGGTTTGAAGATTCGGAGGGGCAATGAGGAAGCCTTCAGGCAGATCTACGACCGCTATCACATTCAAATGTTTTATATCGCCAGGAAGTATGTAAAAAGTACCGAGCTTGCTGAAGATGCAGTGCAGGAGACCTTTATTAAATTCTGGAATAAACGACACTCTCTCGATGAGACCCGATCCCTGAGTGGTTATCTCTTTACGATCTTGAGAAATCATCTGATCAACATGCTACGAGATCAGAAAAAAGGGATTATTTCGATGATCGAGGTCCACCGGACACTCATACCTTCCAGTAACTCCACGGAAGAAGAGATCGTCTATAGAGAGTATCACGAGATACTTCAGCGCGGAATGGAGGAGTTATCTGAGAGAAAGCGGGAGATCTTTGAATTACGGTCAATAAAAGGGTACTCCAACAGCGAAGTGGCCGATCTGCTTAATATCAATATCCGGACGGTCAAAACACACTACTATCTGAGTTCACGCTTTATTCGGGGCTATTTGAGAGATCACGCAGATATTATTCTTATCCTTTTATCTGTAACAGGTCTGGCGTTGTTCTTTTAGTGCGCTCTCTTCATTTTGAGGAAGTCTGTTCTTCTCTTGTTTTACCTGCCTCTGCAGTACGGGATCCGCTTTTGCTGCTCTATAATCCATGGAGCATGCTTTATATTAACCTGACTCCCTCTCTTTAGTACATTTTCTGAACGAACGCACTTTTTTGGCTTATCCTTTCGACTTCAACCCAGTCCCGACTCTTTCTGATTCCCCTTTCGCTTATGCAGTTCTATTCCAGAAGTTAAAATTCAGAGATTACATCCTTAGGATTAGGGGAGCCTAACAAGTTGTAATATATAAGTATAAAGAAAGACTGTAACCGCCTTAAAAGCAGAATTAAAAAAATATTAATTGACGTGCTAATACTTTCCTTCCTTTGAAGTGTAGTATCAGCCAGTGTAGCTACTAAACAGAACAACAGGTTTTATGAATAAAAGATTAGCAGATAAGTTCTTCTTGAACCAGACAACTCCGGAAGAA
Source organism: uncultured Balneolaceae bacterium (assembly GCA_938003885.1). Lineage (GTDB taxonomy): Bacteria > Bacteroidota > Rhodothermia > Balneolales > Balneolaceae > Rhodohalobacter. Next base: position 9,494 of record CALKWT010000247.1, on the reverse strand, counting down.
ACGCAGGCCGTACTGGACTGGTTCGAAACGGAGGAGGGTGTGGAATATCTCGAGGAAAGACTGGATGTGGATGCCGGCCTGATGGATCGGAAAGAGCTGAAAGACCTGGTACCCGATCTGGATTCCGACAGACTTTATCAGTCGATCCGCTCGGAGATCCGAAGCAAGCCGGGAATCTTTTCTCTTCACCGCACCGACTGGGTGGGATATGCTGTTAAAATCGCAGCCACATTTCTCGTCATTGCAACTGCTTCCTTTTTTACACTTAACTATGAAAGAAACCTGGCAGATCTGCAGTCCGTCGAGCAGCAGCCGATTGTGTTTCAGACCCTGGATGAAGAGAATCGCAACATCGTCCTTGTGGATGGAACCAATATCAGCATGAACAGCAACTCCAGGATCGTCATCGCCTCCGACTATCTGAAGGGAAAACGCGAGATTACGCTGGTTGGAGAAGCCTATTTTGATGTCGCCCGAAATCCGGATCAACCTTTTGTGATCCATGCCAATCAATCTACAGTGGAAGTTCTGGGCACAGCTTTCAATGTGCGGTCCAATCCGGGGCAGGATAATGTTCAGGTTGCGGTCGTCGAAGGTAAGGTCAGTTTCCAGAACAGATCGGGTAACAGCGCTGTTGAAGATCTCTCGGTGACGTTGTCTAAGGGTCAGTACGGCTATCTGGATCTCAACCAGAGAACCCTGCTTGTAGACGACCTTGCCGTAGAAAACTATCTCGCCTGGATGGATGGCCGGTTTGTATTTGACGGCCTCACCCTGCAACAGGTGTGTACTCAGTTAGACAGAATCTACGACATAGAGTGCAGTTTCGAGAAGAGTTCCATTTCTGAACTCAAGCTCACATCCACATTTACAAATGAATCCCCTGAAAAATCTTTCGATGTCATTGCACTCTCCCTCGGTGTTGAGTTCAGCGTAGAGAGTGGCCGGGTCCATTGGTATGCTGCGGAGTGAAGTCAATAATTTTAGCACGAAGTTTGAAACGATAAGCCAAAACATAAAATCAAATGCCAAATAATAATACTTGTTTAAAATCAGGCAACCTTCGGTTAGGATGGAAGCTTTTTATCAGTGCTGTCATAGCGTCTGTTTTTTTGCAGAGCGGGTACGCCTCGGGTTATCAGCAGCATACGAACAAAAGTGACCAACTGGTGGTACAGTTTAGCGTCTTGCAGGATCAGGGGGATGAGGAGATGCGGATTACCATGAAGGTGAAGCAGATCGATCTGGCGTCTGCTCTGGAGATACTCGCGGAGCAGCTGCGGGTAGGTCTATCCTATAATACGGATATCATGCCACGTGAAAAGGTGACACTTGATATGAGCAATGCCCCTGTTTTCGAAGTGCTGAACAAGCTTTTACAAGGGACCAATCTGGAAGCGGTTCTCCCTCCCACCCGGGATGTGATTGTTATCCGCGAGAAAGAGATTCCTGAAAAACTAGAGCTTTATCAGAGGACCGTACAGGGGATTGTGGTTGATGCACAGACCAACGAAGCACTTCCCGGGGTCAATGTGGTTCTACAGAACTCTGAGTCGGAAACCGGTTCGGTTATCGGAACCCAGACGGGGCTAAACGGGGAATATTCACTCCGCATACCTGATTCTGTGGAATCTCCAGTACTCATATTCACCTATATCGGTTATCAGATGCAGGAAGTAGCGGTGAATAATCAGACAGAAATCAACATTTCCCTTCAAAGTGATATTCAGATGCTGGAAGGCCTGGTCGTAGTGGGGTATGGCGTGCAGAGCCAGGAGCGGATAACCGGATCCATCGCATCGGTCCGTTCGGATGCTCTTGAAGGCCAGCCGATCACAGACCTTTCAACGGCTCTCCAAGGGCAGGCTTCGGGTGTGGAAATTGTACGAAGTGGTGGAGATCCCGGTGCAGCAGGTACGATCCGGATCCGTGGAACAGGAACTGTAAATAACGCAGATCCCCTGATTGTGATCGATGGCATGCCTTCTGATGTATCGAGCCTGAATAATATCAACTCAGACGACGTGGAATCCATTGACGTGCTGAAGGATGCATCGGCAGCAGCTATTTACGGGAACCGGGCAGCAAACGGGGTTATACTGGTCACTACGAAAGGCGGCTCCTTTAATCAGGGACTGGCAGTCCGGTTTAATACCTCTGTCGGCTTCTCCAATCCAATAAATACTGTAGACGTTCTGGATGCACCCACATTGGCTCAATTAAAGCGGGAACGATATACCAATGACGGCCTGCCAGTCAATCCGATCTGGGAAAATACGCAGTATCAGACACAGCAGACAAACTGGCAAAAAGAGCTGCTGGGTACCGGAACGATCCAGGATTACAATCTTTCTCTTCAGGGCGGAAGCCAGAACTCTTCGTTCTATATCTCCGGTAATTTTGCAGATGAAAAAGGGATGATGAAATCCTCCTATTTCGACCGGTATGGTTTGAAGATAAATTCCAATCACCGAATCGGTGACAGAATCAATCTCCGACAAAACCTGACCCTGTCCCGGACCTCGGGAAACACTCTTGAAACGCAGTCTGCCCAGACCGGTGTCTTATGGAGTGCTATCCGGTTTCATCCTGGACTGCCCGTACAGTACGATGACGGGAGCTACAGTTCTTCACAGATCAGCGGTGAATTCGGAGATATTAACAACCCTATCTTTACCGTAGAAGAGGATTCCGATTCTAACAACGAACGAAGAAGGGTCCTGGGTAACGTCCAGGCAGAGCTGGAGCTTCTTCAGGGGCTCTCCCTCAGAGGGAATGTGGGATTAGATTATCAGTTGAATGACTTCTACGGTTTTAATGTGATTATTTCCGATCAGATCCGTGCCCGATCCCGAAACTCCTTGCAACGACAGTTCACCGAGAGCACATCTGTGCTTACAGAACTGTTTCTGGATTTCAACAAAACCTTTGGAAACGATCATGACTTTGACGGCCTTGCCGGCGTGGTCCTGGAGAAAGCCAATGGGGAATCGGTTGTTGCAAGCCGCCAGGATTATGCCAATGAGTCTTCTGAGATGAGGGTCCTTGATGCTGGAGATTCCGTCTATCTTGCTGGTGGTTCCAAATGGGAAGATGCTTTGCTCTCCTATCTGGGAAGGGTAAACTATGCATATGCAGACAAATACCTTTTAACAGCCAGCCTCCGATACGATGGCTCCTCCAGATTCTCACCCGATAACAGATGGGGTGTTTTCCCTGCAGCTTCCGTCGGCTGGAGAATCTCCGAAGAGGAGTTTTTCAGAGGTGTCATGGAAGGTACAGGAATCAACAATCTGAGACTGACAGCAGGCTGGGGCCGCTCTGGAAATCAGAACATTGCCCGGCACCAGTTTCTTGGTCTTTACGGACAAAACTCACAATACAGCTTTCTGAATTCACAGGTTCGTGGAATCAACCAGACACGTATCCCCAATCCCGATATCTCATGGGAAACTGTGGAAATGCTCAACTTTGGTTTACATGCTGGCTTGCTGGGTGACTTGATCACCACCTCACTGGAGTACTTTATCCGGGACTCAAAGGATGTTCTGCTCGCTCCACCTACCCTGGGTACCCTGGGAACGGCAACCATACCCGATACCAATGTTGGGGAGATTGAAAACAAGGGTTTTGAAATCCAGGTGGGATATAATAATCAATTTGGTGAAGTGGATTTCAGTATCCGGGGTAATGCCTCATTTATTCAGAATAAAGTGACCAATCTGAACGATGACTTCCTCGGCTCCAGAACCTATGGAAGGCCTAATGAGGAGCTGGCCCGAACATTTCAGGGACATCCTATTGCTACATTCTATGGTTGGAAAACAGACGGACTCTATCAAAATCAGCAGGAAATCGATAGTGATCCGAATATTGCAAACGATTCCCGTCGCTCCAATATCCGCCCCGGTGATGTCCGGTTTCTGGATCTTAATGGAGACGGCCTGATTGATGGTGATGACAGAACGATTCTTGGAAATCCCCATCCTGATGTTGTTTACGGGTTAAATATCTCTTCAGGATATAAAAACTTCACACTGAATCTTCACTTCGTGGGGTCGGCTGGTGTCGAGATATTTAATGCAGACCGAATGCAAGGACTGGATCCAACCTACCCCTTCAATATGTATGCTGAAGTGGAGAACCGGTGGCACGGAGAGGGAACCAGTAATTCGATTCCCAGAATGACCACACTCAGAAATAATCTGAACCACCGTTCATCGGATCTGTTCATTGAAAATGGAAACTATTTCCGGCTGAAGACTATGACACTCGGGTATACACTCCCTGTCACTCTGACGAACTCACTCGGCCTGGGTAATGTCCGCCTGGATATAACCGGAATCAATGTTTTTACGCTCACTCCCTATTCCGGAATTGATCCAGAACTGGGCTATACGGATGGAAACCTTCAGCGTAACGTCGATTACGCTCAATATCCACAACCCAGAACCTGGGCATTTGGCCTGACTGTCGATTTTTAAATCATGACAGGCAAACCTCAGTTTTCAGTTATCAACCTTGAAGAAAATTACATTATGGAATCGAAACTACAAGCTGACATATTGAAAGGGATACGATCACTTTCAATGAAATTGGTGATAATTTTGGTGATGCTTTTCACAGCGATCAGTTGTGATGAAAGCATCCTCGATACGACCCCGTATGGACAGACCACGACCGATAATTTCTGGAATACAGCGAGCGATGCGGAGTCTGCAGCCAATGCTTTGTATCACCCTCTGCCGGCCGAAAATTATTATGGCCACCGTGAGATGACGCTCATCAACATCCCGTCCGATGATGAGTACAGGGCGGGGGACCATGCGCCTCACTCAGATCTGGAGAACTTCACATTCGACCCGTCACACCCCTACTTTGACTCCTCCTGGAGAAACAAGTATGAAGTGATCCAACGGGCAAACGGGATCCTGGTACATGTTCCTGATATGGATCTTGATCAGACCTTGAAGAACAGAATCTTGGGTGAGGCTTACTTCATGCGTGGTTTTGCCTACTGGACTCTTGGCCAGATGTTTGCGGGAGTACCCATTATTCTGGAAGAAGATGTGAAGAATAATGAGTTCGACAAACCACGGAATACGTTGGAAGAAGTTTACGCTCAGGTGGAAGCGGACTTTAAAAGGGCTGCCGAATTGCTTCCGGACACTCATAGCGGTTCCGATGTCGGACGGCCCAACAGCGGCGCTGCTCAGGGGTATCTCTCTATGGTATATATCTATCAGGAGAAATTCCAGGAGGCGATCGAGGCAGGGAATCAAGTTATCAACGGTCCCTATCCACTGGCAGAGAGTTTTGAAGATAATTTCAGGGTAGAAACTCAGTACAACCCTGAAATTCTTTTTACTGTCGGGTCTTCACAAGGTTGGCGAACGCAATCTCACACAATCTACACCACTCCGCGCCCATGGGGAGGCTGGGATTTTCAGGCACCTCTACCTGATCTTGTAAATGCCTTTGAGGAGGGAGATCCCCGGCAGGACTACTCTATTATGATGCCGGGTGATGTTTTTGATCTGGGCGGAGATCGCGGACCAACAGTATATACGGCTGATCTGTCACCCACCACTGGCTACCACTATCAGAAATATGCTGCCTGGAGAGAAGCTGGCGGTTTGGATCAGAATATGAACATTCCTCTGCTCCGATCATCCGAAGTGTATCTCTATGTAGCGGAAGCGAAAATCCGGTCTGGCCAGAACGGTGATACGGAATTAAACAGGGTCCGGGCCCGGGCAGGAATGCCACCTGTGACGAATGCCACCATGGCAGATATCATTCACGAACGAAGGGTGGAACTGGCCGGAGAGGGACGCCGGCACTTTGACCTGATGCGGTGGGACAAGGCAGGAATTGTGGATATCACCGCAATATATGGTGAAGACCGCGGGACCTATGATCCGCCAAGGCACTTTGTGAGACCCAAGCATTACTACTATCCGATTCCTCAGAATCAGATTGACGTAAGCGGTGGTGTACTGGAGCAAAACCCCGGGTATTGACCGCCAGAAATAGAGCATGGGAAGGATTGTCACACTGCATGTGATGTGAACATGTGAACACGCTTCTGCTGTAGAACCAAAGCAGCAGAAGCGTGCTTTATGAACTTGAAGATCAATCTAAACACCTGGAACATTGAACCGATTAATTGACAAATGGGTGCTTATTACGGGTGCCACATCAGGAATTGGAAGGGAATCTGCAATTTTGTTTGCCCAAAACGGTGCAAATTTGATTTTGACGGGCCGGCGGGAAGATCGTTTGATTCGTCTGAAAGAGGAGCTTGAAGAAAACCACTCCATAGAGGTGCAGACTAACTGCTTTGATGTCCGGAACCGGGCAGAATGCAAAAAATGTGTCGACTCTATTGAACAACCCATCGATATTTTATTGAACAATGCCGGACTGGCTGCCGGAAAGGGCAAAATTGATGACGCCGATTTTGATGACTGGGATGCCATGATTGATACGAACATTAAAGGACTGCTTTCGATGACCCAATATGTATCTGCCCGCATGCGGAAGCAAAACAGCGGCCATATCATCAATGTTGGCTCGATCGCAGGATACGAGGCCTATCCCGGTGGTTCGGTCTATTGTGCAACCAAACACGCTGTTCGGGCAATTACACAGGCGGCCAAAATGGATCTCTCCGGAACCCGTGTTCGGGTCAGCTCCGTTTCTCCCGGCCTGGTCAACACCGAGTTCAGTCAGGTTCGATTTCGTGGAAATAAGAAGGAGGCAGACGAAGTGTATAAAGACATAACCCCTCTGACAGGAGCGGATATAGCTGAAATTATCATTTTCATCGCCAATCGCCCGCCCCATGTCAACATACTGGATACCATTGTATTTCCGGTTGCACAATCATCTGCGACAATTGTGGCACGAAACAAGCAGTTGTAGAGTGATAACGACCGTAAAGTTCAGAGCGATAACACTCCACCGAATACAGGCTGGATCGTTTCATCCGATGGATTAAGAGCTTCAAAATTAAGGGATTGGTTCCCGCTAATTTTTAAATAGAGTAAAATGAGCAGAAAGATATTTCATAATACCGCAGACAAAACCGGACGTAACGTTATTGTTTCGCCTGAAAATTCTGAACTTGAATACTTAGGGTATACCAGAATCATTCTGAACAGCAGGGCCTCTGAATGCGAATATCAGAACCCCGACTTTGAAGCTGCCCTGATCTGCCTTGGCGGAACGGCTATAGTGGAGCTCGAAAATCATCGTTTTACGTTGAAACCGTACGACACACTGTATATTCCACCGGGACATAAAGGGCGGATCATTACTGAATCTGACGTGGATATCATCGAAGCCACGGCGCCCTCTGACCAGAAAGGAGATCCTTTTTTCGCACCATTTGAAGAGGTGAAACGCGACCCCAAATTAACCGAAGTTTTGGGGACGCCGGGTTGTGAGAGGAGAATTCACCGGCTTATCGACGATAATATTCCTGCCCGGAGGCTACTTGGTGGCCTCATTTTCAGCAAAGACAGCAATTGGACCAGCTGGCCGCCTCACGAACATACCGATACCAAAGAAGAAATCTATATCTATATTGAGATGCCGCCACCTGCTTTTGGGATTCAGTTGGTTTACGAAGAGCTGGATGTACCGGACTATCTCGGGCCTGTCTATGAAAATGATGCTGTGGTAGTAAAACGGGGGTATCACCCCAATGTGGCTATACCGGGATATCCGATCAACTTTGTTTGGATCATGGCAACTTTAGATGAATCGATGGAGCGATCGTGGGCCGGCGTTAACGTACAACCAGAATTTTTATAAAAAGGAATGGAAAAGTTATGTATGACATTGTTTGTATAGGCAGGAGTTCTATTGATCTCTACTCTAATGATATCGGCAGTCCCTTCGAAGAGATCAATAGTTTTGCAGCGTATGTGGGCGGGTGCCCGTTAAACATCAGTGTGGGAACGAAGCGGCTCGGACTCCGGTCTGCACTGCTTACGGGTGTGGGTGAAGATCCAGTCGGCGATTTTATTCTGAACTTTCTGAAAAAGGAAGAGGTCGACACCCATCTAACTGTCAGGAAAGAAGGAAAGCGGAGCAGTGCCGTCATTCTGGGAATTGAGCCGCCAGACAAGTTTCCGCTCGTCTATTATCGGGATAACTGCGCCGACATCGCCATTGACACCCGGGATATAGCAAATATCCCTTTTCAGTCCACACGGGCTATCCTGATCAGCGGTACCGGTCTCAGTAAGGAGCCCTCCCGCTCTGCCACACTCTATGCGGCAGAAGAGGCAGCAGCCAACAATGTACGGGTGATTTTGGATGTGGATTTCAGGGCAGATCAGTGGCCCGACCTGCAATCCTTCGGCCTGACTCTGCGATCCGTACTGCCCTACGTGGATGTCATTATCGGGACCACCGAGGAGATAAAAGCAGCTGCATGGCGTGGAAAAGGAGCTGCTACTGTAGAGGATTCACAGGTAAATGAATCCAGGATTGAGGGTGATGAAACCATTGCCGTTCAGAAGCTACTCAAACTTGGCGGCAAGATACTGGTTCTGAAGGCGGGAACTGACGGCTGCTACATCTACCGGAAAGATTCGATCGATGCTGAGCATGTTCCGGGTTATCCTGTAGAAGTCAAAAATACATTGGGAGCCGGAGATGCATTTGCCAGTGGATTTATCTATGGCTATCTCAATGACTGGAACCTCTATAAGAGCGCCCGGTTGGGGAATGCTTGTGGTGCGATCATCGTCACACGGCATGGATGTGCCAATTTTATGCCCGTGATGTCTGAGGTAGAAGAGTTTACGGTTGATAAGGGAGGGCTTGAATGAGGCCGTTTGTGAAAGATGAAATCATTCTTCCGGAACTGTTCAGAAAAATTACTGAACATAGGGTAGATAACTCTGGTTTCGCCGAAGAGGTGGCAAAAAAAAGAAAACGGAGACGCACGTTCACCACGGATGGAAATCTCAATATCGTTGCAGCAGATCATCCGGCACGTGCTAGCCTGGCAATCGGAAAAGAACCTCTTGCAATGGCAAACCGCCACGACCTTCTGGCACGGCTGATCTCCGCTTTACGATGTGATAGGGTAGATGGAGTACTCGGTAGTATGGATATTCTGGAAGAACTGCTCATTCTTCATGGTGAAATGGAGAAGGAAGAGAAGGGTTTCCTGGATGATAAGCTCCTGATCACAAGCCTGAACCGGGGGGGAATACCCGGCTCTGTATGGGAGCTGAATGATCCGATTACTGCCTCCGGTGCAGATACCTGTATTCGGTTTGGGGTCGATGCAGCAAAGATGCTGCTCAGGGTGGATATGACTTCAGAAGATTCACTTCAGACCATCCTTGCCTGCGCTGAGGGTGTACGAGATATGAACAGGCACAATCTGCCAATATTCCTCGAACCTCTACCGGTCCGGCGGGTGGAGAATCGCTACCAGATCATCCATGAAGCAGACCAACTGATTCCAC
>CALKWT010000246.1 GCA_938003885.1 uncultured Balneolaceae bacterium | reverse complement strand
AGTGGGTGTGTATCCGGAGAGCCAGAGTTCATGAACTCCAAACGCATCCGAATTTCGAAAAACGGCACCCACATTATGCATACTGCGTATATTATGGAGCCAGATGATAAAACTTTCCGAGAGCGGTGAGCTACGCTCTTGGTTGCGGTGAAAAATTTCTTTTGTCGTTAATTTTCTGTATATCATGAATTTGTGGCTGTGGAGGTACGGACTGGCTTGCGATGTGCAGTTAAAAGATTGTTAATGAATTCCATTCCTGATTTCCGTTGATTACCTTGTAGCTCTTCGAAACTTTATGAAAATGTCAAAATAACCTTTTACCATGAATCACTTTATAAAATTAATGAATAGAAGATCATTTCTGGTTCTATTTGTTGCCCTCTTTGTTTTCGCAGCATGTCAGCCTCAAGTCAATAATCAGGACAGTGCTGATTCCGGAACGGCCATCCCCAAGAATATCATCCTGCTGATTGGTGACGGCATGGGATTCTCACAGATCACCGCAGCCGAATATGAGCACGGCCCTCTTGCAATGACATCCATGCCGGTACACGGAATGACCTCCACCTACTCCAGCGACAGCGAAGTAACCGACTCAGCATCCAGTGCCACTGCATTTGCAACGGGGCATAAAACAAACAACGGTATGCTCGGTGTCTTGCCGGACGGCACCCCTGTTGAAAGTGTGGCTCACTATGCGAATGACATCGGGAAAATATCTGCACTGATGGCCAGCTCCCGAATCACACACGCAACTCCAGCAGCTTTTGCAATCCACCATCCATCCCGGAGCGAAGAGTTCATCATTGCCGAAAAGTTTGTTGATTCCGGTATCAATATGCTCTTTGGAGCTGGCTGGGACTGGTTCTTACCTGAGAGTGAAGGCGGTGCTCGCGAAGATGACCGGAACCTGATTGCTGAAATGGGTGAAAAGGGATATATCTATATTGACAGTGCGGATAACCTAGGCCAGATGCAAGGAGAAGAGAATGTGATTGCATTCCTGGAAGGCAGGGACCTGGCTCCGGCCACTGAGCGGGGCGATCAGTACCTGGAACTCGCCCGCCATGTTCTGGAAGAGCTGTTTCAGCGGGAGGAAGGTTTCTTCCTGATGATTGAGGGTTCGCAAATTGACTGGGGAGGGCATGGCAATGATATCGAATATGTCCTGGCTGAAATGAAGGATTTCGATAATATCATTGCAGAAGTGCTGGACTATGCAGAGCGGGACGGAAATACACTGGTCGTGGTCTCTGCAGATCATGAGACCGGAGGACTGACCATGCCGTCAGCAGGCGGTGGTAAGCTGCGTCATGAGTTCTCTACCGGCGGACACACTGCACAACACGTGCCTGTATTTAGTTTTGGCCCTCAGTCCGAACGGTTTGCCGGAAGATACGATAACACGGACATCGCTAAAAAAATCTTCTCTATCTGGGGCCATGAAATGGAATAGCCGGAGCGCTTCATTCCTTTTTGTACCAGAACTCAATAACAATCCCGGACGCCCTTTAAAGTGGGCTCCGGGATTTTTTTTGGCAGTAGCCGAATATGGCAGGTTTTAAACAGGATTATATAAGTAGATGCGCACCATTATTCGTATCTTAATGAGTCATTATTAACCAGTTCCTGACTCCGGCAGGGTTGTAAACACAACCAGGGAGGGAGACCGGCAACACCGGCAGGAGCGGGTATTTGTAATAAGGATAATCAGATGAACTTGTGAAGAATCAACATTTTCATATTAAAAACATGGTGTGCAGTCACTGCGCACAGGTACTTGAAGAGAAATTAGATGAATCCGGCTTTGCGGTAAAAAAAATTGAACTGGGTGAACTGACACTGGAAGAGCCAGTCTCCGATGAGGAGTACAAACACCTCACAGACCTGGTACACAACAACGGCTTTGAGATCATCAATGATCAGGGAAGTAAGGTAGTAGAGCAGATTAAACAACTGATCATTCAGCTTGTGCGGAATGAAGAGGGGCTGGAGGGCAAACTCTCAGAATTTCTCTCAGAAAGGATCCATAAGGATTACCAATATCTGAGTCGTCTTTTCTCCAATGTAGAAGGGAAGTCGATAGAGCGGTATTATATCCTTCAGAAAATTGAGAGAGCCAAAGAGTTGATTGTCTACGGTGAGCAAAACTTAACGGAGATCGCCTACATGCTCGGTTACAGCAGTCAGCAGCACTTCTCCCGGCAATTCAAAAAGGAGACGGGGCTTTCGCCATCCCATTTCAAAGAGATCAAAGAGAATAAACGGATCTCAATTGATGAGATTTAAGGTAGGTTTAGAGCCGTTAACGGCACGGTACAAAACCAGGGTGCTTCTCAGTCTTTGGAAAACTGAGAATAGGGGAATAGGATAAAAGTTCGGGAGAGCAGATGAACCCCTGCTTCCAGAAGGTCTACCCGAAGAGCTTTCTTATACGACCGTTGTACAGATGAAGATAATCTTATGTACTTCCATGAATTTATACGTTGACGGTATGGTGGTTATATAACAGGATTATCCTCTGTTCATTTGGAAGCGCTTTGGTGAAAAATGAGCTAAAATAGCTGTATAAAGAAACTTCTCAGACGGAAAAGGGGTATCATTACCTATAAAATAGATAGAGAAATTTTTCTTTTCAGTTTCATATAAATATACATATGTCGTATCTGACGTTCGCTCTAAAAGAGAGAAGGCTGCTCTCTTTTGCAGTCTCATTTACATTTTTCTCAAGTTTTGGACAGACATTTCTGATCTCTCTGTTTGTCCCCTATTTTCTAACAGCTTTCGATATGAGCAACGCCTCATTCGGAACTCTTTATTCGGCAGCTACCCTCACGGGGGCGTTTGCTCTGCCCTGGCTGGGTCAGTGGATCGACCGGATACCGCTTCGGCAGTTCAGCATGTATGTTGCTGCCGGATTGCTCTTTGCAAGTACCATGATGGCTTTTTCCTGGCACATTTCAATGCTCTTCATCAGCCTTATTTTACTTCGCCTTTCAGGACAGGGGCTCAGTAGCCACACCGCCCAGGCAACCATGGCAAAATATTATGACAGGGAGCGGGGGAAGGCGCTTAGTATTTCCTCATTGGGGTACCCTCTGGGCGAAGCGTTGTTGCCATCTCTGATTGCAGGCCTTCTGGCCTATCTCCACTGGAGGGCTACATGGGGCATCATCGCCCTGGTTATCGCTCTTTTCTTTATTCCTACGCTCTGGATGCTGATTCGGCGCGAGAAAACGGTAGTCCGCGATGATGCCGTGAGCGGAAAAGGCGGGCTGGCGAAAGAGAGTTATCACGAAATCCTGAGCATTACCGCGTTCT
>CALKWT010000245.1 GCA_938003885.1 uncultured Balneolaceae bacterium | reverse complement strand
GGTCCCGGGTGTTAATGTTATGGGCAGCCAGGGTAACCAGATCGTCACCATTCGGGGCATCAACTCATTTAACTCTGGCATTGAACCACTGTTTGTGATTAACGGGCAGATTATCGGCTCCAGTTACAGCCAGGCAAACAGTATGGTCAATGTGAGAGACATTGATTATGTCCGGGTGTTGAAGGGGCCCGATGCGGCGACCTACGGCGTAAGAGGCGGGAATGGCGTGGTTCTGATCGTGACCAAATAGCGACCTGTTCAAACTTCGGAAGGCCGGCTGGTTACTCGCCGATCGTATAGTACCGGCTTGTAATCAAATTGTTCTGAACCGCCTCATCTGACAGCGGAAGATCCACCCTGCCCAGCCGGATACCACTATGGCCCATCTGTGTGATATAGGTTTTTTTCCCATCTGCTCCAGTCACTTCGATCGGCTGATCCAAAAATGTGTGCGTATGCCCGCCAATAATCAGATCAATACCACTGACAGATTCCGCCAGACGCAGATCATCTATCCCGCCCGATTCCTGGGAGAGGCCGAGATGACTCAGGCAGATGACATAGTCGCAATGATGATGAAGCCGGAGGCTGTTGACTGCTCGCCGGGCTATCCGGACCGTGTCCAGCGTGTTGATCTCCTTCTCTAATCCGTTTTCAATCTGACTGTTCAGATCAATTCCAATACCAAACACTCCTACATTGAATCCGGAATACTCCCGGATAATCTGATCTTCGATCAGGGAATTTAAGTCTGCGTTCTTTGCCCGGTAATTGGCAGCCAGAAATGGGAAACCTGCCTCTTTGGCCGCCTCCAGAAACAGATCAGCTCCATACTTAAACTCATGTTCACCGGGTGTCATCGCGTCATAACCCATGGAACTCATCACCCTGAAATCCACAGATCCTCTGAATACATCAAACCAGGGGGTACCGTAAAATACATCTCCGGCATCCAAAAGGAGCGTGTGATCGGAATTGTAACGGATTTTCTTAACCAGAGCAGCCCTCCGGCTGATTCCTCCCAGGCCCGCAAAATTCCTTGCAGTCTGTGGAAAAGGTTCGATACGGGCATGGGTATCGTTGGTAAAGAGAATGGTGAGAGATTCGGAGGCGGAGGGCCCTCTGCCCGGCAGAAGCGCGCCTGACAATGTGCCTGCCATAAAAAGGGTCGATTGCCGAATAAAATCTTTTCTTGATATCATGACCGGATCCTGGCATCCGTAATGTTATAGAGGTCAGACTCCCTTCTGAAATGCTCGATGAGGAGCTCGTTCATGCTTACCTCATAATCCTGCCTGCGAACAGGGTTCCACAAGGCGGAAAATGGCCCCTCCCCATCAGCAAACCGGCTGGTGGTGGCTACCAGATATTCGTTCTCCGGATTAATGATTTCGGCATTCACCAATATTCCCTGAGCCTGATTGTCCGGCCCCAGCATGAATCGTGCGCCACTGACCGGCGCCCCTCCCTGAGCGGCTACCTGTTGCACGAGATCATATACCTGATGCCCCGTCAGGGTTAATATCACCAGGTGATCATCTTCGGGAAGAAACTCAAACATATCCCCGAGAGTAATCTTTCCCGGCTCAAACCAGACCCTGAACGGGGAGATCCCGATCACACCGAGGTGTACAAATTTCTGCGACTCTTCGGCCGCCCTGAAACGGATGGCATCAGCTACAAGATTGTTCAGTCCGCTATCAGGTTTTTCAAACTTCAAGGTGTCATGAGCTGTGGCGACCACCCTGTTGGTATGCATTCTGTACTTATGGCGATAGGAATCCAGGATCTCTTCGGTTTCACTGTCGGGACCCGGGTATTCAAATTCAGGGGGCACATACTCCTCCACCACAGGTTGGAAAAGGGAACAGCCGCTCAGCAAGAGAAAACCAGCCAGGCCTATCAGTTTTTTCATTGGATGACCTCCGTTTATTGCTGTCGGAAAATATTCATCATCAGATCTGTAAAACCAATCACCTTGATATGAGGAGGCAGTTCTGTAATCTTCCGGTTCCGAAGCGGACTCTCTACATGCACCGCCTCGGCTCTGTAGATGACGTTCTCATCACGGATAACTTCAATCAGCAGCGGAAAACTACTATTGTTCATTACCATCTCGATGGGCACTTCATTTTCAAACTGCGAGGCGCCTGCAGTATGCCATGCATCCTGGAGGACACCCCACCTGACCCGGATCTGGTCGGTGAGCCAGACCGAGACCTTCTCATTTTTCTCCTCATCTCCATCCAGTATAAACTCAACTGCTTCGTAACCCTGAATCGTTCGCGTCCGGCCGCTCTCCCTCACTTTCTCCTCCCACGGAAATGGTTCAGGCCGTGCCTTGGGGTTCTTTCCCTGCATCCGGTTGACCAGCATAATCATGCTATCCAGCTCATCTTTTTCTACCTTCAACCCTTCATTGTCATCCGTGAGTATGATGAAATCATTCAGGTCGTGCCGTACGAGTACCCCTTGTGCGCGAAGGCCTGCCATCAGGTTCATCGAAAGATCGGAGTTGATAAAAATCCCCGCGTCTGAAAAAGCGATCGACATATTGCGAACCTCATTTCCCGAAGAGAGAGGGTTGGAGATCTCAAAACGGATATCTCCTTCAAACTGGGCTGAAACAGGGTTGGCTGATAACATCAGGATGCCAGACAGAAGGAGCAGCAAACGGAGCATTTGTATCATAAAAAGTCAGATCATCTAAATCTATTATTAACTCGAGAATTATTGCCGGAACGGCGGGCTTGTACGACTTCATTTCCTGTTCAGCCGGTGCGCTCCCGCCGGAAGAGACGGGTCAGCTAGTTAAACTTATCCGCCGGTTGAAAGTTTCAGATGCCTGCCACGGCAGAAGGATCCATCTCCATCTCCACATTCACCTTATGAATCCACGCGCCGGCCACCACATCCTCCCCTTCGTAGAGAACAACAGCCTGGCCCGGGGTAATCGCCTCCCTTCCTGCCGGAAAGAATACTTCAATTTCATCCGCTGAGACCTGTTTCACAGAGCCTATCGCACCATCATCATTATATCTGATTTTTCCGGTGACCTCCATTTCACCCCCGGGGATGGAATCATACTTCACCAGGTTCAGCTCTCTGGCACGGCAGGTGGTGCTGATCAGGTCCTCTTTTTCACCCACGGTAATTACATTCTTTTCCGCATCGATATGAGTTACGTAGACCGGCTTCCCCATTGGGAGATGCAAACCACGCCGCTGGCCAATGGTATAGAATGGAAAACCCTTATGTTCGCCAAGGATGTTTCCCTCTTTATCTACAAAAACTCCTCCGCTGACACGCTCCTCCAGATCTTCCACTTTGTCTTTCAGGAAACGGTGATAGTTGTTATCCGGGATGAAACAGATTTCATAAGAATCCGGCTTGGCAGCCACATTCAGCAAGCCGTACTCTTCCGCCAGCTTACGGATTTCGGTTTTTCTGTATTTACCGAGCGGGAAGATGGTTCTTTTCAGGTGTTTTTGCTCCACACCCCAAAGTGCATACGACTGGTCTTTGTTGTGATCCCTTCCCTTGGAGATGACGTAACGGCCATTTTCCTCCCGTACATTTGCATAGTGGCCGGTAGCAATGTAGTCGCACCCCAGGTCGTCTGCCCTTCTGAGCAGGGCTGCCCACTTGATGTGTGTGTTGCATAATACGCACGGATTGGGAGTCCGTCCGCTTGTATAGTCCTCCACAAAACGATCGATAACCCAGTTTCCGAACTCATCCCGGATATCTACGATAAAATGTTTAAAACCAAAACGGACTGCAATCTGACGGGCATCATTCATCGACTCCACCGTGCAGCATCCCGTCTCTTTCCCGTTATTACCCCCACTTCGGTGGTAATCCCAGGTTTTCATTGTGATTCCGATAACCTCATATCCCTGTTCGTGCAGCATTACAGCGGCTACAGAGGAGTCCACTCCGCCGCTCATTGCAACAAGAACCCTTCCTTTTTTACTCATCACATTTCTTCTCTTTTATTATACACAAGAATGAAAAATAACACTTTTTTATAAAATTTGTGTTAATAAATCTCTCCTCAGCCGTATTAGAGGGCCACAATCCGATTTATCACTTTACTTCTCTTTATCAGAATAAATTTTGTACTTTCCGTTAACAGCATTGCAATGGGTACATAGTGACACAACTATATAAACAGAGTCTATATCAATGGGAAACTCCTCTAATATAACGCAACTTCTCGTCTCTATCAGCAATGGGAATCAGAGCGGTTATAACAAATTATTCCCTCTGGTTTACGACGAACTGAAGCGGATTGCCCGCAATCAGCTCAACAAAGAGTATCAGAAGCATACGTTATGTAAGACTGAACTGATCCATGAAACCTACTTAAAAATGATTGATCAGTCGCAGGTAAATTTTAACGACCGGACGCATTTTTATGCGATTGCCGCCCGATGTATGCGGCAGCTGCTGGTGGATTATGCACGCAAAAAGTATGCCCAGAAACGGGGCGGCTATCAGCAAGATCTTCCTCTGAATGAAGAGATCATAGATATTCAGAAACACGCCCAGCAGATTATCGATCTGGATGAGTACCTCTCTGAACTCAGCACACTGGATGAGCGGCTGGCCAATGTCGTGGAACTCCGATTTTTTACAGGCCTGAGCATCGAAGAAACGGCCGAAATGCTGGGCCTCTCCACCAGCACAGTAAACCGCGATTGGGTAAAAGCTCGCGGATGGTTATACAAGCGAATTCAGGAAGATAAGTAGCCGTTCACCCGCGACCCGCGGCCTGCTCAGTTCTTGTTTTAACATAGATAAATAGACCGGAATTGGATAGATCAAACTGGAAAAAAATAGATCAGCTGCTGGATGAAATCCTTATGCATGAACATCCGGAGAAGCAGCTGGAGATCCTGCAAACCAGGTGCAAGGACCCTGAGCTCTACGATGAAGTAGTGCAGATGTTGGACTCCATTCAGGAGTCCGGATCCTACTGGCCCCAACTCGTTCAGGCGCAGGAACAGCTGGCTGACAACCTCACCAGGGACAGGGATGAGATGCGCCGCTTTCCCGAAAAAATCGAGTCGCTGCAGTCCGGTGATGAGTTCCCCATCCCGGTACAGATCGGTGAGTATAAGATTAAAAAGAGAATTGCACAGGGAGGAATGGGGGATGTTTTTCTAGCCGAGCGCATCGACCAGAACTTTCATCAGAATGTGGCCCTCAAAGTGATCAGAGACAAGGATACCACCGGGAAGGAGCTTCTTCGCTTCGAGCAGGAGCGGCTCATCCTTTCGAAACTCTCTCATCCCAATATTGCAAAATTTTTGGACGGGGGCATTTCTGATGAGGGACGCGCTTACTATGTCATGGAGTTCGTAGATGGCATACCGCTGACCGATTACTGCATTCAAAACAGAAGCACCCGCAGGGAGAGGCTCAACCTCTTTGTTCAGCTGTGCCAAGCTGTGCAGTATGCTCACAGCAATTCCATTGTACACCGGGATCTGAAACCGGACAATCTGCTGGTGACCAAACAAGGCGATATTAAGATCCTTGACTTTGGAATTGCCAAGATGCTCGATACCAAACCGGCCGGGGAGAGTCTCAGAATCACGTCGGAAGGGGGGCAGATGTTCACCTGGCAATACTGTGCACCGGAACAGCTCAGTCTGGACCCTATCACCACAGCTACCGACATCTATACCCTCGGATTGCTCCTCTACGAGATTCTGACGGATCTACCTGCTTTCAATTTCGATCAGAAAAAGTATTCCTACATCCGGCACACGATCTTGCATGAGCAACCTGTTGCGCCTTCTCTTCGACGTTCAGACAGTAGAAACCTGGCTGATCCGGAACTCGATGCTATCGTTCTGAAGGCCCTTACGAAAGAGCCCAAAGAGAGGTATCAATCAGCTCAGCACATGATCGATGATATCCTTCGGTATCAGAATAACCTGCCGGTCCTTGCCAGACAGGCCTCCTCTCTCTATATCTTTAAAAAGTTTATTCGCAGAAATACGATCTCTCTGACTGCCGCTGCTCTTTTCCTTTTGATGCTTTCGGCGTTTTCCCTCTTTTACACCTCGCAGATCAATGAAGAGAGAAAGCTGGCTCAGCTCCAGGCACAGCGGGCAGAAGAGGCAACATCCATCCTCATCGATCTGTTTGAAGCTAAACAGCCCTCCGGCACAAGCAGCTCCATCAATGAGTTCCTTGAGCTTGGAATCAGGAAAGCCGAACAGCTGCAGAACTACCCGGAATTAAAAGCGAACATATACAGTGTAATCGGCCAGATCTACCGTAAAACAGGTGATCTTGACCAGGCGGGGTACCTTCTTAACAACGCCTGGCTCATCAATAAAAATTTATATGGGGAGAATCACCCGGAAACATTGGGAGTCGTCGACCACTATGGATTACTTCTGATCAACATGGGAGAGTTCCGGAAAGCGGAGGAACTCCTCGAACGCTCGCTTGAACTAAAGAATTCTACTCCTCCACCCAGCCAGGCTTCCATAGCCCAGACCTTAAGTACACTCGCCTATGCTAAACGAAGAATGGGCAACCTGGATGAAGCCGAAGAGCTTTACCGCCAGAGTTACTATATCCGGGAAAATGCGCTCGGCAGTGAGCATCCGCTCACCCTGGAAAGCCTGAGCAGCCTGGCCGTTGTAATGCACAACAAGAGTAATTACATACAAGCTGAAACCATCTACCGGGAGTTGATTGAAAAACGGAGCCGTGTTCTGGGTACCGAACACCCCGACTACCTGGCCAATGTGAGTAGCCTGGGCTCCCTTCTTATGAATACCGGTAACTTTTCTGAAGCAGAGTTCTTTCTGAAAGAGGCCTATGATCTGCGGCGCCGGGTATTGGGGGACGACCATCCTGATGTAGCGATTACTGCCAACAATCTGGGTATCCTGAAAAAAGATATGGGTCACCTGGAAGAAGCGGCGGAATATTTTGAAGAGGCCCTGAGGTTGCGAAGAAAGGTGATCGGGGAGAACCATATCAACACCGCCATATCCAAGTTCAGCTATGCAGATCTCTACCTGAAATCCGGCCAGCCAGAAAAAGCGCTGACTCTTCTGGAGGAAGCACTACAGGTTTTTAAAGAGGATCTGCCTCCTGACCACTCTTTTATAGCCAGAACCCATCTGCGAATTGGCCTGGCTATCCTGGAAACCGGACAAGTTGAACAGGCCGGATCGATCATTCCCGACGCGTATCGCTCGGTTCTCTCTATCCATCACAACCGTTCCCTGGAGCGGGCTCTGGCAGATATCACATTCGGCAAATATCTCTCTGCTACAGGAGATGTTTCAAGGGCCCGGGAGATCTGGGAGCACTCCAGAAGTATACTGCTGGAGCTGGAAGGAGAAAGGGGCTTGAGACAGGCGGAGGTTTATGCATTGATCCACAGTTCCGGTTAAAACCAGGCTCCTTCGGTGATTCCTCTGCTTTCTGAAAACCGGGCCACTCCGCCGGCCGGTATAAGATCTCTTCAGGGCAAGCTCAGAAGTGAGAAACTGTACCCTCTCACTCTGTACAGGCCACTTCAATTCATATAGAGATAGGGCTTCCAGTTCTCCTGAACGGAACCTGCCAGATTCTGGAAGAAAGTGATATAGACAGGGCGGTAGGGAGACGTCCTGAGGGGCATGGCAGCCTCCTCCGGTGTTCTGTTCCCTTTCTTTACATTGCACTTATTACACGCTGTTATCAAATTTTCCCAGCTATCTTTCCCTCCCCTGCTTTTTGGCAAGATGTGGTCCAGGGTAAGATCTGACTTCTGGCCGCAGTACTGACATGTATACTTGTCCCGCTTCATCACATTTCTTCGGGACAGAACAATTCTGTTGTACGGCAGATGGATGTATCGGCGCAGCCTGATCACCGAGGGATAAGAATACTCTCTGGTCACTGTACGGAGAACCCGGTTGGGATCTTCATGTAATAGTTCGGCTTTTTCCAGGAAAACAAGCTTCACAGAACGCTGTACAGAGCAGATACTGACTGGTTGATAATCCTGATTCAAGACTAATACCACTGCATTCATAATGGGTCGCTTCATTAAGTGACAGCTGTTTTTGTTAACATAAGGCTGTTATATTAACAAATAACTGCAATGTCAATGAAAAGCTGCCGCGTCTGCAGATGACTCTTTCTGATGACATCTGCATCGAAAACAACACTTATCACAGATAGCTGTCGATGATAAATTGTTTTAATCTCTACAGTATGAGTTTTTTTGAAGAAAATTCCAACTCTGATTCACTGTTTTAACGGCACCACTCCATTTTTCCTCGTCTGCAGCGGGTCTGGGATATAAAGCGGAGGGTTGGGGATTAAAAAATGATCATATTAAGAGCGGTTCAAACCCTCCCGATACCTGAAAAATCTAAATAGCGATATTGCAAAACTAAGTATAACTTTATCGGGGGTGCAGTTGTTTTTAAGAAAAGTTTCTGCCACCTTAGACTGATCAGTAAAATCTGTTCTCCATTAAACTTGTTGGAAATGTCAAACAAATCCTACCGGCTCTTGCTTCAATCTACATTTGAGGAATCGGAACGAATTCCAGACTTCGTCAATGAACTACAGGACGAGTGTAAGTTGATGGATGAAACCGCTGCCATACTGATGCTACTTCTCAGCGAGGCCGTGACCAATGCCATTATCCACGGCAACAAACAGATTCCCAACAAAAAGGTGGAAGTCTTCATCGAAATCACCCCCCAGGCCATCACCTCCACTGTAAGTGATGAGGGTGATGGATTCAAGCCGGAGGAGGTTACCCACGATCCTCTGGACGACGAAAACCTGCTAAATGTAGGGGGCCGCGGAATTTTTCTGCTTCAGGAACTCTCCGATCAGATCGATTTTCTCGACCACGGAACCACAGTCCGCTTTGTAGTTCAGAGAGGGTAAATTCAACCAACCCTCTTCAACCCTGTTCAGGGCATTTCGGAAATGGGTACATCACTCCTGCGCGCCGGCCAGCTCCGTCATCTGCCACATTGCCCCGCATCCGCCAAACTCTCACCTGAAAGACAGGCACTTCTTTCCCATCCGAAGGACACCTCCCCCACTCACTGTACAGGCCTGCCATACCTGTCAGCCCCCCTTAAATAAAAAAAGGCGGCACCCTCTTCGGATGCCGCCACTTTTTAAATTACAAGAATTCTACAGCGTTTAGATATGGGCGTCAAGCTGCTTCTTAATATGGGTTTTAGGAACTGCACCAATAATCTGGTCCACAACCTCCCCATTTTTGAAGATCATAAGGGCCGGGATACTCCGAATTCCATATTTAACGGAAACTTCCGGATTATGGTCCACATTCACCTTTCCGATTTTTGCCTTTCCTTCATACTCACCGGCCAGCTCTTCCACGATCGGCCCGATCATACGGCACGGGCCGCACCACTCTGCCCAGAAGTCGACCAGAACCGGCTGGTCAGAACTTTCCACTTCTGCAGAAAAGTTGTTGTCATTTAATTCAATTGGTTTGCTCATAATGTATTGCTTATCTGGTTTGGTTTTTATTTATGTAATTTCTTCAATAACCGGATGAAATGCATATATGATTTTCTTATCTCTCTTATCACAAAAGCTTATCTCTTCCGCGGCTTTAACGGCTTCTATTTGATGGAGCCGCAGACAGCCCGGAAGCTATCGGATCCGGCTTTAAATTAGATAAACGTTTGAAATCACAATATCATGCATTATATACACCATTCCTGGTAAGTCCTACCTCGGATTCACCAATAAGTTCGCGAAGTTCCCTTATAAGCTCATTACTGGGGTCAACTACAAATTTTCTTACGTTCATCCGGAATGGACGGGCAGCGTGCCTGGAGTGGATCATAAACTGAATGGGGGTCTCTCCTTTATTCTCGGCAAACAACCCTGCCATCTTTTCCAGCGTATCATGGCTCAACTCATCGGTTTTCAGTTTTATCTGAATGTTGAGACTCGCCTGGAACTTCTCCCGAAGGTTTTCCACACGCTCGAGTGAATTTGCGATGATTTTCGGAGTCCCGTCCCTTTTTGAAATGGCTCCTTCCAAAAGCACAACAGTATCAGGAGCGATCATCCCTTGATGGCGGTCATACACATCGCTAAAAATGAGCACTTCTGTGCTTCCTTTCAGGTCTTCTATCTGTGCAAATGCCATCGGACGCCCTTTTTTATCCCAGATCTTTTTTACTTCCGTAAAAATCCCGATAACAGAAACTGTATCCCGGTCCTCCACGGCCTCAAGTTCCTGTTCCGCCAGAGAGTGAGATGCAAATAGTTTCACATCCTCTTTGAATTTATCGAGCGGATGGCCGCTCAGATAGAATCCAATCAGTTCCCGTTCATTGTTGAGCCGTTCAATGTTGGTCCAGGGCGGGCACTCTCTGAGCTTGGGCTCACTCAGCAAATCCGGCCCTCCACCGGGCCCTCCAAACAGGCTCCCCTGATTGAGCCGCCGTTCCTCCTGTTTCCTGGATGCGTAGTTAAGCACATCTTCTATGCTGGCCAGAAGCTGTGCCCTGTTGTCATGGAGCGTATCAAAAGCCCCCGCCTGCGCCAGGTTCTCGATCGTCTTCTTATTGCAGATGCGGGTATCTATACGGGAAGAGAAGTCAAATATGCTTTTAAACTCACCCATTTCCGTGCGCTCTTTCACTATTTGATCAATCGCTGCCGAACCAACACCCTTGATCGCAGACATCCCGTACTGAACCCTCCCATTCCTTGCCACAAATTTCCCCTCGGCCGTGTTGATGTTCGGCTGATCCACCGGAATTCCGATCCGCTGACACTCCTCAATAAAAAAGCTCACCTTCTTGATATCTCCCATATTGTGGCTCAGAACAGCTGCCATGTATTCAGCCGTATAATTGGCTTTGAAATACATGGTCTGATAGGCGACTACAGAGTAGGCTGCAGAGTGAGATTTATTAAACCCGTACCCGGCAAACATAGCCATCTTGTCGAAGACGGTCTTCGCTGTTTTTTGGTCATATCCCTTTTCAACAGCTTGCCGGATAAACTTTTCCTCTTCCGGCGGGAGTAGTTCCGGTTGTTTCTTTCCCATGATCCGGCGAAGCACATCTGCTTCTCCAAGCGAGTAGCCCCCCATCCTCTGGGCAACCATCATGATCTGCTCCTGGTAGATCATAATACCGAAAGTGGGCTCCAGAATATCTTTCAGGTCTTCATGGTCGTAGACCACTTTCTCTTCCCCATGCTTTCTTTTGATATAGTCGGGAATAAACTGCATGGGGCCCGGGCGATAGAGCGCATTCATCGCAATCAGGTCATTCAGCCCGGAAGGTTTCAGGTGGCGCAGGTGTTTGCGCATCCCCTCCGATTCAAACTGAAAAATACCGCCGGTTGCCCCCTGCTGAAACAGCTCATACGTTTTTTTATCATCCAGCGGTATGTCATCCAGGTTATAACGGACGCCATGGTTCTCCCACACATACTGGATCGCAGTCTTGAGAATGGACAACGTTTTCAGCCCGAGAAAATCCATCTTCAGCATACCCGCCGACTCAATCACCTTCCCGTCGAACTGGGTTACATAGAGATCTGAATCCCTGGCGGTTCCAATGGGAATGAACTTGGTAAGTTTGTCCGGTGCAATGATAATTCCCGCCGCATGCGTACCCGTATTTCGTACAGACCCCTCCAGTGTTTCGGCCATCTGCAGCGTTCTGCCTTGCAGCGTGTCAGACTGCTTGATATCACGCAACTCCTTCACTTCCCGAAAAGCATCTTCCAGAGTAACCCCTACTGTTTCAGGGACCAGTTTTGCCACCCTGTCGGCCTCCGAAAGCGGCAGATCCAGCACCCTGGCCACATCCCGCACGGAAGAGCGTGCCGCCATGGTACCGAATGTGATGATGTGGGCGACCTGGGCCTTCCCATATTTCTCCACCACATAATCGATCACTTTCTGACGGCCGTCATCGTCAAAATCGATATCGATATCAGGCATAGAGACCCGTTCAGGATTGAGGAACCTTTCAAAAAGAAGATCATACTTCAGGGGATCGATATTGGTGATCTCTGTACAGTAAGCCACCACGGATCCTGCCGCGGATCCCCGCCCGGGCCCCACATAGACGCCCATCTTCTTTGCCGCCACGATAAAGTCCTGAACGATCAGAAAGTAACCGGCAAACCCCATTTCAGCGATGATATCCAGTTCATGCGAGATCCGTTCCATCACCTCATCACTCAGCTCCCCGTACCTCTTCTTCGCCCCCTCAATCGTCAGGTGTTTCAGGTACTCATTTTCTGAATCAAACCCTTCGGGCAAGCCAAAATGGGGAAGGTGGATCTCATCGCTACTCAGTTTTACAGGTTCTATTTTTGCCGCCAGCTCCTCCGTATTCTTTATCGCTTCCGGAACATCGGCAAAGAGGGCTTTCATCTCCTCCTGCGTTTTAAAATAGAATTCATCGTTCGGGAAACCGAAACGTTTCCCGCGGCCTCTGCCGATCGGCGTAGAGATCGACTCATTGTTGTCGATACAGAGAAGTGCATCGTGCGCCTCTGCATCTTCTTTATCTATGTAGAACGTGTTGTTGGAAGCGACCACCTTGATGTCGTACTTTTCCGCAAACCTGAGCAGTACGGAGTTCACCCTCTCCTCTTCTTCAAGGCCATGACGCATCAGTTCGATGTAGAGGTCCTCTCCAAACAGTTCATGCCACCATTTGAGCGCTTCTTCTGCCTCCTCTTCCCCCCGGTTCAAAATCAGATCCGGCACCTCTCCGGAAAGCCCTCCTGTTAACGCAATCAGCCCTTCACGGTGCTTGATTACCAGTTCGCGGTCAATCCTTGCAAATTTGTAATAGTAACCCTCGATAAAACCCAGAGAAGACATCTCTGCCAGATTGAGGTATCCCTGCCGATTCTTCGCTAAAAAGACCTGCTGGTACCGCTTGTCACGGTGATCCCGGGTAAATCTTTTCATATGGCGGTCTTCAACGAAATAGGCCTCCAGCCCGATGATCGGCTTGACACCCGCCGCCTCACACGCGTTTACAAAATGGAACGCTCCGTACATATTCCCCATATCGGTCAGTGCGACGGCCGGCATCCCATCCTCCTGCGCCTTTTGGGCCAGATCCTTTACCCCCGAAGCTGCCTGAAGAACAGAAAATTTGGAATGGTTGTGCAGATGAACAAAGCTGGCATCAACCGTTACAGAGTCGTGATCACCCGGCAGGGTCAGGGTCGACTCAGGGCCGGTCTCCTCCCCGGTCACTCCCCTCGCTCTGAGCTCCTCCACCTGGGGCATGTAGAGCCCCGGGTCAATCTCTTTAGCAGGCTGAATGCCGATCAGATCCCCTTCTGCGGGCAAGGCAGGCCGGATCACGCCAAGTCGAACAAGTTCCAGAAATGCCCGTGCAGTTGCCTCCACGTCGGCAGCAGCATTGTGAGCCTCTTCGAAGCCAACCTGAAAGAGTTTGTCGTGCAACTCTGCCAGGGTCGGCCATTTGTAGCGGCCCCTGCCGCCCGGAATGGCACAATATTCGGTCGATTCATCCTTGGTATCTATGGCCGTTTTCTGATCCAACGGGTTCTCACGGCCCAGCCTGTAGTACTCCGCACCCATAATGTTCAGGTCAAAATCGAGGTTATGACCTATCACGAATGTACTTTTCTCAACATCCCGCCCAAACACGTCCATTACTTCCGAAAGGGGAACCCCCTCTTCAAGCGCCCGCTCCGTTGAAATTCCATGGATTTTTTCGGAGTTGAAAGGAATGGTAAATCCATCCGGCCTGATGATAAAATCTCCCGATGAGAGCAGATTTCCCTTCAGATCGTGAACCTGCCAGGCCAGCTGTACACAACGCGGCCAATTATCGGTATCCGATCGTGGAGCGGAATAATTATCAGGTAAACCGGTGGTTTCCGTGTCAAAAATCAAATACATAAATACAAACCTTCTCTTTTATGCTGAATTTCAATCCTTGCAAAATATACTAACAAGGCCGGTTAATAAGGAATCTGATTCCGGGTTATTACGGTATCGCCGAACTCTGCAACGGAGCCCCAACAAGATAGGAAATCACCCCCTCAATAGTTAGAGAACCAGCTGACTGTGCCGGGTGCGGAGGGGAGGCATCCGGCTTACCTCAAGATCTGAAAAGAGTAGTAGATCGTCGATTCTTCAGATTCAATCTCCTCGACCCGGTCTACCCTGGCGGCTGCCGGGCCCTCTTCCAGTAATTCTTTCATCTCTTCCACTTTCCCGGGTGTTCCCTGGAGCAGAGCCTCCACGGTACCGTCCTTCCTGTTTTTCACCCATCCAAAAATACCCGTTCTTTCTGCATTTTTCAGGGTGAAGTTTCTGAAGTTCACACCCTGCACGCGCCCGTGAATAATCAATTGAACCTGAACAATATCTTCTGCCATCTCGGATCTGATTTTAAATTCTGTTTTCAAATTTTTGATGAATCTAAATATTCAATAGATTTCTTTCTTATTCAAAGCAAAAAAAAGAATGACGCTTACACAACTATCCTATATCATCGCAGTAGACAAGTATCGCCATTTTGCGACGGCGGCTGAAAAGAGCTTTG
>CALKWT010000244.1 GCA_938003885.1 uncultured Balneolaceae bacterium | reverse complement strand
TACCCGCCTCTCAAATGTGAAAAAATCACATCATATACTTCCGTCGGGTGCAGCGGAGAATCGGGGATGAGGGAGCTGTTTTGGCTTGCAATCACTGGGTTCCTTCCCGCGTCGCTGTAGATACGTCCATGGGTCCCTTTCACTCCGGAATCTTCGATTGGGGTCAGGTCCATACGGTAGCGGAAGCCGAGCTTTTTCTGTAGGACACGACGGGCTGCCCTGAGCATCGGCATTTTAATTTTAGGATCAATGAGCAGCTCTGCCGGATCATATCCCGGTTTGGTATGGATGTCTACGGTCGGTGCAAAATCCGGCGCTTTTCGATCGTCGAGCCAGTAATAGTAGTTGAACCAGGCATCTTCATCGGCGATGGCGACCAGCTCGCCCGATCGATGGTGATTCAGGTGAAACTCTTTTTTCCCTTCCTCATCCAGAATCCGGTCAACGCCATCCACTTTCTCAAGCAGTGCCTTGATTTCGGGAATCAGCTTCTCATCCCGGATATAGATATGGGCAATCTGATGATCGGCTACCGCAAAAGCCTTGCTGCTGCCGGGGATCAGGATTTCACCACCCATCTCTTCCCGGACAGTGATGTAGCCATGTTTGCGCAAAGTGCGGTTCAATGCGACCGGTTTGTTGGCGGGGGCAATACCATATTCAGACAGGATCACTACCTGAATGTCATGTTTTTCATAGAATCCGATCAGATCTTTACAGAGATCATCGATCTCTTTTAGATCTTTGGATATCCGCGGGTCATCAGATCCGATCCGCTGCAGGTTGTAATCCAGATGGGGAAGATAAACCAAGCTGAGCGTGGGGTCATATTTCCGTTTCACCTCTTTGGCAGATTCAGCAATCCACTTGCTTGACTGGATGCTGGTGTTGGGGCCCCAGAATTTAAAAAGCGGAAACTGTCCCAGTTTATTCTGTAAGTCATCCCGAAGCAGAGGGGGTTCCGTCAGTATATCAGGGATCTTCACCCCGTCCGTGCGGTAAATCGGCCGTGGAGTAATCAGATAGTCCACAGTGGAGTTCATGTTGTACCACCAAAAAAGATTGGCACAGGTAAAATCGGAATCCAGTTTTCTAGCCTCTTCCCATATTTTCGGAGCTTCGACCAGCTTGTTGGATTGCCGCCAGAATTTGATCTCATCCATCTCCCTGAAATACCACCCGTTAGCAACAATCCCATGCTTGTCCGGCATCACACCGGTCAGGTAGGTGGCCTGTACAGAGCAGGTGACTGCCGGGAGCATCGAATTAACCGGGGATAGTTTACCCCGCGATGTCCACTCTTTCAGAAAAGGTGTTCGATCATCGATCAGGTCAGACGTAAGTCCTACAATATTGAGTACAGCAGTTTTTTTCACAGCAACAGTTGGTTTTATCAGTTCAATCGTTTCATGGATTCCATCAGCCTTGAGATGATTCGGATGCGTCGCTTGCCCGGCTGATCTGCTCCAGAGCCCATCTCAGTTCTCTTTCTACAGAATCGGCCAACTCCAGCTTGAGTCCGTCGGGCAGTACATCCCATGTATAGGTCTCTACTTCGAAATGGTTGCAGATCTTCTCGCTTGATCCAAAACACTCGTTAAGCGTTCGGATGGTGTCATCCTGAGTGGAGGAGAGGGTGCCGTAGGAATCCATAAAGACGGGAACGTGGTAGTGAACCCTCCACTCTTCCTGATCTCTGTCGCCAATCTCTTTTAGCCCGTCATTCAGGTCACGGTACTGCTGGATGGCGCCATACTTGGTCCGCGCCAGCACTTGATGGAGGTAGACGGGTTCATCAAATTGCTGCAGCTCCTTCGAAATCGCTGACCGATCTTCCGGTAGCGAGACTTTGAGGGCGGAGCTGATCTGTACCTTCCCGATGCCGATCCCAGCCTCACGAAATTTCCGGATCGATTCAGCCGGATCTTCGTACTCAAGAGCGACATGGCAGGTATCAAAACAGACCTGGATGTGACGTAATAGAATTTCACGCGCACGATCTTCAGAAACCGAATAGGTTTCCTGCAAAAACTCTGAGCCTGTCGTCAGAAGGATATTCTGGAAATAGTCGATCGTTTCATCTGTCGTTTCAAGATAGCAGTCTGGTTCAGGTTCGATATCCACATGAATCAGTTTCTGCTGCTCCTCCTCAATCCGGGCCATCTCATAGGCCAGCACGGCCAGATTCCGGGCAGATTGATCCGCAATCCGGTTCGACTCCTCATCCGAAAAACCCCAATATTTATAGGAGATAGGAGCGGTAGAGATACTGGTCTCACCCCCTGCAGGCGTAAGCTCCGTCATAATCTCGATAATGGCTCTTGTGAAATTGAGCCGGTCATCCTCACCCCAATGCGGTTGGTAAACTTCATCTTTTACACGTGTCGCATGGAAATGTCCATGAACAAAGCCGTTGACTGTAAATACATAGAGATCTTCCTGTTTCAGCCAGTTCTGGAAATCCCGGAGTGGGCCCGGCTTCCGGAGCTCATAGGCAGCTTTGGCAGAGAGGCGAAGCCCGACACCAAAAGGGGCATCGGGGGAAAGTCTTTTTTTAAGTTCAGGGAGATATCGGCCCAGCTGTTCTCGGATCTCCTCCCAACTGCTCCCGGGGTGAAGGTTTGAGCAGTAACTCAGGTGACTGGCCGGATGGTTTTTCAGTTCCATATTCTTCTATTCTTGTGGAGTGTTGACAGATTCATGCTCAACCTCTTCCAGGATCTGGATCGCCTGACGGTAGAGTTCGTAATCCACTTCATGAACCTCTTTACCTACTCCGATCTCTTCGAGGAGCATAATTGTTAACTGCCCGCCGAGATGCTCTCTGAACTCTTCGAGCCCGTGAAGGAGTGAATCGGGATGAGCAGGGTCATTCAGGTGTGTTTTCAGTTCAGGAACAAAGAGGTGAAATCCACATCGGCGTAGTACGTCGAGAATTTTGTCCCAATCCTGTTCGGGCAAGGTGCCTTCCAGATAGGAGTAGGTCACATCCAGGGCGAGGCCTACCGCCACCGCCTCCCCATGGCGAAGCTCATAATTCGTAAGCTGCTCCAGTTTATGCGCTGCCCAGTGTCCAAAGTCAAGAGGACGGGAGGAACCCATTTCAAACGGATCACCGGAACCTGAAATGTGCTCCAGATGAAGCCGGGCACATTCATAAATCACTCGTTCCATCGGGTCCTCTTCTCTTTCAAAAAGCTCTTCTGCGTTCCGGTTTATATAGTCGAAGAAGGCCGCATCTTTTAGAAGCGCTACCTTGACCGCTTCAGAAATACCAGAGATCCAGTCTTTGTGCTCGAGTGTCCGCAGGAAGTCAAAATCATTCAATACAGCCCGGGGGGGAGCGAAGGTCCCGATAAAGTTCTTCTTTCCGAATGCGTTGATGCCATTTTTCACTCCTACCGAAGCATCGTTTTGGGCCAAAACCGTGGTGGGTATGCGGATCAGCCGGACGCCCCGGTGAGATATCGCAGCTGCATAGCCGGCCGCGTCAATCACCGCTCCACCACCAATCGCCACAATGTAGGAGTGACGATCAATTTTTTCGCTGTTTACCCTTTCCAGAATCTCATCTATAAAGTCCGGGCTCGTTTTGGCCTTCTCCCCGCCGGGCATGATCACAGGGTCTTTTATCAGATCAATCCTTGAAGGATAGGCCCGGGCATAGTTTTCCACGGAAGAGAAAAGGGAAGGATGGTGGGGAAGGAGCCCTTCGTCGATGACCACGAGAACCTTCCGGGCGCTGCTGCTGCCGTTCGGCTGTATCGTATTTGCAAATAGCGGATTTTCCGGATGAAAAACCGACCGTGTGAAATGGACATCGTAAGAGAAGGAAACGGAAAAATTCTGATTGATTGTCAACATCTTCTTAAGGACTCAAGTAGAATAATTGTACGATTTAACGAGTTATGGCCTCTGACCCCGGGGGGGAGCGTGATGTTATAATAAGATAATAGCA
The DNA here is from genome assembly GCA_938003885.1 of uncultured Balneolaceae bacterium. Lineage (GTDB taxonomy): Bacteria > Bacteroidota > Rhodothermia > Balneolales > Balneolaceae > Rhodohalobacter. The sequence continues at coordinate 5,065 of CALKWT010000244.1, read as the reverse complement.
TCAAAGCGCTTATAATATAGATGGATATTATACTAACAATTGTTTGATTAAGTTAGTCGGATAACTGAATTTTACATTTCTGAGATTTGTAAAAGATGAATACGCTGGCTGTCAGAGATCGCACTGCCGGGTATCGGGCTTCGGCTTTGTTTGCATTCGAAAAAAACATTACTTTATTTTTTAAGAGGTTCCTGCGGGAGGAGCATATTTTTCAACGTATCACCCTGAAAAATTTATCGTTATATCATGTCAGATTCGCAATATCGCACCACCATACAACAAGTACGGCAAACCATTCTTTCCTGGCTTGAAAAAAGGGTAGCGGAGGAGAAGTTGAACTGGATTAAAACCACGGGTGAAAACCTGATGGGAGAGCCGGAGGATTGGGAACTGTTTACCTCATTCAGCGCAGTTCCTCGCCACACCGGGAAGGCCATGGCAGATTTAACAGACCAGGAGAAGGCCGAGGCGGACGCTCAACGGGCTGGATGGAAACCGGGCAATTGGCGGGTGGACGATCTGGGGAGGGTCTATCTGCTGCTCTGCTATGCAGAACAAGGGAAAGAGAAGTTTCTGGACCGTCTGGAGAAAATATTTATAACCAGTGATATGAATGAAGCGGTAGCCCTCTATCAGGGAATTCCTGTTTATCCCTGGCCCGAAAGCCTGAAACTTCGTGCAGCGGAGGGAGTGCGCAGCAACATCACCACTGTATTTAATGCGATAGCCCTGGATAACCCTTATCCCAAAGAGTACCTTGAACAGGACCCCTTCAATCAGATTGTTCTGAAAGCCCTCTTTGTGGGGAGTCCGCTCTTCAGAATTGTCGGCCTGGAGGAGAGAGCCAACGCAACACTGGCAAGGATTCTTGTGGAGTATTCACAAGAGCGAAGATCTGCCGGCCGAGTCGTATCTCCCGAGCTCTGGAGGAACGTTGGCCCTTTTATTGATGAGGAATTTGAAGAGGATATCAAGTGGGTTTTGAGCCAGACAGATCGCCTTCAGCTAAAAGGAGGGGTGATGGCCCTTCTCTCTTCTGACTATTCCGGCAAAGAGGAGCTGCTGAAAGAGCATCAGGATATTGTCCGCGAGATTGAAGAGAAAAATATCACCTGGGATGATATCGGGAAAGAGTTTGAAGCCGTCAGCGGTTAGGGTTGGCGGTTCCCCAAAGGGTGAGAGGAGGTTTACACTCCCCTCGGGTGATCCCTCTGTTTCGGCAACACGCCTGAAGGGAGGGAAGATCGTATAGATGAATGAATGGTGTAGAAAAATTTAAATTACAAACAGAAAACAGTGTAGTTATGTCTTTTGAAAGTATGATGTTTATTGACCCTCACGTTCACATGGTTTCACGAACGACAGATGATTATGTAGCCATGAAAAACGCCGGGGTAGTCGCGGTGATTGAACCGGCTTTCTGGATTGGACAGCCGAGAACGAATTCTGGCAGCATGCTGGATTACTTCTCATGGATTGTGGGATGGGAGCGGTTTCGTGCTCAGCAATTTGGAATTCGTCACTACTGTACAATCGGGCTCAATGCGAAGGAGTCTAATAATGAAAAGCTGGCCGATGAAGTGATGGAGCTGATTCCAAGGTACGCCGCCAAAGAGGGGGTTGTTGCTATTGGAGAGATCGGCTATGACGACATGACCAAGCTCGAAGAGAGGTACTTCGGGTTGCAGCTGGAACTGGCGAAGAAGTTCGACATGCTGGTCCTTGTACATACACCTCACAGAAACAAGAAGGAAGGGACATTGCGCAGTATGGATCTGTGCGAAGATTACGGAATGGATCCCTCCAAGGTGATTATTGATCACAACAATGAAGAGACGGTAAAGGCGGTTCTTGATCGCGGATACTGGACTGCATTTACAATCTATCCCGGTACCAAGATGGGGAATGAGCGAATGGTTGAGATTGTAAAAGAGTACGGCAGCGAACGAATTTTTATCGATAGTGCAGCCGATTGGGGGGATAGCGATCCGTTGGGGGTTCCGAAAACAGCCCGATTGATGCTGGAAAGAGGTATTTCCAAAGAGGATGTGAGGAAGGTATCCTATCAGAATGCATTGGATGCGTATAGCCAAAGCGGTCAATTTAATGAAGAGGACTGGCTGAACAGGCCGCTGATCGATCAGACGCAAACCTACAATGGAAATACCGTTCTTCGGGGAGGCAGCAAGCCGTTTATCGAGAAGAAAGGTTCTGACAAGGATGATTTGATCATTGAATAGATCTGCATCCTTTCACTGCCAGCCCCCGGCCGAAACGATCCCCGGGAATGTGAACTACAGTTTTGCAAAATGAAAGTTAAAGCCCGCGCAGCTCTCGAATTGATGAGGCCTGCGAATATTATTACTGCGTTTGCTGATATTCTTGCAGGTTTTGCCGCAGCCGGGGGGGTGCTTGCACTCACATCTTCGGGATTCGATCTGGAGCCGGATGGAGTGGGCTGGCTCTTGCTGGCGACCTTCGGACTCTATGGGGGCGGTATCGTCTTTAATGATGTGTTCGATGCTTCCATCGACGCCGAAGAGCGGCCGGAACGCGCGATCCCGAGCGGACGTATTTCGGGGCTGGAAGCCTCTGCAATGGGAATTGTTCTCTTTCTGATTGCAGGCTTTGCCGCGTTGCAGGTCAATACCCTGGCCTTGATACTCACCGTGGCTATTGCACTTTGTACACTGATCTACAATGCCTGGGCAAAACACTCCGCTGTTGCAGGGCCGCTGTTTATGGGGCTGTGCAGGGGCGGAAACTTCCTTCTGGGCGGGAGCCTGCTTCCGTCCGGACTGGCCCACATCTGGTATATCGCCCTGATACCTATCATCTATATCTCTGCCATTACGCTGATCAGCCGTGGTGAGGTTGGGGGCGGAAGCCGCCTTCATGGAAAGACGGCACTTTATATGATCGTATTTGTCCTTCTTCTTATCCCGCTCTTCTCCTTGTTTCAGGAATTTAACTTCCTTATCTCTCTGCCTTTCTATCTGTTGTTTGCATACATGGTGCTTCCGCCTTTTAAAAAAGCATCCGATAGTTTGATGGCGGACGATATCCGTAAGGCTGTCAAAAGAGGGGTTGTTTCGCTTGTAATATTTAACAGTGTGCTTGCAGCCGGTTTCGCCGGATGGACAGCAGGAGTGATCGTGTTATTGCTGTTCCCGCTATCAGCAGGAGTTGCCAGGCTGTTTAGCGTGACTTAATGGCTGCTGGCGATGTTGCAGAGGCAGTGGGACTGATCGGATCTGCTTTTTCAAGTATCCAGGCCGATTCTATAGATTTTCGATAGAGGCTGTGGATGGCTGAAATCTGCCGGACATTGTCGTCTGAAGAGAACCCGCCTGTGAATGGGGAGTGAGTTGCTGCTTTAGCAGAGAGTCGGGGATCGGGGCTAAGTGATCATTTCTTTTAACTCTGCAGGACATGGACTGGCAGGAAAAATCAGAGAGATGAAGGCTATAAAAAAACCCGCACGATGGCGGGTTTAGTTGTTTAGATCAGAATGTCCTTTTAGCGGATATGTCTGTTGATCAGATTTTCCAGCAGTTCCTGCTTGCCGCTGATCTGTTTTGGCTCTCCTTTTTCGATAGCTAATTCCCGCAGCTGTTCGAGGGAAACCTCACCTTGTGCGAACTTCTTACCGTCACCGGAGTCGAAAGAGGTGTAACGCCCTTCACGCAACGTTCTAAAGTCGGAATTTTCCAGAATGTCATTTGCGATCAGGAGTCCGCGTGCAAATGTATCCATCCCTCCGATATGCGCGATAAAGAGATCCTCCGGATCGGTGGAGTTTCGTCTGATTTTCGCATCAAAGTTAAATCCTCCTGGTTCAATTCCGCCATGATCCAGCACAATCATCATCGTTTCAATCGCATCATACAGATCGGTGGGGAAATAATCGGTATCCCATCCATTCTGATGATCCCCCCTGTTGGCATCGATGCTGCCCAGGTGTCCCGATTCGGCGGCTACCATCAGATCGTGTGCAAAAGAGTGGCTGGCGAGTGTGGCGTGGTTGGCTTCGATATTGAGTTTGAAATCATCCAGCAGATCCTGCTCTTTCAGAAATCCGAGAACGGTGGCCGAGTCAAAGTCATACTGATGTTTGGTAGGTTCCATGGGCTTGGGCTCGATGAGGAAATTTCCTTTAAAACCAATTTTCCGGCCGTAATCTCTGGCGGCTCTCAGGAATATTCCCATATGATCCAACTCCCGTTTCATCATGGTATTAAAAAGGTGCATATACCCTTCGCGGCCGCCCCAGAACACATAGTTTTCTCCGCCCAGTTCCACCGTAGCATCCAGTGCCGCTTTAACCTGTGCGCCTGCATGGCACACCACATCGAAATCGGGGTTGGTTGCGCCGCCATTCATATAACGCTTGTGTGCAAACAGATTGGCCGTTCCCCAGAGAAGTTTTACGCCAGTATCCTGCTGATACTGTTTTGCCAGATCGACGAGAATCTGGAGGTTTTTTTCAGATTCTGCTATCGTTTTTCCTTCTGGTGCAAGGTCCCGGTCGTGGAAACACCAATAGGGTGCACCCAGTTTTGTAAAAAACTCGAACCCTGCTTCCAGCCGGTACTTCGCATTTTCAAGCGGGTCGGACGTTTTATCCCACGGAAAACTTCTTGTACCTTCGCCAAACGGATCTGTATTTTCATTACAGAATGAGTGCCAGTAGGCGATAGCAAAACGAAAATGATCCTTCATGGTTTTACCCGCTACCACCTGGTTTTCATCATAGTAGGCGAATGAAAGTGGATCCCTGGAGTCGGGCCCTTTATATTCAATTTTTTTTACCGTTGGGAAATATTCGTTCTTGCTCATATCGTGTTCTGTTATTAGATGTTTGATTGTAATGTTTTCAGCCAGCTGTGGTAGGTATCCAGGTACACTTTCCGTTTCTCCTGATCCGGTTCCAACATGCTGATTTTATGGAGTCCGTCAAACGCCTCCGATTCACTGGTGTAGATTCCCGCACCGACGCCTGCTGCCCGGGCCGCACCCTGTGATCCATCGGTGTTATAGAGTTCAAGCCGCGCTCCCGTCAGGT
>CALKWT010000243.1 GCA_938003885.1 uncultured Balneolaceae bacterium | reverse complement strand
TCGACCCCGCGCACCTCCAGGCCGAACTCGATGTTGTCGAAAACCGTCATCAGCCCCACGGTCAGTCCGTACCACTTGTAGAAGCGCTCGCCCTCTTCACCGTGCAGAATCCGGACAGGGTATTCTTTTGCCGGGGCTGTTCTATTCTTTAACCCGTCACGGTCTGTTGGAATGGCGGTAGGTTTACACGGTTCCTGCTGCCGTATGAACCCCTCAACGTGCAGAACCCGAACAGGGTATTCTGTCGCCTGATACGTACCTCTCTTTAACCCGCCACGAATCGCCGGGAGGGCCGCTGTTCAACAAGTGGAAGGGTCAGTGCATCCGCTTAGAACTCCCAACGGAACATCAGGTTAACATTACGCCCCGGCATGGGTGCATTCCTGTTCTCTACGCGGCTCAGGTGATCGCGGTATCCTTTGTTCAGAAGGTTGTCGATCCGAAGGGCGAGCGTGGCTCCTCCTTTAAATCTGTATCCGGCATCTGCTCCGAGCAGGGTGTAGCCCTCCGTGGATTGTTCATTTGGAGCGACTCTGTTCTGGGAATTGACAATCTGAACCCGCCCTCCGGCCCACCAAAGACCGCTATCTGCTGTCAGATGGAGATGGCTTCGAAAGGGAGGGATAAATGGCAGATCGTTTTTATCTCCAGAGATCTCTGTAGCCCGCACATAATCGAACCCGGCACCTGCCTGGAATAGGGGAGAGAGCGCGGCATCCATCTTGACCTCAAAACCGTAAAACCTGGCATCTTTTGAGCCGTACTCAAACACAGGAAGCCCGGAAGCTTCATGGATCCGGCCGGTTGGGTAGAAATCGATATAGTTGGAGATCTGATTGGAAAAGAGCGAAAGCTCTCCATCTATTCTGCTGGTACGAAACTCCACAAAAGCGTCTGCACCGAGGCTGACCTCATTCTTCAGGGAGGGATCACCGATATCAAAGGAACCTGCAGCAGCATGAGGTGCATAGGAGTAGAGCTCCTCGATGGTAGGTGTCCTAAAAGCCCGGGCTACCTGTATACCCGCTGTCCAGATCGATCCGGACGTGTAATTCAGTCCGACAGCCCCGGAAAAAATAAGGTCATTCCGGTCCCGGAACTCATCTTCGTCCGTGAAAAGTTCATTCGGCTTCACCTCTGTCCCTTTCTGTTCAAGCCGGACTCCAGATTTCAGGCTGAAGTGCTTACCCAGGGAGAGCTCTTCATAGAGATAACCCGCCAGAAAATATCCAGTGGCGTTGGGAGTGAGGGCTTCATTCCCTCCAACCTCGATCTCTGATCGGTTTACACTCAACCCGAGCGCTCCTTTCAGCGGGCCCAGAGCTCTGTGTCTCAGAAGAAGTGAGCTGCTCAGGGTCTGCTGATCAAAAGAGATTTCCAGATCTTCCTGCACCGAGTCCGAACCGAGCCGGTTGATCTCGATCTCTTTGTGGAAATAGTCACTGTAGTGGAGGCGAAGCTCGGCATGATCGAAAAAACCGTCCATTTTCAAGGTTGAGATGCTCTGGATATTGGTCCGCTTCATGCGGATTTCAATCGACTCCTCCGGATTGTCCACCGCTTCGGGTAATCCGTATATATAGTTCATGCCCGTAACAGCCAGGCCCGACTCAAAGGGGCCGTCCCGGTACCCAAGGCCGCCACCATAACTTAAATTATCGATTGCAGTGTCAGGTAATTTTCCCTCAGGTGTCTGAAGGTCTCCCCCTTTCCGGTAGATCATCCGCGCTGAAGCGGCCAGGTTCTCTCCTCCGTGTCGCACAGAAAGGGTTCCTGCTCCCATCCGGTTCACCGAAGAGAGATGGGAAGCGACAGACGTACGGGTACCGTAACCCCACTCCCTGGGCATATCGTAGGTAAACATGTTCACAACTCCCCCGATTGCGCCCGATCCGTACAACAGGCTTGCTGGGCCCCGAACCACTTCTACACGATCCATGGAGAGCGGGTCGAGTGCTACTGCGTGGTCCACGGCGGTTCCTGAAAGATCTCCCATCCGCTCGCCATTCTGCATCACCAGAACGCGGTCTCCGTCAAATCCACGGATAACCGGCCGTGCGGAAGCCGAGCCATAGGAGCGTGTGGTGATTCCGGGGTGCCCTTCCAGAATTTCGCCCAGGCTGGGTGCAGCCTTCATCTGCAGCGCTTCAGCATTCAGGGATTCGACGGGTTGATACTGTATGTTGCGTCCTAATGGTGAGGCGGTAACGATCAGATCGTCCGCTTCGACGACAGAGGAGGTCATCAACACTTCTACGGGGCTCTCTTTAGGGTGCTGCAGGGTTATTTTGCGTTCGCTATAGCCCAGATGGCGGATAATTAGGGTATAGGAGCCCGGGTTCAGGGATGGAATGGTAAACTTCCCATCTGCATCGGTGGTCACGCCGGTCTGTTGCCCCTCTATCTGAACTGTGGCACCCGGAATGGGCGATCGGGTGTCTGCTTCCATGACAATTCCCATAAGGTTCTGGTTCGTCCGGGCTGCCCGGGGGGAACCAGACGCTGAGTTTGTAGCCATTGCATTCGCGGGCTTGCCAGATGGTACTTGCACATCGGCCGGGGTGGCCTCACTCCAAGTGTGCTTGGAGATTTCTTCCGTCACTGCGGAGGATGCGGTGGGATTTCCCGATTCGTTCCGGCCTGTCAGGGTGTGCAACCCTAGAACATTCTCCGAGAGTTTTATGACTTCCCACTGCTCTGAAGCTTCAATAACGATTCCCGGGAGCTGAGGAAGTGCTGCTCTCATTTCGTAGGCTGCGGCAGCTTCTGTTGCTTTGGCTAGCCCCGTCCCCGACAGTGTGATCAGCAGGAGGAGCCAGGCTTTAAAAGAGAAAAACCCCGCCCTCTGTTGGAGTTGAGGTGTGTACTGTTTTGTAAAGGATGAAATCTGGGCGTACATGGTGTCAATCTGAATATTCAGGATAAAAGAGGGTTCATTTTCAATAGAATTTCTGCAGAACCGGCATAGGTTGAATCCACCTCCGGTTCCGGCTTAAAAGATTAGCCATGGCTAAATTAACAAAAGTTTAGCTAAGGCTAAACATTTATTTCAAAATCTTATTGGATGTCAGAACCGTGTTGAAAGAGTGAACCTGAAGAGGGGTGGGAGGCATTGATAGAGTGAGATGTCTTGAAGAGAACCACGAAGTATACTTGATCTCGGTTGTGGGGAAGTGTTTCTTAAAAGGGAATGGTGCTTAGCGAGAGAGAAATAGAGAGAGTGATTGCACAGAGGGCTACATGGGGATTTCTCAAGGATGGTGGTGGGGAGTCGGAAGGGTGATGAGGGAATAATTCTAAAAGAGCGGTGTTGAGCATAGAGAGTGCGATCGCCCGGCGGGCAGAAGGTGGTTGTCCCTTTGCCAGCGGTGGAGTTCATAAGTTCGGCCATTCGGAGGCGTGCACGAAGAATTCTAAGTCTCGGTGATGAAGGTCAGCGCTGTGGTGGGGAATGTGATCTAAAGAGTGAAAGGTGTATATATAGAGTGTTTCTGCCCGGTGGTCTGAAAGGGGAGGTCCCTGTACCTGCGATGGAGTTCATAAGTTGTGCCGTTCGGAGGCGTCCACGAGGAGTTCTAAATGTCGGTGATGAAGGTCAGCGCCTTGGTGGGGAATGTGATCTTAAAAAGGGGAAGGCGTGTAAAAAGAGAATGGGATCGCCCGGTGGGATGTGCGAGGAAAGCAACGATCATCAGCGCAGGGGAGAACGCGTAGAAAGCTGTTCGGCTCACACCCTTCCTTTGCGGATAAACTCCTCGGCGATTCTGGCATTGTGGGTGAAGTTGGCATAAGACGCCCTTCTCACCGCACTGCCTTCAAATACCGCATGAAATTCATCTTCGGTGATGCTGCTCCAGGGCTTTGGGTAGTGGAGCAGATGCTCTCGCGGCCGGAGATCGTCAAACTGTCCGTAGGCTGCTTTCCGGTTCCACGGGCAGACATCCTGGCAGATGTCGCATCCGAAAATCCAATCCTCTATCATCTCTTCTTTATCCGGGCTGATCTTCTCCTTGAGCTCAATCGTCAGATAGGAGATGCATTTGCGAGCATCCACACGGTAGGGTTCGGTGATCGCATCGGTAGGGCATGCATCGATGCACCGGGTGCAGGTTCCGCAGTGATCGCTGACGGGAGCATCATAGACAAAGGGGACATCAATGATCATCTCTCCGATAAAAAACCACGAGCCGTACTGTTTGTTCAGGATGTTGCTGTTTTTACCCATCCATCCGATTCCTGATCGGACGGCCCACGCCTTATCCATGACGGGAGCGGAGTCCACAAAGAAACGTCCGTTGATATCGCCGATCAGATCGCGCGTATAGAAAAAGAGCTGCTTCAGCTTCCCTTTAAACACTTTATGATAATCTCTTCCCCGCGCATATTTGGCAATTTTGGGGCGGTCTGCCTGGCGGTCCCACTCTTCATTCTCCTGAAACCTATAGCTTCCGATTACCGTCACCACACTCTTGGCACCAGGGACCAGCACGGTAGGGTCGATCCGTTTCTCAAAGTTGTTCTCCATCCAGCCCAGATCTGCATGCATGTTCTGGTTGAGCCACTCCTCCAGCTTGCGAGCCTCCTCATCCAGAGGGCCCGCCTTTGAAAATCCGCACAGGTTGAAACCGAGTTCAAGGGCTTTCTGACGGACATGAATGGTCGCTTTTAGTGGATCCACATCAAAGGATTTGAAGGTTTAGAAGGACGTAGAACCTGCGGCAACATGGGTATTTGGGGAGCCTGCCAGAGAATCTATGGGGATCGGCAGGATCTCATACCTCAGAGTACGGCCATGATTCACAGTATAAAAAAACCCGGAAGCTTTTAAACTGCCGGGTTTTTCAGAAAACTTTAAAGATTACTAATCCCTGATGATATCCAGAAGTTCCACTTCAAAAATCAACACGGAACCAGGCTCGATGATGCTTCCCGGAGGCGGGTTGTCTCCATAAGCCAGTTCAGCGGGGATAAAGAACTGATAGGTTGATCCTACACTCATCAGCTGCACTCCTTCGGTCCATCCGGGGATCACACGGTTGAGCGGGAATGTAATCGGTTCCGCAGAGCTGTCAAACTCTTGTTCGTTGAGCAATGTACCGCGGTAATTTACCATCACCTCGTCGGTAGCCAGGGGCTTTTCACCATCCCCTTCCTCAATCACACGATACTGAAGGCCGGATTCGGTTTCAAAGACATCGGAGTTTTGAAGATTCTCTTCAAGAAAGGCTCTTCCCTGCTCAGCGTTCACTTCTGCCTGAGCAGCACGCTCTTCAAACTGCCTCATTTGCAGCTCCTGGAAATAGGTTTGAATCAGCGTCTGCATCGCCATTTGATCGATTTCAGCTTCTGCATCATCAAAAGCCGTTTGAAGACCTGCGATGTAGTTGTTCATATCAATATCATCAATGCCTTCAGCAGCGAGGCTGGAACCCTGGAGATAACCAAAGCTGTAACTTAATGAATCGTTTTGGTTGGATAGATCGGCCGTTGCAGACTCGTACGAGTTCCCGCAGGCAGATAGCAGCAGCATGAAGCCCGCAGCTGCAATTGTCAGAGTGTTAGTAATTTTCATATAATTGGTTTGGTTTGTGCATTAGATAACTTTCGCAAAAGAAAGGTACCAATTTTAAAAGCTTTAAAAAAGGAATGGATTGAATTGATACTATTATTCTGGATGAATAATTGTATATTTAAGATTGTTATAATTTAGAAAATCGAAATAAATACCCACACACTTTTGAAATTTAGTGACTTCCCTTTTAAAGAGGACCTCCTGGCCGGGCTGAGAGATATCAGATTTGAGGAACCTACACCTATACAGCAGCAATCCATTCCGATCGTACTGGAAGGAAAAGATCTGATCGGGGTTGCACAAACCGGTACAGGTAAAACCGGTGCATTTGTCATACCCATCATGCAGCGGGTCCTTGAAAGCGACCGGAAAGGGGTGAAAGCTCTGATCCTGACACCCACCCGGGAACTGGCCACACAGATTGACGAACAGATCTTTGCCATCGGGTACCACGCCGGCATCACCTCCGCTACGGTCATCGGCGGGAGCGACTTCTCGGTTCAGGCGAAGGCACTGAAAGCGGGGGTTGATATTATTGTAGCCACACCCGGCCGCCTGATTGATCAGAACAAAGTGGTGGGAATTGACTTTTCGGCACGCGAGTTTCTGGTTCTCGATGAGGCAGACCGGATGATGGATATGGGATTTATGCCCGATATGAAGAAGATCATCTCCTGGCTTCCTGAGAAACGGCAGACACTGCTCTTTTCAGCTACCATGCCGCCGGAGATAAAAAGGCTCAGCTCATCGATTATGAAGAGCCCCGAATCTGTTGAGATCGAGCGTTCCAAACCAAGTGCCTCCGTTGAACAGCGATCTTATTTTCTGAGGAGCAATCAGAAGATCCCGCTGGTAAAAGGGATTTTCGATCAGCTGGAGTGGGA
>CALKWT010000242.1 GCA_938003885.1 uncultured Balneolaceae bacterium | reverse complement strand
GCCGGCAAGGTTCTCCGGTGCGTTTCCGTTACTCCAGGTATGGCTGGAAGCGTTGTAGTACTCCCTCGTCTCGGTATGATCCGCAAAGAGCATGATTTCGTTGTTACGGTCGTTCTGAGCCAGGTTCACATCGTAGAAGGTGGGCTGCAGTCCGTAAGGCCCCGGATTGTCAATCGCCTCTACAGCGATATCATAGGCGCGCTGGTAGTACCACTGCGGGTTGTTTCCGTCAGGATCGTTGCGGCTTGTCTCGGGATAGGTCGGAATGTTGTTCGGATTTTCCAGCCACCATCCATAGGTGAGATAGGCTTTTGAAAGATAGAGCCTCGCTACGTTTTTGGTTACGCCGCCCACCACCCGCGGGTTATCAGGAAGATCATTCACCGCCTGAATCAGGTCGGGAAAGATGGCACGGGTATAGACCTCGGGTACCGTATTTCGAACCGACTCACGGAAAGGGTTGGTGTTGAACTCGAGCTCCCCTGCTCCCAGGTCAAGCGGGACTCCCCCGAAGGTCTGAACCAGCAGAAAGTAGTCAAACGCACGGAAAAATCTGGCCTCTGCGATCAGTTCATCCGGCAGCCCGACGGCGGCGGCATTCTCAATAATCCCGCTTGCGGTGTTGATATTGCTGAAGGCCACCCCCCAGATCGCATCCGCACGGCTGGTTGTGGAGGTTATCTCCCCCTGGCCGGTGAGATCCATTACCAGAAAGTTCTGATCGGCACTCTCGCCGTAGGTCACCTCATCGGTTCCGGTTAACGTCGTGTTGTAGTAGTAAGCCTGCCCGTAAATATAACGCAGGTGTGCATAGAGTGAGGTGATTCCCCCTTCCACTCCCTCTTCTGTAGAGAAGAAGCCCGGTTCATAGATGCTCCGCGGCTCCTCATTCAGAATGTCAGAACATGCGCTGTGCAGTAACAGGACAAAAGTCAGCGCGATAGTGGCTTTAAAGCTTCGTTTCTTCATGGTTCTGTCTGTTTAGAATGTAAAGTTAATACCTAACATATAGTTGCGGGTAGCCGGTGCGTTGGTCCCGAGAGTCAGTAATCTTCTGTGGTAGGAAGTGACAGCAGCATTTTCATCCCCGTAGGAGTTGGGTTCCGGATCGAGCCCCGTCTCATTGTTAAATGGCGAGAAGAGAACAAACGGATTCTGAACCGAGGCGTAAACTCTCAGCTCCCTGATCCCTGCATTCTCGAGCCAGGAACTGGCCGAGAAGTTGTACCCCAGCGTCATCGTCCTGATTTTCAGGTAGGAGGCGTCAAAATACCCCAGGGTATTGGCATACTTGGGGTTATCCCCGCTGGTTATTCCTCCCGGCAAGGGATACTTTCCGTCGGGATTATCAGGCGTCCAGTAATCCACATCCACGTTATTTCTCCGGCCGCTGAGCATGTTCAGATACCCTGTACCGGAGTGCAGGGTGCTGATCAGCTTGCCGCCCTGCTTGAACGAACCGATCATGTCGAAGGTGAGCTGCTTGTAGGAGAGGCGCGTATTAAACCCTCCCTGGAATGTGGGCTCCAGACTGATGATCTGCCGGTCAGCCGGCCCGATCGCCCGTACCGGTGTCCCGTCCGGATTGAACTCTCCGTCGTACTTCACCTTGATCATCCCGGGGTTTCCGCCCGGCTCCAGGATATCCAGATAGGGATCATCTTCCTGCCAGATTCCGATATATTCATGATCGTAAATCACATCGATCGGGTGCCCCACGAACCACCAGTTGGACTCGTCCCGCTCCTGCTCTGAAGCCAGGGCCACAAGTTTATTCCGGTTGCCGTAAATGTTCACTCCTGCTTCCAGTCCCCATCCATCCGGATTTTCAAGCAGGATACCGTGAAGCGACAGCTCAATCCCTTTATTCTCGGTCTCACCGATGTTGGCCGTATAGCTGCTCACCCCGGCCGTAGAGGGAAGGCTTACGTTCAATAGGATATCTTTGGTATGGGTGGTGTAATACTCCACTGTACCGGAGAGCCTGCCGTTAAAAAGTCCGAAATCGGCGGCGAAATTCCACGTTTCGGAATACTCCCAGCCCAAACTCTGATTCGGAAGCTGCGAGACATAAAATCCGGTGGCATAGTGCGAATCGCCGAAGTTATAGGGGCGGGTGTTGAGCCGGCCCAGCGTGGCATATGGAGTGATCGCCTGATTCGATGTCTGACCGTAACCAACCCGTAATTTAAGCTGATTAAGAAAATCGACATCCTGCATGAAATCTTCCCTGCCCAGGTTCCACCCCACCGAAACGGCCGGATAGGTGTGCCACTTATACCCTTCCGCCAGCCTGGAAGAGCCGTCCGACCGGATGGTCGCAGTGATCATGTAGCGGTCGTCATAGGAGTACATCGCTCGTCCCATCCACGACATCAGCCCCCACCGCTCATACACCTGTCCGTCCGGATTGATGTTTATTTCGCCGTTGGCATGCCCCAGATTGTAAAACTGAAACGCTTCTGCGGGAATGTCCCTGGCCGTCATGCTGGAGCGGTTGTATTTATTCTCCTCTGCAGAGTAGAGCCCGGTCAAATTCAGGTTATGCACTCCCGAAAAGGTCCTGTCATACATCAGCAGATTTTCAATGATCCAGTGGTAGGTATGGGAGTTGCTCACCGCGGCAGAGGATTCCGTATCGGGATTGACGCTGTTGATTCCCCGGCCTGTAAACTCCCCTCCATTGCTCTGGCGGTAATCCAGCCCCAGGTTCGCACGATAGGTTAACCCTTCCACCCAGGGCAGTTCCACCTCGGCATAGAGCGCGTTGTAGGAGGCAAACGAACGGCTTTCATTCAGCCACTGCCCATCGAGATTGTTCAGAACATCGCGGGTCGAGACCCAGTTTTCATCCAGTGCCATCCGGACCGTGCGTCTCCAGGATCCATCCTCATTGTAGGGGTTCGCGATGGGTGTGGCACTCAGATTGGAGTAAATGTCGATCTGGGATCCCTCTGTAATGTTATAGTTGTTGTTGCTTGTCAGGCCAAACCGAAAATGTTCGCCCACCCGCTGGTCCACTGCAGCACGCAGAGAGATACGCTGGTAGGCTTGCGTGGGAACCACTCCCTCCTGGCCGTAGTAGCCCAGGCCGAAATTGTAGGTTCCGTGACTGGTCCCTCCCGCGAGCCCGATATCGTGACTGGTGATCATTCCGGTCTGATAGAAGAGATCCTGCCAGTCGATATTTACATCGTTAAACTCATCCGGACCGTTCTCGTACTGTCCTGCGAGCTGGCGCATCTTTACAAATTCGGGGCCGTCCATCATCGGATATTTTGAGAAGATGTCGCTGATACCGTGGTAACCGCTGTAACTCAGGGTCGCAGGCTGTCCGATCTGGCCGGTTCTTGTGGTGACCAGGATCACACCATTCGCCCCCCGTGACCCGTAAATTGCTGTTGCAGAGGCATCCTTGAGGATATCGAGGCTCTCAATGTCATTCGGGTTGATATCGTTGATCGAGCCTGAGAACGGAATTCCGTTGAGTACCACCAGGGGGTCGTTGCTTGCTGTCAGAGAGCGCGTTCCCCGGATACGGATCTGCATACCGGCACCCGGCTGGGAAGAGGTTTGCGAAATCTCAATCCCTGGCATCCGCCCCTGAAGCGCCCTTGAGATGTTTGGCGAGGGCATCTCCCGAAGGGTTTCACCCCGCATCGATTCCACGGATCCGGTCACGGCCTCCTGCCGGACGGCTCCATAACCGACGACAATCAGCTCTTCTCCCAGAATGGCCTGGGGAGTGAGCCGGATCTCCAGCTGCTCACGGCCATCCAGCTCCACCTCCAGGGTTTCATATCCTATATAGGTGAAAACCAGCACGGCATCACCGGATGGTACGGTGAGCGAAAACTCTCCCTCCAGGTTGGTGGCCGTTCCTATCGAGGTCCCCCGGACCAGAACATTAACTCCCGGAAGCGCTTCCTCTTCAACTGAAGAAAGAACGTGCCCCGTCACTGTGTATCCCTGTGCCTGTGCTGAGGCTGGCCCGGTCAAACCAGTGATGATGAGTGCACACACCGTCAGGAAGATCTTGTAGAAAACCGGATTCCACGTATCTAGTTTGTTCATAACATTTCGACCCCTTATTAATTTTGTTTTGGTTAAAAATGGTTGCCATTGCAAGAACCAAACTGCCTGACCCCTTGCAACTTGCTTGCTTATGTGTGAAAATTGAGCCAGGTAAGCGCAATCGTTTGCGCATGGGTAGATAAAAAATAATTTTTAGAGTTGCAACACTCTTTCAAGTAATTTTGCATCTCTCATTCCTCCAGCGTAGAAATTACCACCCCTTAACTCATTTATCTACAATTTGTTTTTATTAAACTTACAAGTACTTCAAAACCCGTTTGTAAAACGAAACAGATTATTTAAATAATTTTTTATACTTTGTTTGACGGAAAACCTTGTATTCTTCTACTTGCCTGCGGAATCCGGATACCCTTAATTTGACATTATAAACCCGAATATCATGCAAAGGATTGCGCTAGGATGCTCTCCTCCGATTCTCAGGGTCCGTATTGCCGGAAGGAGGGGAAGGCCTCTGCGTGAACAGAGTGAAAGCTTTACAAGGGGGAAGCAGTTTGTTACTTTCGTCAGCTGACAGTTGATTTCCAGGGTTAAAAGGCCCATTACCGTCTGCTGCTTAAACTGCAGATTGTCTCCTGAATATGACGCAGGTATCCACCGCATCTTGTTGCGGTGAGGATTCTCCATAGATCTGAATAAATGAACCGAAAGAAAAAAACAACCATAACGGATATTGCCCGAAAGCTGAACACCACTCCCTCCACGGTTTCCAGAGCCTTAGCGGATCATCACCGGATCAGTGATGAGATGAAGAAAGCGGTCTGGGAGATGGTAGAAAAAATGAACTACCAGCCCAACAGTATCGCATCGGCACTCCGAAAGGGAAAGAGCAACATCATCGGAGTGATCGTACCCACCTCCGACAGGCAGTTTTTTGCCTCATTTATCCGGGGAATCGAAGAGATTGTCCGGGATGAAGGGTATCATCTGATGATCTGCCAGTCGGATGATCAGTATAAAAAAGAGAAATCGAGTATCGACACCCTTCTCAATATCCGGGTCGATGGCATCATCGCCTCGGTGGCGAAGGAGACCTCTGATATCTCCCATTTTCAGAAAGTAAAAAATCTGGGAGTCCCCCTGGTGCTCTACGATCGTGTGATTGAATCCCTGGATGTGAATATGGTCATTTCCGATGACTATCTGGGAGCCTATCAGGGGGTAGTCCATCTGATTGAACAGGGCTGCAGGCGCATTGCCCATTTTGCAGGAAAACAGCATATCCATATCTATCAAAACCGCTTGAAAGGATATCTGCAGGCTTTGGAAGATCACAATCTGGATGTGGATGAGGAGCTCATCATCGAATCGGATCTGATTCAGAATACCTACCGTATTGTACAGACGGGATACCAGATGGGGAAAAAGCTGATGAAGCTGCCGCAGCCGCCGGATGGACTCTTCTCCTCCAGTGATTTTGCGGCCATCGGAGCGATTGGATATTTCAAAGAGTCAGGCATCGCCATCCCGGATGAGATTGCCCTGGTCGGGTATAGTAATGACTTCTCTGCCTCGGTGATCGAACCGGGACGGACTTCGCTGGATCAGCACACCATACGAATGGGGAACCTGGCAGCAGAGCAGTTCCTGAAGCAGGCGCGTACCAAACCTGAGAAGTTTCTTTCACAGAAAACCTTGCTTACACCGGAGCTGATCGTGCGGGAGTCCTCTCTGAAGAAAGTAGCAGAGAAGCCATCGCCATGATCGGTTGCTCCCTTCGATTGGATTCAGCTCAATGGCCCTCTCCCAGCCGCTGTTCAACCTTTTTCAGAAGGCAGAAGTAAGTCCCTTTCTCCTGCGTGCAGCGCTCTTTACGCGGGTGAAGATAGCCGGGGCGGGCTGTTCGCAGGCTATTTGCCCTCTGCCAATTTCATCACAAACTATTTTTTATATCTAACCAAAATTTTCTAAACTCCCAGAGGGCATCTATCTGATCTCAGGCGGGCACCCCGGCCTATTCTAAATTTCGTCTCTTTATGTTGAACAAAACATCTTTTTTTTCATTGATCATCGCCGCCACGGTAACTTTGGGCGGGCTTGCCGGTTGCAGCAAATCGGAAGCTGACGATACGAAGACATTGATTCTCGCCCACGCCATGCATGTCACTCATCCGGTTACTCTGGGGATGGACTACATGGCGGAACGGCTTGAGGAGATCTCCGGCGGCAAGATGGTCATGAACGTCTATCCCGCCGGGCAGCTGGGGGATGAACGATCTCTGCTCGAACTGGTTCAGCTCGGCGCTGTGGCCGTAACCAAAGTGTCGGGGGCATCTCTCGAGAACATTGTTCCTGACATCCGGGTCCTCAGCCTTCCCTACCTCTTTGAGGATGACGCGCACTACCGCCGGGTGATCAATGGTGAAATTGGAAAAGCGCTTCTGGACAGCGGAATCCCTTACAAGCTCAAAGGCCTTGCCTATTATGATGCAGGTTTTCGAAGTTTCTATACCGCAGGGAAACCCCTTCACACTCCCGGGGATATGAGAGGCATGAAAATCAGGGTTCAGCCGAGTGTCATGGCCATCGGGCTGATTCGTCAGTTGGGCGGATCTCCCACGCCCATCTCCTACGGCGAACTCTATACCGCTTTCCAGGGTGGGATCGTAGACGGGGCAGAAAACAATCCTCCAAGTTACTACAGCTCCCGCCATTATGAGGTAACGGACTATTACATCATCAATGAACATACCGCCGTTCCGGACATTCTGATCATCAGCACCACCGTCTGGGAGAGCCTTACCAGCCGCCAGCAGCAGTGGCTCCGCCAGGCCGTAGAAGAATCGGTAGCCTATCAGCATGAGCTGTGGACAGCTTCTGAACTGGAATCGATGCAGGTGGTGGCGGATGCGGGGGTGGAAGTGATCTATCCAGACAAGGAGCCCTTCCGGCAGCAGGTGGAACCGATCTACGACAGGTTTAGACAGAAATACCCGAACCTCTACGATTCGTGGGTAACTCAAATACGAAATAGCAGGGAATAGAGATTTTATCTGAAGAGCAGTTATGAAGAAATTAGTGGATGGCGCGACCAGGGGAACAATGGCACTATTGATGGGGACACTGATACTGTGTGTGGTATGGCAGGTGATCTCCAGGTACATCCTAAATGCACCCAGCACCTATACCGATGAACTGGCCCGGTTCTTACTGATCTGGGTCAGCCTCCTGGGCATTGCCTACCTCTCCGGGCGCAATGCCCACGTCTCTATCGATCTGCTTTCAGAGCGCCTGAAGCCGGCAAACCGTGTCAGGCTGAACGTTGTGATCAATCTGGTGATCATCCTCTTTGTGCTCTCCGTCCTTGTATATGGCGGGGGCGTATTGGTCTACACAACATTCGTCTACAGGCAGCTGACCCCCACAATGCAGATTCCGATGGCCTTTGTCTATCTGATCGGCCCGATAAGCGGACTCCTGATCACCTACTATAAAATTGTGAATATAAAGGCTCTGCTTCAGGGGAATGGGATAACAGCCCCGGAATCCACCCCTCCTTCAACCTGAACCCTGATCCTAAATCTGATTACATAAGCCCATTATGGAAATTGCGCTTCTGATTGTTAGCTTCTTTTTTTTACTGGCCATAGGTGTACCTGTCGGGTGGGCGCTTGGCGTAGCGGGGATCCTCGTACTCTTTACCGGACTGGATCCGGCCGTTGCCCTGACAACGTACGGTCAGCAATTTATGGTCAGTCTCGACAGTTTTACCCTGTTGGCCATCCCCTTCTTTATCCTTGCCGGACAGATCATGAATCGCGGGGGGATCGCCCACCGGCTTATTAACTTTGCCAAAAGCCTGATCGGCTCGCTACCCGGAGGCCTCGCCCAAATCAACGTGGTGGCTGCCATGCTTTTCGGAGCCATTGCCGGCTCTGCTGTGGCGGCTGCTTCCGCTATTGGAAGTATTTTGGCACCAAGAATGGAGCAGGAAGGGTACTCCAAAGAGTTTGGCGCCGCCGTCAATATCACCTCCTCATCGATGGGGTTGGTAATCCCACCCTCCAACATTCTGATTATCTACTCCCTGGCCAGCGGGGGTACGTCCATCGCGGCTCTCTTCATTGCCGGCTACGTTCCGGGGATTCTGACCGGACTTATTCTGATGACGATTGCCTATTTTTGGGCAAAACACCGCAAATTTCCGGTCGGGGAACGCACCTCCTTAAAAACAGCATTCTCTGCCTTTGTTACTGCAATACCCAGTCTGCTCCTGCTTCTCATTGTCATCGGAGGGATCGTAGCGGGAATTTTCACCGCTACAGAGGCCGCTGCCATTGCGGTGCTCTACTGTCTTATACTGGCTTTTATCTACCGTGAAATCAAGGTCACGGATCTCCCCGATATTCTTGTAATAGCTGCCTCAACGACCGCTATTGTGATGCTGCTGATTGCCGCGTCGGTCAGTATGTCGTGGGTGATGTCTTTTGAGGGAATTCCCCAGGAGATCAGTTCGGCCCTGCTTGGCCTGAGTGACAACAAGATTGTGATCCTCCTCACCATCAATCTGATTCTGTTGGTCGTAGGCATGTTCATCGATATGACTCCTGCTGTCCTGATTTTTACTCCGATCTTTCTACCTGTTGTTACAGAACTGGGTGTCGATCCGGTCCACTTCGGTATCATGATGATCATGAATCTCTGTATCGGAATCTGTACACCCCCGGTAGGCACGCTGCTCTTTGTCGGGGTCAGCGTAGCACAGACCACAATTACGAGGGTTCTCCGTCCTCTCCTGCCTCTCTTTGGAGGGATGGTCGTAGCCCTACTTCTGATCACCTTCTGGCCCACGTTGAGTACCTGGCTGCCCGAACTCTTCGGGTTAATGTGATCTGATTTCAGGCTGCTTTGTGTATGTACCGGCTTTCGGACCTGCCACCCGTGCCTGGGCTCCCCGGATCGATCCGGCCGCCCACCGTACCCCTGCATAAACCGGCCGGCCCCTCACTCCAACAGCAGCCGGCGGGGCTGAATACCTCTCGCTGGCACGCCCCCGGTGTTCGATGCTGGCACGGCTCCATCTCCTGCCATAAATCAGGGCCCCCACCTCTCTTCTTTCCATAAAATTTTTTTATCCGATCTGAAAATTTAATGAAATGAAACGGTGGGATTTTACGCATAGAAAGACATACATTTAGCCCTGCACTGTTTCCAACCCTATGGATATCATCTATCCCGGCTTAAATGGAAGCTTTGCAGACGTAGTAAACTAGATACAACTAACTAAAATCAACTATTTAGATACATACAACATGAAAAAGTTCAGAAACTTACTATTGGGTGCGATATTATCACTTGGCCTATTCACGGTCTCTCAGGCACAGATCTCAGTAGGCGGCGGTTTAGCTTACGGACTGGATATCGAGGAGCTGGGAATTCAGGCAAGCGGTACGTATGTACTTAACGAGGATATGCGTCTGGGAGCAGATATTATTTATTGGTTAACCCCTTCCGAGTCATTTCCCGGTGGAGGTGAGTTCAGTACCACCATGTTTGAGATCAACGCCAACTACAACTACATTTTCTACAATAAGAATGATGTGATGTTCTACGCCCTGGGTACGCTCGGTATTCACTATGCGAAAGTGAGCTGGGACGGACCCAGCGGTTCAGATTGGTTTGGGTCTTCAGGTTCTGATACCGAACTTGGCCTGGGAATTGGTGCCGGTGTAGAGTACAACCTCGGTTCCATTAAACTGTATGCTGAACCCAGACTCTTTCTGAGCGGATTCGAACAGTTTTCACTGGCAGCCGGACTCAGAATTCCAATCAATTAACGGTATACTGTCGCCATCATATACTCTAACTATGATATGATGGACGTACCCAAAAATGCCGGAATTCGGAAGAGTTCCGGCATTTTCTATATCAGCATACCGTGACGAACTCCGCCTGTGGAGACGGTCAGCAGATGTTTGTTATAGAATCCCAACACCTCTTCCAAAATGATAAGGCCCGCTGTAATCACCTCTCCTCTGCCCACTAAAAACGGGGCATATCTCTCTTCAATTACCATTGGTGGCAAGCCCTCAAAGAGCTTGCGGTATTTCCGGATTTCCGAAAGCGGGAGATCCATCCCGTTTAATTTCTCTGTTTCATAATGGGTAAGCCCGGCTGAAAGAGCCGCTATGGAAGTGACGGTACCAGCCACACCCACCAACTGCAGCTGCTTCTCTTGCCCTCCTCCGGGTGAGCGCTCCACCTCTTTCGAAACCAACTCCCCTCTCAGGTCTCTTAATAGACTCCGGACTGCGCGTGCTGCCACAGATTTCTCCTCTTCCGCTGGCGGCAGGGAATTAAAATAGTTCTCAGTAAAGCGGACGCTTCCCATATCGAGCGATTGCGCAGCCAGTAACTTTCCCTCCTCCCCAAGGGCAAACTCCGTGCTCCCTCCCCCGATATCCAGTATCAGGGTGCGCCGCCCTTTCACGATCTGGGGATCGAGTACCGACAGTGCGCCCCGATAGGTGATCTGCGACTCTTCCTCTCCGCTCAATACCCTGACGGCCCACCCCGTAGCCTCTTCGACAGCGTTTAAAAACAGGGCCCGGTTGGGAGCGTCCCGGACGGCACTGGTCGCTGTGACCACAGGGGGCCCGGAGAGTTGAGGGAAACGTTCTTTCAGAAAAGCGGCAAATTCTCTCAGCGAACGGATCACCCGATCCATGCTCTCCCGGTTCAGATTTTTATCGGAGTCAGCCTGTTTACCTAACCGGGGAAGCCGCTGCTCCTCATGGTGCACCTCCAGCCGGCCCCCTCTCTTCTCCGCGACCAGTAGCAGTACGGTATTGGTGCCGATATCAATCGAGGCTTCTATCACACTACTGCTTCCTGAGATGAAGCAGAATCCACTCCCCTTCTGCCTGCTGGCTGGAAATGGTTACCGGATAATCCGAGAGTGCCTGCCGGATCACCTCTTCATCACTGTGCAGCAGCCCCGTCAGCAGCATTTCTCCCTGGCTGTTCGTACGGCCGATTAAAAAGCTGAGCAGCTCCAGAATCACATTGCGATTGATATTGGCCAGCACGACATCAAAACTCTCCCCATCACGAATCGTCTCAATACTTCCGGAACGGATATCCACCCGCTCATGAACTTGATTGAGGTAGATATTTTCCATCGCATTTTTCTGGCTCCAGGGATCGATATCAAATCCGGTGACATGGGCAGCCCCCAGTTTCACAGCGGCAATGGCCAGTATTCCAGTGCCGGTACCGGCATCCATCACCCGTTTGCCTTTGAAGGAGATCTCACTCAGCTGACGAAGGGCAAGGCGTGTGGTTTCATGGTAGCTGGTCCCGAACGCCATCTTGGGATCGATCTCCAGCAAAATGGAATCCCCTTGCGGCAGGGCGTCTGACCAGGTCGGTTTTACCAGAAACTGCCCGACCTGCTGCGGCTGGATCGTCTGCTCCCACTTTTCATTCCAGTTCTCTTCCTCAATTTCATCCACTTCACGGAAACTGCACCCCGGATGCCTCAGCAGCATCTCTTCGATCTCCTCCCGGTGGCTGTCATTGAACCGCGGCTTCTCGACATAGGCAATCAGCTCTCCATCGAGCTGTTCGAATCCGTAAAAGTCCAGATCCAGAAGCTCTGCAATGATAAATTCCTGCAAGTCATCGGGGAGGGTAAAAATAAATTTCAGATAATTCATGACGGTATCCGGTTGTAAATCAGTTCCAGTAACACATCCCCGACGGCCTGCATCACCCCGGGATCTATGATCTCCAGATCATCCCTCTGCGTGTGCCAATACTCCGCAAAATGGGCCCCACCGCGGTTGTCTGTGGAGTGATGGATGATGTTGATCATCGGAATACCGGTAATACGCTGAACCACAATATGATCATCAGCAATTCTGCCGCCCCGCTCCTCACGGAAGAGGTCTGAATGGCCAAACTCCTGGCCGATCCGCCAGATTTCATTAACAAGGGAGGGGGCAAAATCCATGGAGTATCCCTCTTTGGGAAATTGGGCACCTGCTCCTCCGACCATATCCAGGAGGATACCGAATCGCGGGCTGTAGCCCGGAACCGGAGGGTTCTCACTCCAGTAGCGTGAACCCAGGAAATAGTGATCCAGATCTCCCTCTTCTCCATAATCTTCACCATCGAAAAGCACGATATCGACCCCCACAGGTGGCGGATTCTCCTTAAAAATCGATGCAAACTCCATCAGCACAGCCACTCCACTGGCGCCATCATCGGCACCGGGAACAGGCAGCTCAGGCTGGTGAAGGTCCTGCTCGCCACGGGGCCGCGAATCCCAATGAGCTGCCAGGATAATGCGATCTGATTTTTCAGGTGAGAAGGAAGCGATCAGATTGTAGAGCTGAAGGGAATCTCCATATACTTCCTGCGTGAAAGATTGAACGTAGACGCCCCGCGGGCCCGCCTGCTCACTGAAATGAGTATGGTAGTACTGAATAGCCTGGCGATGCGCCTCCGTGTTGGGCACGCGCGGGCCGAAGCCCACCTGTGTTTCGATGTGACGGAAGGCAGAGTCGGAATCGAAAGCCGGGACTTCCCGGCCCTGATCCGTAAACCGAAACCCCTCCTCTTCCGAAGAGCAAGCCGACATCCACAACAGGCCCGCGATCATGAAGCCTGTCAGCAGAACAGGCAGATAGAGCGGCAACGAAGTTTGCAGCCGGAATCGCGAGGTGGATTGTGTCATGATAGCCCGGTTTTTAGCCCTGCAGCAGCTCCACCCGTCTTCCCGCTCTGAGGATATCCTTCTCATGGAATGCATTTCCCATGAAATGGATACCGTAGGGCAGTCCGTTGGGGTGGATACCCGCAGGTACATTTATAGCGCAAATACCGGCCAGGTTTGCAGACGTGGTATACATATCATTCAGATACATCTGCACTGGATCATTCACCTTCTCACCAATTTTGAAGGCTGTGGTCGGTGTCGTTGGGGTGACGATCACATCCACCTGGCTAAACACTTTTTCGAAGTCCTGCTGAATGAGCCGGCGGACTTTTTGCGCTTTTCCAAAATAGGCATCGTAGTATCCTGCACTCAGAACATAGGT
>CALKWT010000241.1 GCA_938003885.1 uncultured Balneolaceae bacterium | reverse complement strand
AAGGTCAAAGGAGTAATTTATAAAACGGAGGGAGTCCACGAACTGCTGAAGCCCGGGTTCGAAGCGGTTCAGGTGTGCATAAACGGAGTAAGATCCGTCATCGTGTTTTAAGTAGACCACATTTCCGTAACCATAAGGCCCCGTAGCCACACGGTGCACAACCCCGTCCCGGGTGGCAAAGACGCGGAACCCCTCCCTGCCGAATGTCCGGATGTCGATACCTGCATGCAGATGAGCAGATCGGGTCTCGGCAAACGTAGAGGAGAGCTGATGGCTTGCATCGGTTGGCCAGAGATAAGTGGTATGCTGATCCAGGAAGTCCAGATCCTGGGCATAGAGACCCCCCGGCAGAGAGAGGGCGGACAAACCCCAAAAAACAATCACTGCAAGAAAGCCTCGTAATAACAGATTCTTATCCAATAACATCTACTTCAACTACAGATTTCCCTTCATCGAGAGTGGCAGAAATATGGTCTCCCGGTTTGATCTGACTGACCCCTTCCGGCGTACCGGTAAAAATAAGATCCCCCGGTTGCAGGGTGAAGTGCTTTGAGAGATAAGATATTATTTCTGCACAAGAAAACAGCATATGAGAGGTATTGCTCTTCTGACGAACCTCATCATTGACCCGGATCATGATCTCCATCTCCTGCAGGTTCTCCCTGCCGCTGTAGGGGATAAAGTTACCGATCGGGGAAAAGGTCTGAAATCCCTTGGCGAGCGCCCAGGGCAATCCTTTCTTTTTGGCAGTTGATTGCAGGTCACGTGCCGTCACATCGATGCCCACAGCATAGGCGCCAACAGCGTGAAGGGCGGAAGAGGGAGGTACATTTTGGGCGGGCTCTGAGATCAGAAGTACGAGCTCTACTTCATGATGGATCTCTTGGGAGACGGATGGGATCACGATCTGTTCGCCGCTATGGATAATGGAGTTACGAGACTTCAGGAACACAACAGGTGTACTGGAGGGGCTGCTTTTCATCTCCTCGATATGCAGTGCATAATTCTTACCGATGCAAAACAGCGTGCCGTAACTCAGTTCAGGATATGATGGTATGGTAAAGTTCATATCCCCAAAATAAAGAAAGCCCAGACAACTTCAGCTGTCTGGGCTTTTAAATAAAGTAAAAAGTAGTTACGCCTCTGTTACGGATACAAACTTACGTCCGTTGGCACGGGTTCTGAAGCTAACCACACCATCTTTGAGAGCAAAGAGTGTATCGTCACTTCCTCTGTCTACATTTTCACCCGGGTGAAATTTTGTGCCTCTTTGCCTGACAATGATGTTGCCGGCACGAACGGCTTCACCACCATACTTTTTAACACCAAGTCGCTTGGATTGCGAATCTCTTCCGTTTCTTGTGGATCCTTGTCCTTTCTTATGTGCCATTGTTCAACCTCGGATTTAAGAAATTTTGTCGATTTTAATTTGGGTAATTGGCTGTCTGTGGCCGTTCTTCACCCGATATCCTTTCCGTCGTTTCTTTTTAAAAACGATGACTTTATCGGCTTTAAGATGATCTACAATGGTAGCTTCAACCTTGGCACCTTCTACAACAGGCTTGCCGATACTTACATTTCCTTTACTGTCTTTTACAAGCAGAACATCTTCCAGGGTGATTTTCTCATCTTCTGTATTCAACCGATTAACAAACAGAGTCTGATCTTCCTTCACCTTATATTGATGCCCGCCAATTTTAACGACCGCGTACATATCTCTTCCAACTTGTTATTTGAATTTTCTTATAGACTTACAAACTAAAGTTTTTAGCGATAAATAAAAAATCATTTCGCATAATTATTTTCATGAATTCCATAGGAGGTAGGATCTGCGATTCTCATGCTGACAATGATCGGTAGATCTCCTATCTTTCCTAAAATAACTACCGAAAAACTTCTAACAGATTGTAACAATGAGCAAGTTGCCTGATCTTCACAAGACAGCATTCAAATATAAGAATACCAAGAAGCTGCAGCACGACGGTGGACGTGCATGGGTTAAAGATTCTCAACTGTTTGATTCCCGCCGGGGCGCAAACGGCAGGTTGATTACCATTGTGAGTGATCCTGCGATCAAGGAAGTGTCGGAGAAGAAAGAACCTATGTCCGGCAAAATTGCGGAAGACACAGAAGAGGAATAAGCCCTGCCCTTCGCGCATCACCCGGCTGTTCTACCCTTTGCCAGATTCTGTGAACCGGAGACGGGGTTCACTTCGGAACCGATAGTCCACTCAGCTCGCTTTACGCGTTGGAATTGCCCGGTGAATTCCCGTACGGTTCACATGGCCTATATACTTGCCAATGATCCGAACCTCTTCAAAGATATCAGGTTCAACAATGATATCCTCATAATCGGGGTTGGCGGGCTCAAGTCGCAGTCCGTCTTTATCGTAGTAGATTTTTTTCAGGCTGGTCTCCCCATTATAAAGGACAGCTCCTATATCGCCGTTACTCACATCGCTGTCCATGAGCAGCACAAAGTCCCCGTCAAATATCCCTACATCTCTCATGCTCATGCCCGATACACGTAAGGCGAACATATCGTCCAGATTCGGAAAGAGTGTCTCCAGCGTGATCCGGCCCAGATCGGCTTCGACGGCCTCCTGAAGGTGGCCTGCAGCGATCAACCCGCGTACGGGGATGCCTGGTGATTTATTCAGGCCTGAATTCTCCTCATAATCGGGATGGATGTCATAATCATCATCTTCCCCTTTGACAAGATATCCTTTTTTGAGAAGTGCCTGGATATTCTGGGTAACGCTATTGGGGGAGCGGTAATTAAAATGGTCAGCTATTTCCCGGTAAGTGGGCCAGACATCATGCTCTTTTTTATATTCAATAATAAAATCAAAGAATCTTTTCTGCTTTCTTGTAAGTTGTGCTTTATCCATCTCGCCATAGTTATGTGTGAAGTATGTGCAATAAACGAACAATTAACTAAATAAACAACTCCGTTTATTTTCCCACACTCTCAACACTCCATTTCAGATCGCTGGCTGATTCTGTAGGCCACATATCTGCAGGCGCTCCTTTCTTATAGAAGCGTCTGGTTAGGGCCGGACAAAGCTTGTATAGACGGTGTCGGCCGACATACTGCCGAAAATACCCAGGGCACCTTCTACATTGTAGATCACATTCGGAATTTCACCGGGAGAGAGATTGGAACCCCCTAACTGAACCGACTGAGTCCGGACCAGATCGTATGTATTTTTGTCGACCGAATAGGCCACCAACTGGTTGGGCCCATAGAACGTGACCCCGATCCATGGGTAGGCAAAGGTAATCGTACCATCACTGTTCCTGTCAAAATTATTCTCACTGATGAGGCCTGAATTGGTTACAATATAATCAGTATAGTCTGTCTCATCATCTCCCTCAACCGAGGCGAGATAGAAAGGGGTCAGGTTCTCCATCGATGGCTCCAGTGCGGTTGAATTGAAAAGATAGTAGGTGCCGGTGGAGCTCTGAGGCGGGCTGTTCAGCACGAGCTCCAGCTGCTTCTCTGCACGATAGGGCACTTCAGCCGGAAGTTCGCCGACAAACTCAATCAGGGCGGGAATCGTCGTTTCGGCTCGTACGTGCTCATTTTCCGGAATATCGATATCAAAGCGGTAGGTGGCTTCTGCCTGAATGATCGGGCCGGGATCGGACGGAAGGTACCACCCGGGACGTATATCTGATGGAATATATTCTACGATATCGGTCGTTTCCCCGTTCTCTCCAACTTTTGAGAGCCGAACTGTCGCCTCGCTGATGGCGGCATCTGCTTCCGAATAGGCAACGTCTGCGGGCATCGTCCGTGTGATAAGAATGTCGGGATAGGGCAGGCCTGCGTAGGCGTAGCTTTCGATCATGATGTACTCCTGATAGGAGTCCTGATCGAGGAGATCACAACCCGATGTAGCAAACAAAAGGGTCAAAAACAGAGGGAGCAGGAGTAATGGCTTTTTCATCGTTTTTTCGCTCAGAAATTTACAGTGTAGCTGATAGACGGGATGATGGGCAGGAGGTTAACCTCATTCCGTTCAATCGGATTTTCATCAAAGTCATAAGTGTAAAACCAGACATTTCGCCGGGAATAGACGTTGATCAACTGGAACTGCCACTCTGCATCTCCCAGTTGAAAGAAGGTCCCTTCCCGGCTTAAAGAGAGATCGAGCCTGTGATAGGAAGGCAAACGAGAGGAGTTGATGTTGCCTACAATAAAGAGGTCCTGAGGTTCCGTCGTCCAGGGCAATCCCGTGACCTGTGTTCGTCCCAGTGGTTTGGTATAGGCCTGTCCGGTCGCGTAGCTGAAGACGGCTGTCATGCTCCACCGGTCTGTGAACTGGTATCTTCCGGTAATGTTGACATCGTGCGTGCGATCATATTTCGGGGAGTAGTATCTGGCCTGGAGGGGGTGATCCAGAAGCTGAATATTAAATCCCGGAAACTTTCTGCGGGTAACACTGAAGGTATAACCAATGAAACCGGTCACGGGCCCGGTCTGCTTTTCCAGAAAAAGCTCGGTTCCGTAAGCGAATCCTTTTCCGAACCGGAAGAGTTCGCTGTACTCCAGGCCGGATGGATCCGCAATAAATGGGTCCGGCTCAAAGAGATCTCTCATGGTACGGTAATAGACCTCAATATCCAGCCCGTACCCGGTAAACGGTATGGTTTTGGCACCGAGTGAGAATTGATCCCCATAGGCGGGCGGAACGTCGGTATCGGAGGTGAGCCAGGTGTCGAACCCGGAAAAAGCTTCGTTGGTGACCAGGGTCAGGTACTGATTGTAGCGACCGTAGGCAGCCTGAAGCCGGATCGTCCGGGCTGGCCTGTACTCAGCAGAGAGACGCGGTTCAAGTCTCAGAAAATTCCCTTCGGAAAAAGCATTCAGCCGGACACCCCCGTTAATTTTCAAATCGGGGAGTGCCTGCCACTCGTCCTGCAGATAGGCGGAGAGATAACGAGCTGAAATCCGGGAACCGAATGTATCCAGATTGTCAAAACTTTCCTGATAGCGCAGGTTCAAATTGCCTGCCCAGAGCCCTGCGGAGACCGTGTGAAGCTCATTGGGCAGATACTCCAGATCCGCCTTAAACGAAAAATCGTAAATGCTGTTATCCTGCCGGATGGGGGTACCTGCAATCTGAATCAGCGGCTCGTTATAGTACCGAGATCCGGTTACGGTTACGAAACTGTAGAGCCGTTCGGATATAATTCTGCGCCACTGTGCACTGGCTGTCTGATTTCCATAGGTAAGAGTGATCAGCGCATCCTCCTGAAAGGGAACTTTTACCCGGTCGTTTCCAGCATAGAAGGCGAGGGAGACCCGGTCGTTTTCTCCCAGATCGTAATTCACTTTACCGTTGATATCGTAGAAGTAAAAAGTGTCCGGGACACCATCGACCGATTTCTGAAGGACCGAAAGGACAGGTTCGAGGGTAGAGCGACGCAAGGCTAACATCCAGGAGCCTCTGCCGTCCCGAACCGGGCCCTCACCCGAAATTCGGGAGGCGAGTAAACCTACACTTACGGATCCCCGTGTTCGGTTTCGATTACCATCTTTGTTATAAACGGACAGCACCGAACCGATTCGCCCCCCGTACTCTGCCGGATACCCGCCCTTATAGAGACGGACATCTTTGACAGCATCCGGATTGAATGTGGAGAAGAAACCGAAAAAGTGGGTTGGGTTGTAAACCGTGGTCTCATCCAGCAGAATCAATGTTTGATCCGGACCGCCGCCCCGGATGTAGAGCCCGCTCGAGAAGTCCGAGGCCGCTTTCACCCCGGGCAGGAGCTGAATGGAGCGGAAAACATCCGGTTCTGCAACAGACGGAAGCTCTTTAATCAGCTGGGTCGCCACTTGTGCAGTTCCTATATTCCGGGCCTCTTCACGCTCTGCTTCCGACTCCACAACAATCTCTTCGATCATCACGCTCTCCGGAATCAGCTCTATATCGAGCCTCAGATTTTCGCCTGGTTCCAGAGTGATCGAGGTTTCAAATCTTCGGTAACCGATATAGGTGGCGACGAGGGTATAAGTACCCGGTTCCAGATTTGTAATGGTGAAGTAACCGGATGTATTGGAAGAGGTACCCCGGTTGATCTCCATCAGAGCGATGTTGGCTGTCAACAGTGTTTCACCGGTTTCGGCGTCTGCAATGTATCCGTTGATCGAGGATCGTTCCTGGGCATGCAGTGGAAGTGCGGAGAGGAGTAGCAAAATGGGGAACAGGGTGATCTTTTTCAAGGGATGTAGAACGTCTGTTAATAATTGTGAACAGTAGATATTGGTGACCTATACCGAAGTTATAAGACAAAAGTTGCAATCAAAACGCAGTTCCCGCCGTCTGAGTATGTTTAGCGTTAGGACCGTTTGTCACTTTACAGATTTTTAAAGGTGACACGAACTGTTTGAACGACATTAAGTAAGAGGAGAGATGAGAGGGGGAGTGGCCAAAGAGAGGCGGTCACTTAAACCGATAAATAGCACTTCGAATGAATCTTAATAATCTAATCAAATGACTTGGTAAATACAAGCGCCTGAAGGGATGAATCGGGCCTTTTGGAACAAATTTATCATGGGGTTGTTACAACCTTCAAATGTTTTAACGTTCAAATCTGACTATGACAAAGAAGAAAGTGGGTTTTTTGCACCGCTTGGGGATGGAAGGGGATCTCTCAGATCCCGAAAATAAGCGGAAGATAACGTACACAATCATCGCCAGTATCGCTGCGATTCTGATCATCCCGAAGTTAATCGGACTGATCCTGGACCTGAATCTGTTTGCAGAAGAGCCGGAACCATTTATTTTTCAAGCGGATGCCGTTGTTGCAGAAGCCAGCTACCTGGAAGATCTGATCTCCTCTACAGGAACAGTTCGCGCCATCCAGGAGATCGATCTGAGCTCCGAAACATCGGGCAAAGTGATCGGACTCTATATTAATGAAGGTTCTGAAGTGTCTGCAGGGGATCTGCTGGTGAAAGTGAATGATAACGACCTTCAGGCAGAACTCGCCAGGCTGGAGTCGAATATTGAGCTATTTGAAGAGACCAGTGAAAGGCAGCAGCAGCTCTTCGAAAGGGGAGGCGCCACACAGGAGGATTATGACAATACCCTGATGCAGCTGAACAATCTCCGTGCAGAACATGCCACTGTAAGGGTACAGATCGACCGCACAGAAGTGCGCGCTCCGTTTGACGGGATTGTAGGCCTGACCTATATCAGTGAAGGGGCTTATGTGACACCTTCCACCCGGATCGCATCTCTTCAGAATACAGACTCGGACCGTGTGGACTTTACCATCCCGGAGAGATATTCTGCCAATGTCCGGATGGGTAGTCAAATTAATTTTGAAGTCCAGGGTGTCGACTCTCTGTTCACAGGAGAGGTGATTGCTACCGAACCGCAGATCGACCCGAGAACACGGACAGTGCAGGTGAGGGCTGTTGCAGAAAATACCAACAGACTTTTGAATCCGGGAGCTTTTGCCAATGTGGAACTTGTGTTGAGTGCCTTTGATGAGGCTTTGGTTGTACCGTCGGTGGCCCTGGTGCCCGACAACGGATCCTTCAAAGTGCTTGTCTATCAAGATGGAAAGGTTCGTGAAAGTTTTGTTGAAACGGGTATCCGGTTGCGGGACCGGATCCAGATATTGTCAGGAATTGCTCCCGGCGATACGGTTCTGGTGAATGGTCTGATGCAGCTGAGTGAGGGATCGGATGTTGAAATCAGAAACCTGAATCAGATCGCAGATCTATGAGCCGGATTTCAAGTATCAGTATCCGGAGGCCGGTTTTTGCAATGGTGATGTCCATTGTGATCGTGATCTTCGGAATTATAGGATATAATGAACTGGGAATCAGGGAATATCCGGTGGTCGATCCCCCGGTTATTACCGTGAGTACAAGTTACACAGGAGCCAGCTCGGATGTTGTGGAACGGGAGATCACCGAGCCACTCGAGGATCAGATCAATGCGGTATCAGGAATCCGGACTCTTACCTCCACCAGTATGGAAGGGCGCAGTGAAATTCGGGTTGAATTCAATATCAATACCGATATCGAAGTAGCTGCAAATGATGTTCGTGACCGGGTCTCGCGCGCATTGGGAGACCTGCCCGATGATGCCAACCCACCCAGTATACGGAAGGAGGATGCAGACAGTGACCCGATTCTTCTGGTAAACCTGCACAGTGATATTCGTGACCGTCTGGAGCTGACACAGTATGCCAGAAACATTTTCAGGGAACAGCTCCGGATCGTGGACGGTGTCAGTATTATCCGGACGTTGGGGCAACAACGCTACGCAGTGCGCCTCTGGATGGATCCGGACAAGATGGCTGCCTATGATGTCACGCCATCGGATATACGGAGTGCACTGGGCTCCGATAATATTGAGTTACCTTCTGGAGTGATAGAAGGGGATGATGTGGAGCTGACCATCCGGACGATGGGCCGCATGACAGAGCTCGAAGAGTTTGACAATCTTATAATCCGGGCAGAAAATGGTTCTATTGTTCGCTTTCAGGATGTAGGGAGGGCAGAACTGGGTACACGGGACGACAGAACCGTCCTTAAACGTAATGGGATTCCGATGCTGGCTGTTGCAGCGATACCCCAGCCCGGTTCCAACCAGATTGCTACGGTAGATGAAATCTTTAATCGTATCGAAACGATCCGGCAGGATCTGCCGCCCGATATACAGGTAGAGGTAGGGCTCGACTCCACAGAGTATATCAGGGAATCGATATCAGAAGTTCAGAAATCACTCATTTATGCATTTATCCTGGTCGTTCTGATTATTTTTCTCTTCCTGAGAGATCTTCGATCTACAGTGATCCCCATTCTTGTGGTCCCGATCTCCATCATCGGGAGTTTCTTTGTGATGTTCATGTTGGGGTATACCATCAATACACTCACCTTGCTGGCACTCATTCTGGCAATCGGGCTGGTGGTAGATGACGCTATTATTGTACTGGAGAATATTTTCGCCAAGCTGGAGACAGGGATGCCGGTGGTACAGGCCGGTATCATCGGAACCCGGGAGATCTTTATGGCTATTATTGCCACGACGCTCGCTTTGATCTCCGTTTTCACACCGATCCTCTTTATGGAGGGCGTTACCGGCCGCCTTTTCCGGGAATTTGGCGTGGTGTTGATGGCTGCTGTGATCATCTCTTCGTTTGTGGCATTGACTCTGACACCGATGCTTGCAACAAAATTTCTGACGCTGGAGAGTAGTAAATCGAGGTTCTATGAGCGTACGGAACCTTATTTCAAAAAAATGACAGACGCCTATCGTCGATCTCTGGAGAGTTTTATGAAGGTACGCCACTACGCTTTCTGGATTCTGGGAGGTGTCTCTGTGCTGTTGTTGGGGCTGTTTACACTTCTGTCGGAAGAAGTCGCACCGCTGGAAGACAGGAGTACGCTCAATATTACAGCCACTGCTCCGGAGGGATCCACCTTTTTTTATATGGACCGGGTGATGGATGAGATTACCGACGTGACCCTGGATGAGGTGCCCGAAACGGACATCCTGAACACGATCACGTCACAAACCAGTACAAACACAGGAACCGCATTTCTGAATCTGGTAAAACCGCAAGATCGTTCACGCTCCCAACAGGAGATCGCCATTGCGCTGGGTGAAAAATTAAGCAGAATGCCGGGCGCATCTGTCTATGTCTCCGAACCGCAGACCCTCCAGTCGGGGGGTACAGGCCTGCCTGTGCAGTTTGTGGTACAGTCACCAGATATTGAATATCTGCGAGAAATTATTGATCCCTTTCTTGAGGAGGTGCGCGCAAATCCGATTTTCACATTTGCTGATGTAAACCTCAAGTTTAATCGTCCTGAGATGCTGGTGGAAATCGACCGGAACCGGGCCCGTTCACTGGGAGTATCGATCCGGGATATTGCTGAGACACTCCAGCTCTCTTATGCCGGATCCCGTTATGGGTATTTTACCATGGAGGGCCGGCAATACTGGGTTCAGGGATTCATCGAAGAGGAGATGAGAAAAGAGCCTTCGGATCTGCTGAACCTGAGTGTCCGGAATAGTAGTGGCGATCTGGTCCGAATGGATAATCTGGTTAACCTTGTGGAGAGCAGTTCGCCGGCAGAACTGTTCAGGTTCAACAGGCTCTCTTCTGCTACTTTTTCTGCATCCCTGGCGAACGGAAGTACAGTGGGGGATGGAATCGTAGCGATGCGGGAGATTGCAGACCGGGTTCTGGATGAGCGATTTGCTACCGACCTGAGTGGCCCGTCGAAAGATTTTGAAGAGAGTGTATCCAGCCTGAACTTTATCTTTATAATGGCGCTGATCTTCACCTGTCTGGTGCTCGCCGCTCAGTTCGAGAGTTTCCGGGATCCTCTGATCATTTTATTGACGGTACCCCTGGCCCTCTTCGGTGCACTATTTGCACTTTGGTACTTTGGAGATACGCTGAATATTTTTAGCAAGATCGCCATGATTATGCTGATCGGGCTGGTCACCAAGAACGGTATTCTGATTGTAGAGTTTGCAAATCAGCGGCAATATCAGGGGCTGTCTCTGATGGATGCGATTATTGATGCCTCGGTAGCCAGATTCAGGCCGATATTGATGACCTCCTTTTCTACCGTTCTGGGCATTTTTCCTCTGGTTCTCTCATCCGGAGCTGGTGCTGAGAGCCGCTCTTCCATGGGGCTGGCAGTGATCGGCGGGCTGGTAATTGGCACACTCCTGACGCTCTACGTAATACCTGCGGTCTACTCCTACTTTGCTACGGTCAAAGAGATGAGTGAGGCGGAAGAGTTTTTGGCTAACGAATAACTGCAAGTCTATATCATGATGAAAAAATTTGGAATATTAATGCTCCTTACCCTCATGTCTCATTTTGCATTTTTACCGCAAGAGGGTATCGCCCAGGAGAATGAGATTGTTCATTTGACAGTGGAGGATGCTATCCGGATCGGATTGCAACAGAATTTTGGAATTCTGATTGCAGAGAATGAGGCGGAGATCGACCGGCTCAACAGAACTCTTGGAAATGCCGGCTTTCTGCCCAGGTTACAACTGATCGGGAGCAGGGAGCAGATCTATGAAACGGAGTCTGAAACCAGGGAGAATCTGCCAGAAGAGACAGAGGATACCGAGGTCACCCTGGTATCTGCAGATCTGGAATTAAACTGGACCCTGTTTGACGGGGGCCGGATGTTTGTTACCTGGCAAAAGTTGGGAGAGCTCAGAGATCTGGGGGAAACAAT
This sequence comes from uncultured Balneolaceae bacterium, assembly GCA_938003885.1. GTDB lineage: Bacteria > Bacteroidota > Rhodothermia > Balneolales > Balneolaceae > Rhodohalobacter. Next base: position 5,875 of record CALKWT010000241.1, on the reverse strand, counting down.
GGCCAGAATAGAGATTGAAAATACTGTCAGGGATATCATCACAGAGTATTACGAAATCGTGCGGGAACAGAATATGCTGGATGTTCTCCGGAGCAGCGTGGAGATCTCTGAGGATCGGTACAATATCGCCCAGACGAAGCGGGACCTGGGATCGGGGACCGAGTTTGAATTGCTGCTTGCCCGTTCGGATCTGAATACGGATATCGCGGAGGTCCTTCGGCAAGAGGTAGTAGTAAATAGTGCAAAGTTAGATCTGATCCGGATACTTGACCTCGATACGGATATCGAATTTACAGTGACCGAGGAGATTGTTACGTCTGATTACATGGAGTGGGCCGATCTTGAAGCTCTCTTTTATGAAAACAACCGTCAGATGGAGGCCGCCAGGCAGCGAGTTGAAATCTCTGAACTGGAACTAAAAGAGATCCGGCGTGAACGTTTTCCGCAGCTGGATCTCAATATGGGGTATACTTACAATCATGAAGAGATTCGGAACGCCTTAATCCTGCAAGGCCAGACAGACGGGTATTATGTCGGACTTACTGCCAGAATCAACTTGTTCGACGGGTTTAATACGAACAGAAGGGTCCAGATTGCCAAAATTGAACAGAAGAATGCTGAGATCGAGCTGAATGAAGCGTTCAGAACTCTGGAGACCGCACTTCGTGCCGAATATAAAAACTATACCAGCGTTCTCCAGCTGGTTGAACTGGAGAGCGAAAACTTGCAACTGGCCGTTGACGCTCTGGAAATTGCACTGGAACAGTTCCGCCTGGCAACCATCACATCCGTGGAACTCAGGGAGGCACAAAATATTCTGATTAATACGGAGAACAGACTGATTGACGGGCAGTTTGACGCCAAGATTTCGGAAACGGAGCTGCTTCGGCTGGCAGGTGAGCTCCTGACATTTGGAGAGGGTGAATTGGAGTAGAATCAGAGGTGAAAATGTAGATACGATTTGTACTTTACATTCGTTATATTAACCAGTGTGTCGAAAGGATGTTTTACACCATCTTTTTGACACATAGATCATTGACATTGTGAAATACACAGACTTGGGGGTGTACTGGCTTCGACGGGTTGAGTACATTCGCAGGCTGCATGCCGAGTCAGTCCGATGGATCTCGTAAAAAATCGATCATGGATAATCGTAATTGACAACAATTACTCATACCAACTCGCAGCTTAAACTGACGGGTTCGTTCCCACAGGCGTTTGTCTGTTGACACTGTCTGGAACGTCGACTTAAACAGACTTTTCCGAAGTGCGTGTCTGTCGCATGGCTGGAGAACCTTAATGCAGAATAGGTAGATGTTGCTTTGCTGTTGAGCATTGCATCTTCCGAAACTTTAATCAGCAGCTAAGCATGTAGACGCTTGATGGGTTGCCATCTCGGACCGGGGTTCAACTCCCCGCACCTCCACTAAACTCACATCCCCGCAAGTAACCAGACTTGTCGGGGATTTTTTTTATTTACTATTTGGGTTAATGATTAGATGTTCTGTTGCGAAGCAGTGCTTCGCGGTTCAACTCCCCGCTTCTTTCGATAACTTAGAAGCCATCACACTGATGATGAAGATCTGCAGTGCATGAAAGATCATCAGAGGCAGGAGGATAATCCCAAGCGGTGCAGAGTTCTGGAATAAGATCTTCGAGAAGACGGTTCCGTGTACAAGTGATTTTTTAGTACCGCAATATTGCGCAGTGATTCGGTCTTCTCTGTTGAACCTCAGCCAATCTGAAAGAAAACCGATCAGGAAATACACCGCATAAAAAAGCAGAACAGAAACCAAAGTAATATATAGTAAGTCTATGGGCCTCACCGCACTAAATAAGTTATCTTCAAAAGATTCGGCAAAGCTTTTGTAGATGATCAACAAAATAACGCTCTTGTCAAACAGGGTCAGCTGCTTCATGTACCGTGTGGTAAACTTCCCCCAATATCGCTGGAGGGCGAGGCCGATAAGGATGGGAATTAATATCTCGGAAATCAGTTTCAGATAGACACTGCTCAGGTCAAACTCCCCCGTGGTCTCCTGCAGGAAGAATCCCATCCAGAGAGGGGTAATGGCAATACCGACCAGCCCTGAGATACTGGCATTAAAAATGGCCGCCGGCAGATTTCCCCGCGCAATCGATACCATAACCACCGAGGATGAGACTGTAGAGGGTAGAGCCGCTAAAAAGAGAAAGGCCAGCCAGATCGTCTCTCCATATTCGGTCTGTACCAGGGGTTTGAAAAGCAGGATGATGAGGGGGAAGAGAACGAATGTGGAGGACTGAACCAGCAGATGAAGCTTCCAGTTTGACAGTCCCGACCTGATTTTTTCCGGGCTCAGTTTGAGTCCGTAGAAGAAAAATATCAAGGTGATCCCGGCGGTCGAAATGGCGTCTATCGGAAAGGAACTCTCTTCTGCAGCCAATCCCGGAAAAAAATAGGCAAGGACAACGACAATAAGTATTGAAACTAAAAATCCATCAAGCTTCATACAATCGATCTGAGGGTCATTTTCCTGTCCTGATTAATCATCATCCGGCGTCGTCTCTGCACCTCTTTTTAATATTCGGCGTATTTCTGCCACTTCTTTTTTATTGGATAGAATCAGCAGCCTGTCATTTTCACGTATACGCGTCGTGCCTCTGGGTACAATGAACTGATCATCTCTTTTTATAATGGTAATCAGCACTTTTTCAGGAAGACCCAGATTAAATACCTGTTTGCCAACCGAGTGATCACCTGCAGTAATTTCTACTTCTTTCAGTGCAGCCCGGGTATCGACTGACGGCTCCAGCTCGATCGGATATTGTGTTCTCTCTTTTACGGGCATGTCTACATTCAGAAACCTGGCCACGGGTGGAATCGTTGTCCCCTGAATCAGAACAGAAATGACGACAATAAAGAATACAATGGCGAAGAAAGTTTCTGCCAATTCGATACCGTGAACAAGCGGGTAGGTGGCCATGATAATAGGAACGGCCCCACGTAATCCAACCCACGAGACCATAAGTTTCGACTTGGTTGTCAATTTAGTAAAAGCAGTACCGAGAAATACACTTACCGGACGTGCCACAAGAATCAGAACGATGCTGATCAGCATCGCTTCCAGCGCAATTTCACCGATTTGGGAAGGGAATACCAAAAGGCCCAGAACAACGAAGACCAAAATCTGCATCAACCAGCTGACACCGTCAAAGAAACTAACCGTACTGTTCTTATAGGTAAATATCGTATTACCCATGACCAGCCCCGCAATGTAGACTGCCAAGAAACCGCTTCCTCCAAGCAAGTCTGTGACAGAGTAGATGAGCGGTACAAACGAGAGAGTCATTACAGAGTAGAGTCCTTGATAATCCAATTTTATGCGGTTGATCACCCAGCAGGCCGCCTTGCCTGACACATAACCAGCTATCAATCCGAGGGACATCTGCAATACAAACATAAACAGAAGTGAACCCCACGCCATTGAAGGGGTCGTAATATATTCAATGATTCCAACGGTCAGAAAGATGGCCATTGGGTCATTGGTAGCTGATTCAAACTCAATCAGTTCTTTTAATTGGTATTTCAACCCGACAGCTTTTGTCCGCAGAATGGAGAAGACGGCGGCAGCATCGGTGGAGGAGACAATGGCTCCCAACAACATCCCTTCAGCCAGTGAGATATCCAGAATCAGTGATGCTGAAAATCCAACAATGATGGCAGTGATCAGTACACCAGCTGTTGCAAGGATGATACTGGGGGCAAGCACATGCTTCACCTTACGCCAATGCGTGTTTAATCCACCATCAAAAAGGATGTAGATCAGTGCAATGATCCCTATAGATTGGGCCAGGTCATAATCATTAAAATAGATGAAGTTTAAGCCATCAGAACCCACCAGCATACCCAGGCCCAGGAATATTAAAAGTGTAGGGACCCCAAATCGGAGAGAGAGCTTACTGGAAAAGATGCTGATCAGTAATAATACAGAGACTGCTAACAGGCTAAAGGATAATGTCATCAGTTATAATTTTTAATCCTGTTTGATTTCTTGCTACGCTTACGGCTAACAGTTTGCCTTGTAGAAGGTACGGAGAAGGAACCAACAATCGGGAATAAAATTTATCTCACCTCTGAAACATGGCCATTTCTTACTTCTCCGATGCGGATAGGTCATGCCAATATCAGATAGGTTGAGCGGTTAGGTTGAGCGGTATTGAAACCCGTTGAGCAGCTGACAGATGTGGTAGTTAAAACAGCCGAAACGGGCCAAAAGTTCCCATACGAAAAGGAGCGCAAAGAGTTGCATTTTTCGGGCAGATGGCATCGTTCCGGCAGACAGGGGAACCTAAAGAGTGTAGATGGGTCTTGACGAGGATCGTAACGATTCATAGAAAACAGCTATGGATCGGAAATCATATGAGCTTGAGGATAAAATTTCCTATCTTTGAAGGCTTAATAGAAAACGCCTTTATTAATTACCAGTAATGCAAAAAGCGAACTACAAAACCTCAGATCAGATCCGGGAAGAATTTCTGCAATTTTTTAAAGAGAAAGGGCATTTGATTGTCAACAGTTCACCTGTTGTACCACAGGATGACCCTACACTGCTTTTTATCAATGCAGGTATGAACCAGTTTAAACCGGTATTTCTCGGGGAGCAGGAGGGCGTGAAGAGAGAGGGCAAAATCTGGAAAAGGGTGGCCGATACTCAAAAATGTATTCGCGTAAGCGGGAAACATAACGACCTGGAAGAGGTCGGTCACGACACCTATCATCACACGCTTTTTGAAATGCTGGGGAACTGGTCCTTTGGAGATTATTTCAAAAAAGAGGCGATTGAATGGGCATGGGAACTACTCGTAGATCGATGGGGACTGGAACCCGACAGGCTCTATGCAACAGTTTTTGAAGGGAATGATGAAGAAGGTCTGCCTGTAGACAGCGAGGCGGTGGAGCTTTGGGAAAATCATACAACCATCAATCCGGATCACATTCTACTTTATGGAAAAGAGGATAACTTCTGGGAAATGGGAGAAACGGGGCCGTGTGGTCCCTGTTCGGAAGTGCATATTGACCTCCGTCCGGAGGAAGAGCGAAAAAAAGTGCCCGGAAGTACCCTGGTAAACAGGGATGATCCGAGAGTGATGGAGATCTGGAACCTGGTTTTTATTCAGTTCAACCGACTGCAGAACGGCTCTCTGCAGAAGCTGCCTGACCAGCATGTGGATACCGGTATGGGATTCGAGAGAATCTGTGCGGTGCTGCAGGGGAAGACATCAAATTATGATACCGATATCTTTCAGCCCGTCATCGGAAAGCTGGAAGAACTCTCCGGCCGGAAGTACGGGGAGAACGAAGAGACCGATATCGCCATGCGGGTGATTGCCGATCATATTCGAGCGGTCAGCTTTGCCATTGCCGACGGGGCATCTCCCTCAAATGATGGCAGAGGGTATGTGATCCGTCGCATTTTGCGCAGGGCGGTCCGTTACGGTTGGGACAGGCTGGACTTTGAAAAGCCATTTATGTCTGATCTTGTACCTGTTCTGGCAACTCAGTTTAAGCATATCTTTCCAGAGCTGGATGCACAGTCGGCCTATCTGCAAAGTGTTATCCACTCCGAAGAGAAAAGTTTTCTAAGAACCCTGGGTCAGGGGATCGACCTTTTTCATAAAATGGTGGCTGCAGGCGAAGGAGATGACCTCTCAGGGGATGATGCATTTAAACTCCATGATACTTATGGTTTTCCCATTGATCTGACCCAGCTTATGGCCCGGGAGGAGGGAATCTCTGTGGATGTGGCGCGGTTTGAGGAGCTGAGGGATCGGCATGGAAAAAGGGCCGGGGGATCGGGCCGGTTTTGCGTCTTCACGGGCAATGGTGAGAACT
>CALKWT010000240.1 GCA_938003885.1 uncultured Balneolaceae bacterium | reverse complement strand
TCGCCTCTTCAGTGTTATCTATGATGCCGTTGATGAAGTTCATGATGCACTGGAAGGCCTGTTAAGCCCCGAAATAAAAGAGGAGATGAAAGGCCTGGTCACTGTACGGGAAGTGTTTAAGATCTCGAAAATTGGTACCATTGCCGGTTGTTATGTGACCGAAGGAAAAGTACACAGGAACAATCCGATCCGTCTCATCCGCGATGGAGTGGTCATCTACGAAGGTGAGATCGACTCACTGAAGAGATTCAAGGATGATGTAAGGGAAGTTCAGGCGGGGTATGAGTGCGGTATCAGCATCGTCAACTTCAATGACATCAAGGTCGGAGATGAGATTGAGAGCTACGAAGTCACTGAACAAAAACGACGTCTGGAAGACGCCAGGTAAGTTCCGGATAGGGCACAGGCACTCCTTGCGGGGTGTCTGTGTTAGAACTTCGCCTGTTCAAGGTTAAACGTTCAACTTTAAAAATCATCCGTACCATGAGTTTCCGAACAGAAAAACTGGCCTCCGTTATCAAGAAGGATGTCGGAGAGATACTTCAGAAAGATTATCAGCCCTCCGGAACCTTTATTACGGTCACCCAGGTTCGTGTCACTGATGATCTTTCGATCGCAAAGGTATATCTCAGTGTGTTTGCACCCGGCCAGGATGAAGAGCCGATCTACCGGCATATAGATACGCATCAGCACGAGATCCGGTACAAACTGGCTGCGAAGATCAAAAATCAGGTTCGCAGGATTCCCGAGCTGCTCTTTTTCCACGACGACACTGCCGAATATGTCAACAAGATTGAACGTCTGTTTGACAAAGTGAAGAGTCAGGGTGGACTGGATGAAAGTGAAGATAACCGGGGAGAAGACCCGTCCCAATAACGTTTCCGGACTGATGAACATCAGTGGAACCTGGCAGACCCCATGTGTAGATGGCTGGCAAAAAAAACTACCTACCTGACGACTTTCCTTGTATAGACAAGAATTTTACCCCGGAACCCGGAACGGATCCGTTTCTTCCGGGAGCTGTTATTCTGATGAATAAGCCTGCCGGATGGACCAGCTTTGATGTGGTCGGTTACGTCAGGAACCGGTTAAAATTAAAAAAAGTGGGTCACGCCGGAACGCTCGACCCGCTGGCAACCGGCCTGCTGATCTGCTGCTGCGGGCGTGCGACCAAAACGATTTCCCGATTACAGGAAGAGTCCAAAACGTACCTGGCCACGATCTGTTTCGGATACTCCACACCCAGTTACGATGCAGCGACAGAGCAGGATATGGCTGCAGGCTGGGAACACATTCTTCCCGAACAGATTGAAAAGATATTAATCGAACAGTTTACCGGAACCATTCAGCAGAGGCCTCCGATTTTTTCAGCTTTAAAAAAAGATGGGAAGAGGCTCTATACCTATGCCAGGGCAGGGGTAGCTGTGGAGATTGAGCCGCGTCCTGTGGAGATTCACCAGATCCGGATCAAAGAGATTGCATTGCCATCCCTTACTCTGGAGATCGTCTGCGGTAAAGGAACATATATCCGCTCCCTGGCTCACGATCTGGGGCTGGCATTGGAGAGCCGGGCCCATCTCTCGTCGCTTGTCCGTACACAGAGCGGAGAGTACCATGTAGCCGATGCTTTTACACCAGAAGAATTCCGCACCTTCATAAATCAATTAGAAAGATGACGAAATTAATCCCCCTGCGTGATGTGGTGCACAATCCACATACAGCACTGACCGTCGGGACGTTTGATGGAGTCCATGCCGGCCATAAAGTTCTCATTAACCAGGTTCTGACCCTGGCGGAGCAAAACGATTGTAAAAGTGTCATCGTCACGTTTGATCCCCATCCGCGGGAGATTATCAATCCGGGGCCGGATGGCATTAAATTACTCAGCACGCTGGAAGAGCGTCGCGAACTGCTTTCGGATTTGGGCGTGAACGAAATGATTGTGATTCCGTTCGATCGTGACTTCTCCCTGCTCTCCTCCGAAGATTTTGTCCATGAAATCATCTGGAAGAGCATTGGCGTTTCGCGATTTGTGATGGGGTACGATCATCAGTTTGGCAGAAACCGGGAAGGTACGATTGAAACGGTCCGGCGCCTGGGCAGTGAGCTGGGCTTTTCGGTGGATGTCGTCTCCCGGCAGGAAGTAGAAGAGAAGACCGTCAGCAGCACAGCAATTCGCAACACTATTCAGGAAGAGGGAAACATGCAGCTGGCCTCCTCCTTCCTGGAGCGTTACTACCTGTTGAACGGCGATGTGATTCATGGAGACAAACGGGGCCGCCAGCTCGGCTATCCCACTGCCAATATCCGATTGAGTGACAGCAGAAAAATCATCCCGGCCATCGGGGTGTATGCGGTCTTCGCACGGGTGGGTAAGGAGTATTTTCCGGGAATGATGAACATAGGAATGCGTCCCACCTTCGATGGCGATACCGTGAGGCTGGAAGCCCATCTGTTCGATTTTGACAGGGAGATTTATGGAAAAGAGATTCAGATTCAATTCGTGGAACGGATCCGCGGGGAGCAGACATTTGAGAATCTGGAGGCGCTTAAAAAGCAACTGGCTGAAGATGAGAAGGTATCCAGAAATATCTTGTCAAGCTATGAACCAAATATTGCAAAGAATTCTAAATAAGCTTAATTTGAACAGTTATTACAGAAAAAACAACGCGTATAACCTGATATGAGTGTAACACAAGAACAAAAGAAAGAAATCGTAGGAAAATTCGGTAAGAATAGTGAAGATACCGGGTCAGTAGAAGCCCAGATCGCGATCATGACGGCAAGAATTAATGATCTGACAAAACATCTGGGTGAGAACAAAAAAGATCACTCTACCCGTCGGGGATTGTTAATGTTGGTAGGTAAGAGAAGAAGATTGCTCAATTACTTCCAGAAAAAAGATGTTGTAAAATACCGTGAGCTCATCAAAGAGCTGGGTATCCGAAAATAATCTTATCTCTCCAAGGCACGTATTACGTGCCTTTTTTTTATCTCGGTTTTCGATTGGCATATCTGGAAAACTGAGGTATCTTAATTTTTTGATGAAGACGACTAAATAGATAATCAATAAACTTTATGAAAGCAGAATTTAAAAGCATAGAATTTGCGCCCGGAAAAGTACTTTCCGTAGAGACAGGCAGAATAGCAAGACAGGCAGATGGTGCCGTGATGGTTCGCATGGGCGATACCATGGTACTCAGCACCGCAGTCAGCGCAAAGGAGGCAAAAGAAGGGCAGGATTTTTTCCCGTTGGTAGTAGATTTAAGAGAAAGTTTTACGGCCGGCGGCAGATTTCCGGGCGGATTCCTGAAAAGAGAAGGACGTCCCTCCGATGGGGAAACATTGACAAGCCGCTTGATCGACAGAAGCTTGCGACCGCTTTTTCCGGAAGGATACTTGAACGAAACACAGATCATCTGTCAGGTATTTTCTTCTGACGGACAGCATGAGGCAGACGTACTGGGAGCCTTCGGGGCATCAGCTGCCCTGCATATCTCTGATATTCCTTACGACGGCCCGATGGCCCAGGTGAAAGTAGGGCGTGTGAATGGAGAGTTTGTGATCAACCCGACCATCGATGAACTCGAATCGAGTGACATGGATCTGATCGTTGCAGGAACTGCAGAGAGCGTGATCATGATCGAGGGTGAGATGAACGAGGTGTCTGAGGAAGAGATGCTGGAAGGGATTAAGGAGGCGCACAAGGCGATCCAAAAACTGTGTGACTTCCAGGAAGTTCTCAGAAACGAGTATGGAGTTGAGAAGCGCCAATTTGAGCCGAAAGAGGCCAATCAATCACTCGAAGAGCTGCTGGCAGGAAAAGTAGGCAGCAGAATGACAGATATTGTAGCTACCGGGCTTAACAAAGAGGATTACAACAATCAGGTCCGGAATCTGAGAGATGAGATTCTGGCAGAAGTACTCGCAATGGAAGGGTATGAAGAAGCCGAAGCGGAGGCTTCATCGATTTTGGAAGCGATGGAGAAGGAAGAGCTTCGAAACATGATTCTGAAAAATAAGCGCAGAATTGATGGCCGGGGCCCCGAAGATATCCGGGAAATCTGGACCGAAACAGGATACTTCCCGAGAGCCCACGGATCTGCGATTTTTACACGTGGTGAAACCCAGGCTCTCGTTTCTGTCACTCTCGGAACCAAGCGGGATGCGCAGTCGATCGATACCCTCTTCCATCAGGAGGACAAGACCTTTATGCTCCACTATAATTTCCCACCCTACTCTGTAGGAGAAGCGGGCTTTATGCGCGGGCCGGGAAGACGCGAGATCGGACACGGTTATCTCGCAGAAAGAGCACTGAAAGGGCTCATTCCGAAATTTGAAGATTTTGGATATGTGATCCGGGTCCGTTCCGATATTACCGAATCCAACGGTTCCTCCTCCATGGCCAGCGTTTGCGGCGGTTCCATGGCGCTGATGGATGCTGGAGTGCCCATCTCCAAACCGGTAGCCGGGATTGCGATGGGAATGATCGTCGGTGAAGAGGAGAGCGTGGTGCTTTCTGACATTCGGGGCGAGGAAGATCACATGGGAGACATGGATTTTAAAACAGCGGGTACAGCCGATGGGCTGACAGCCACCCAGATGGATATGAAGATCCAGGGCATCAGTTTTGAAATTCTGGAGGAAGCTCTGCAGCAGGCCAAACGGGGCAGGTTGCATATCCTGGAGAAGATGGCAGAGACCCTCTCCTCAGCACGAACCACTATTTCCGAATTTGCCCCTCAGTTTGTCAATATGACCATCGACGGCGACAGTATCGGTGCGGTGATTGGCCCTGGTGGAAAAGTGATTCAGACTCTTCAAAAAGAGACAGATACAGAGATCTGGATTGAAGAAGATGACAACGGAAAGGGACAGATCACCATCAGTGCAGACAGTCTGGAGAAAGCTGAAGCTGCAAAGAAGCGGATTCAGGCGATTGCAGGCCATCTGGACGAAGGTGCCACCTACACCGGTACGGTGAAGGCGATTAAAGAGTACGGAGCTTTTGTTGAAATCGTACCTGGAAAAGAGGGCCTTCTCCACATCTCCGAACTGACACATGGCCATGTAAAGAGAGTGGAAGATATTCTGGTTGTCGGAGATCAGGTAGATGTGAAACTTCTGAAAGTAGAGCATGGCGGAAAACTTCGCCTCTCACGAAAAGCTCTTCTGCCGGAAGAGTAAGAAGCCGGGAAGCGTGTCGTTTCCCGACCGATATTCAGCAAAAGGCCTTGCACGTTGCAAGGCCTTTTTTTTGTCCGGATGAGAGATCTTTTTCTATATTGAACTGGTATTCCTTTGGAATTCGCACCTGTCGATTGAACGTATCTCATGCACTCTATTTCCGAAAGGTTATTTCGCTCCCGTTTATGGGCCCGAAGGGGTTCAGGCAGGAGACCTGTATGGCTTTCGGGGAGGAGTACCCTGCTTTTTCTGATGCTCCTTCTGATTACCGGAATGGACTGCCGGAAGTTAACTGCTCAAAATCCGCTGCCCGCCGGTGCCTTTCTGCGCTCTCTGGCTGCCCCTGGCTGGGGTCATTACTATGCTGATCAGCAAGACTGGAATCGGGGAAAAATTCATATGACGGCTGAGATACTGCTCATTACAGGAGTGGCTGCCTCTGTTGTTCAGGAAAGAAAGCTGCGCATGGAGTATCATACACTGGCTTCTCTTCGGGCAGGGGTGGATACCAGAGGGAGGGGGCGCCCCTTCCGTTTGGCGGTGGGTGCTTACGACTCTCTCGATGAGTACAACGATTTCCAGCTGCGCAGCCGGAGCTGGAACCAGCTATTTCCGGATGAGACGCGGAATCGGTGGGCATGGCAGAGCGAAGAGGATCGACGCCACTACAATGAGCTGCGCAACCGAAGTGAAAATGCCGGAAACAGGGTTCCGATGTTGGTGGGGGCGATGGTGGTCAACCGGGTGTTGAGCGCCATCAGCGCCTATAACCAGGCAAAGAGGAGAAGCCATCTGCCTGAGATTGCCCTATCCCCGGTTTACAGCGAGAACCACTCTGTCAGAGGTTATGTAGGAACGATCCGTTTCACCTACTGATCGCTGATGCGGGCATTCTTGCTCTTTGTGAAAGCAGCAGACAGAAACATCATCCACCAGACAGATGAGATATATATTTACCATTGAATATGACGGGAGCGCATACTATGGCTGGCAGCGTCAGCCGGGGGTTCGTACAGTAGAGGAGGAGATCGAAAATGCACTTTCAGAGCTCTACCAGCAGCCGATCGACCTTGCAGGGCAGGGACGTACCGACCGGGGGGTTCATGCCCGTGCTCAGACAGCACACGTCGATCTGCCTGATCGCTTTCCGCCGGACAGAATTCTCCATGCGTTAAAAGGACTTCTGCCAAGAGATATTGTCATTCGCAATATTGAGCCCTGTGAAGATCATTTCCATGCCCGGTTTGATGCGTCGGCCCGAAGCTACTCCTACCATATTACTACACGGCAGACGGCTCTCGGCATACACTATGTTTGGTTCTGTTATCTGCAGCCGGACCCGGAGATTCTGAAACAGACTGCAGAAAAGGTGATCGGCACCCATGACTTTTTGAACTTCTGCATTCCGCCGGTACATGAGATGCAAACCACCGTTAGCACGGTGACTGAGAGCCGGTGGGATGTCGTAAATAACGGTGAGCGGTTGATTTACCACATCACTGCAAACCGGTTTCTGCGTCATATGGTGAGGCGTATTGTCGGGAGTATGGTGCAGACTGCTGCAGGCAAAATTTCCATAGAGCAGTTTGATTCCCTGCTTGCCAGCACACCAACAAAGCAGAAAGGATTCGCTGCTCCCCCGGAGGGCCTGATACTGGAGAAGGTTCATTACCGATGAGAGGTTCTTATTCCTGGCAAAGATCATCATCACCTCTGGGAAAATTTGTAAAGTAAGATCTTCTGTTCACCTCTCCCGTGCAGGTTGCCGGGGCATTCCAGGGGCCCGGTGCGGTGATGAGCCTGCACCCCTTTTCATAGGCGACTGAAGTGTGAAGGGATGGAGAGTATAGCAATCCGGCAGAGGCCCGGTCCGATGGAAGGTGTATTTCATCTATGTAGTGGCACTTCATGGGGGTGAGATGTTTCTATTTTGAAAGGATGGGTTTAAGAAATGGAGAATTTTTACCTATTTTTCATCCGGTGCTCTTGCCGTACCACGGAGTCCCGGGCCGTTCCCGGCACCGCTATTCTGAATGAAGGGATTGTGGTGTACCGGCGCCGGCACCAAGGTAGATGGAGCCGATAAGATTTCAGAAACCGGGCAAAGGCAGTACGAATAGCGAATAATTTAGAACATCAGACCCAAACAGACATGAAGATTCTCTACATCTTTCCACATCCTGACGATGAATCCTTCGGCCCGGCCCCTGCGATGCATGCTCAGAAGCGTGCAGGCCACGATATCTATCTGCTGACACTCACCAAAGGGGAGGCTACCAAACAACGATTTCGGTTGGGTGTATCCAAAAAAGAGATGGGTGAAATCCGTTTTAAAGAGATGCAGTGTGTAGAGAAGGTGCTGGGTTTAAAAGGTATGACCGTACTGGATCTTCCCGATGGGGAACTGAAGAAGATGGATCCCCATGAGATTGAAAAGGCGGTAAAGAGTGAGATCGACAGGGTGAAGCCTGATATTGTAGTGACCTATGCTGTACACGGAATCAGTGGTTTTCACGACCATCTTGTCACACATGCCGTGGTCAAGTGTGTCTTCTGTGAATATAAAAAAGAAGGAAAATCGTATCCCCGGCGCCTTGCTTTCTATACCCGGCAGGGAGAAGTCTATACGAAAGGGGCATTCCGGCTCGAAGCGTCGGCAGAAGATGAGATCAAATTTACTGAGGTGTGCAGTGAAGAGGATATGAAGAAATTTCATCAGGCCCTGGATTGCTACGAAAGCTATCAGGAGGTGATTGAAAAAAGCAAGGTGAGGGACGTGGTCTCAAACGAGGTGCCTTTTGAGGTGTTCGGTGAGGAGATCGATTACAAAGATCCACTGAAAAGTTTGGATGACAGATTGTAAAGGGTGTTGCTGCCTCTACACACCCGTTAAAATGGCACGTCTCATTCTCCAGATCGACTGAAAAAAAGGAGCATACGGCAGGGTTGAAAAGAGGGTGAGTTCTTGCAGGAAATTGGTTTGTTCATCCAGAAACTCAAACACCCGGTCCATGGTGTTGTGTTCAAATAGTTCTTTAAAAATGGCCAGCGAGATGTCGGGATGGTGTTTTAGCTGATAGAGCAGCATCAGGTCGTACACCCTGAACCGGTAAGAAGAGGGCCAGTTGTAAGGGAGTTTTTCCCCCTTCTCCAGAGCGGCAACCAGTTGCCTGGCTCGTTTTTGTACCCTTGAAAATGTATAGCCCGTACTGGGTTTTGCGTGTCCGCCGGCAATCCCCAGTGTATAGACCTGCTTGCAATACCAGGGGGAGAGTCGCCCGGGAGACATGGGAATCTCCCCTCTCTCCTTTCTAAGAATACGATACCCCGAATCGGGATTGCCGCTCTTTAAAAGAAGCCTGCCGATGTAGTTCTCAATCTCATCCTCATACTGTTCGGGCGGCAGGGCCTGTTCTGAAAAAACAGTGTATTCAATCAGTGCCGTTGTGGGGGAATAGGGGAGCAGGTACATAAACGTCACACCGTTTTTTTGCGGCACATCGAAGTCCATCAGCAGAGCCGTTTCAGGGTCAAATAGTGCCTGACCGGCCTCCACTTCCCAACCGATGAAATGCTGGATCAGTGAAATCTCTGCTCTCCCGCTGGCTGGAGCAGGCGGCTTTTTAACGCTCTGAAAGATGATCTTTCCATGGAAATCTTCCTTGCTGGTGTGGGCAACTGCGTGTGCACCCCGTTCCGAAAATCCATCCACGCTGCATTCGCAAAACGTTATCCGGGAGTCATTCTCAGCCTGTTCCAGAATAAATCTGGTAAAATCGATGCTTTTTAAAGCGTGGTACGCATAGTCTGACAGTTGCTCTGTAAAGCTCTGTTGCTGTGCAGTGGCTTCTATATGGTGCCAGGTGTGGTGGATCAGCGGTTTCAGATGAAACTCCTCCTTCGACCAGAAACACCAGGTTTTGGAATCGTCAGGTTTAAATGAAGAGTCCAGAAGGAGGATGGAAGCCTCCTTAGCGATCTCCGACTGCATCAACTCCCACAACAGGCTTAGCCCCGATGCACCGGCTCCGGCGATGATGTAATCATAAACCTTCACCTCGTTCATCCTGATGTTCGTTCGGATTGAGTCGTTCGAGAATGGCGGGAATCGGCTGTGTCGGCGGTTCCGGATTCAGAACCACCGGGAGATCCCGCCGCCCGCTCCCTTCCGGCCGCATGCCCGATGTCGCTCTCCGCAGAAGGGGTGGCTTCTGTACTGCTCCTCGCGCTGTTGCCGTCGGACAGCCTCCCCGGGGAGATTCTACCGTAGCCAGACCCCGCCCCACCGGGGGAGAAGTCGAGTGAAGAGAATGTCCGCTTTCCTTTTAGAAAATAGTCTACTGCAATCAGGCCCGGGTAGATCAGTGAGTTCACATCGCCTGTCTCCCCACGCTGCTTCTGCCGGATCGCTTCTCTCTTCTTCAACGCCGGGCCGAGCATCGCATAAAAGCTGATATGGGAGCGCAGTATGGCCAGCGTCTCCCCCGGCTTACCTGTCAGAAGAGAGCGAATGCCGGAGATTCCATCCATAGACAGCCGGGTAAAGAGTGTGAAAAACAGGTTTCCGGAACAGTTTTTAACCAGCATCAGAAGGCTGTTTCGGTAGTTATAGTACGTTTTCCGCGGATTCGATTTCGCCAGAGATCCGCCTCCCAGATGATAGACTACGCTCTCAGGTTGAATAGTGCAGCGGTATCCCGCCTTCAGATCGGAAGAGCACACGTCTGAACTCCAGTCACACACAGAAATCTC
>CALKWT010000239.1 GCA_938003885.1 uncultured Balneolaceae bacterium | reverse complement strand
AAATCATATCGGGACCAAACAGCGATAACGCCATTCCGCCGCCAAATCCGTGCTTCCAATCTGAAAAAAGGGCGTTGGAATCTTCGTGGGAAAAGACCCGGCCGCTGTCCCAGAATGCCTGGGCTCCTACCGACACCTGATCCTCAAAAAGGGTAAAGAGCCAGGTTCTGATTTCAAGAAGACTCATGATCGTCTTATCCCCGCGGAACCGTTCGAGATGATAACCCCGTACTCCCTCCTTTCCTCCCACGAAAGGCAGAGACCAGAAAGGTTTCTCACTTCCCGTGATGCTGTCCATACGCAGATTATGCGCAATCACCACATTCCGGAAAGGCTCCAAAAAATGACGGATATCCGCCTTAAATAATTTGCTCTTGTAATCACTTCCCAGAAACGGCACCGTGGTCTCAAACTGGATATCGTAGTAAAACCCTTCGGTGGCATGAAACTCGCTGTCTCTGCTGTCGGCAATAATCCCTACGCCCGTCCGGTTCAGCCAGCTGATGTCGTAAGTACCATACTGATCCCCGAAAAGCGTCTCTCCGCTGCGGCTGATCGGGTTCATTCTCCAGAACGTGATTGTTCCCACAGCATCCAGGTTCCCGCCGGCCCACTCAAACAGGCTGTAACGTCCCAGATAGTTTATATAGAGCTCCCGGGCTTCAAAGAAGTAGTATCCATCTTCATAATGCTGATCTGAAAAATCGGTCTCATTGCCAATCCCGAAATAGTTTGTCTCTTTCAGCCGGCCTCCAATAAAGGTGAGCCTGCTTCGTATCGGCAGGCCAAAGGTGGTAAGCTGCTCAAAACTGATCTCCGAAACGATATTTCCTTTTGTAGAGAAGCTAATATCGGCCTGCAGGTTGTTTTTGAACGGCCGGACATTGTTGCCGTAATTCAGGCGCTGAACATATCCGCCGCCGACAAACCCAAGGTCGGAGGAGTATCCGATGACAGGAAGAATGGAGTAGTGGCTCCCCACGCGTATCGGTTCTTCCGGCTCCTCCTCTTCATCTGAAGAGGAGACAATCTGCTGAGCTGTGGTGATCTCTGTCAGAAAGAAAAGGAGGCTGCAGAGAAGGAACGGGATGCATCTGGTCATGCAATCTTCCCTTCTTCGTCCAGAATTTCAATCGTCTCGGCAGCATGCCTCAGGTGAGGAATCACAATACTGCCGCCGACCACCAGGGCAACATTGAGAGCATCCATCAACTCATCCCTGTTAAAGCCTGCCTCCGCGCACTGCTCCAGATGGTAGTCGATGCAGTCGTTGCACCGCAGAACAGCCGAGGCGACCAGCCCCAAAAGTTCTTTAGTTTCAGCTGGAAGGGCACCTTTCTTATATGTATTATGATCCAGATTGAAAAAACGTTTTATACCCAGATGGTCATGTTGAAGCACTAACTCATTTTGCTTCTCTCTCTTATTCCGGAACTCTTCAAGACGGTTCAATTTTCCTGGCATGTTGCTATCTATTAGTCATTATTTAAAAACTACGTAATCTAAAAGGTAAGAATTTAATATTTTGATTGGTACACAAACATCTAAAAAGCACAAACTGGCTGTCATCGGGGATAGTCTCGCCCAGGGGTTTAAAAATGGCGGTATTTATCGAACGGATCTGAGTTTCCCGGCTCTACTTGCCGAGGCGATGGGAGCAGATACCGACCTGCAATCGCCCGACTTTACCGCGAAGGGCGGTATTCCGATCAACCTGGAGATGCTTGTTCGCGGCCTGCATGAAGCCTACGGCGACAAAATTCATCTTAAAAACTCAGTTCCTGCAGCACTCTATCTCTACAAGACCCTCTATCAGATGAAACGATACTGGGAAGGGCATATCCGGCCGCTGCGAGTGGAGAGGAAGCTTCCCTATCACAACCAGGCGGTCTGGGGATTTGCCATCAGTGATGCTCTGAAGATGCATGAAGCCTACCTCACTGACTACCTGAAGGAGAACCGGATCCGCTATTCGGTCTTCAATATCCTCCCCGATCACGCCATGTATATTACCGCCAGGATGGTCCTGAATCCCGGCCTCACTACCCCATTTCGCAACTACACCATGCTGGATAACATCCGGTACCTGCAGGAACATGGCGGGATTGAGAACCTGATTGTCTGTATCGGGCACAACAACGTGGTGGGCGCTGTCACCAAACTGAACATCACCTACTCCGAAGAGAGCGATCTGAACCAGTATTACGCCAGCCGCAACTGTACCGTCTTCCGGCCGGA
>CALKWT010000238.1 GCA_938003885.1 uncultured Balneolaceae bacterium | reverse complement strand
CAATGTCCTGCAGGGATTCCATCCTGACCCAGTCCCCGCCAGCCATCCAACGTTTCGCCGTCGAAAAGTGATACCCACCCCTGCTGGTCATTCTCTGCCGATGTTGTCTCTGATACGCTTGCACTGCCGGACGGCCGGCTCTCCTCGTTGTTACTGCACCCCATTAAGAACAACCAGAGAAGGATTGTACTGTAGCCAAATATAACTTTCATAAACAGTTGGAATATTATCAATGATTAGCGGTTTTATCCGATTTCAGCTACTTAAAACATCGCCTGCATGAACCGAAATGTGTAATTCTGAACAAATTGGGAGGAAATTTTGAATTTTCAAAATCTTTTTTAATCGTTGTATTGAAGTGCTCAATAGTTCAAAACTCACGGCGAGATGTTGTTCATCACGGTTTATCTATTCATAATTTTTATGGAAGCTACGACCTTCGCTACTTTCCTATAGAGGCTGAAGTGAGGAAGTTGCAGGACGACATACAGGTAAGTTTGGATCAAACACCCAATACGGTTGATCAAAGAGGAAAGAGCCTACCGGTACTTTTCTTTTGACCTGTTACTTTCATTTCTATGACAGATCCTCTCCACCTGTCCAATAAGGTCTGATAAGGACAGAAGTATGGGTTAGAAACGTTTGATAAGTCTTTTTCAGTTTCTCTCTTTAATGCCATAAAGCGCGCAGCAAGGGCATAGCACAAGCCTGTCTGTTTACATTGCAGACGGTGGACTCTCTATTGATATTACTACAATTGTACCCGGGGCGGGAATCGAACCCGCACGACATCGCTGCCATTGGATTTTGAATCCAACGCGTCTACCTATTCCGCCACCCGGGCAAAAATTGAAGTATCAAATATACAACATATACAATTACATCTACAAGACGTGTTCAAAATAATCAGCCCTGAATATGTTTTCCCAAGCCCATTTTTTAAAGAAGGCACGATCCTCTAACACAACGCTTTACGATATATCAACTTTTGAAGCGGGTGGATGGGTCTATATTCTGGTATCTATAGATTACATTCTGAACCTGATGGTTGCCAACAAGTTCAGTTTGTCGACCGCACGAAACGCATCTTCCGAATGATAGAGGTAAGTAGGGGGATTCTCCGGTAGTGTTGTATAGTCATACTGTGCATATTCATACACCACAGATGTTTCGTCCCAGACTGTGTACTGTGCAGAGATATCGAGGGTAATCGTGGGTGTCAGCCCGAAACCGGCCCCGAGTGAATAGACATTCCTGTTGTCATCCCCGTTAATAAATCGCGTCGGGATCCAGGCATACCCGCCCCGAAGGGTGAAGGCATCATGAATATCGTAGGACACACCTCCCCTGAAACTCCATACTTTGTCAAAATTATCTTGCAGGAAATCATTTTCTGCTCTCTCATCATCATAAAAGTCACTTTCCAGAAAATCCACCTCTGTATTGGAGTAGTTGGTCAGATCGGCAGAGACAGAGGCACTGAAGCCCTGATAATTGTAAAGACCCAAGCCGAAGGAGAGTTCTGAGGGATAGCGCACTTTATAGGAGAACTCGCTGTCTGTTTCGTCTCCAAAACTATCCCCATTATCCATGAGGGTGGTAATTCCTATGTCATAGGTTTCATCCACTTCAAAGAGCGTCGGGAGTGTAAAACTGGCGCCTGCACTAACGTGATCTGAAAATTGATAAATCAATCCGGCCCGGGCTCTGAGTCCTGTAAAACGAGTTCTCAGACGCTCATCGAGTGTAAGCCGATCGATATCTGTACCCCCTTCAATCATCTCCCCGTCATAAATATTCTCTTCATCTATTTCCTGAAAGAGACGGTCGTACCGGTAGGTGCCCGAGACGATTCCCAGGGATGCACCCACCATCAGGCGTTCACGAAACTCTGTCGCAAGAAAAATAGAGTACTCCCCGGTCGCACCCCTCTCTATAATTTCACCCTGCTGAGTAATACCGGGAAAATCCCCGATATCATCAAATCCAATTCGGAATATCGACTCATCCCAGTCGCCGAAATCATCCCCAATATCGGTAGCGTAACTGTTGTAGGCAATCTCCTGATATTGGGATCCCTCAGCTTTAAAAGCATCGGTTATTGTGGTCCGGCTATTATGGCCCCGAATATCCAGTACTCTGTTAAAATTGGAGAGTTGATTATAACCCGCCCCTATCACAAGACTCCCACGGACAGTCGGGTAATTATAGATAAATCCGGCGTTGGTAAGGCCGTTATCCGTGCGTCTCGAATTGCGAGTTTGCGATAGAAAGGTTGCATCTTCGCTGACTGAACGGTTGGAGAGGCCAAACTGAAAATAACTCTCACCAGCAAACACCATACTCGCAGGATTATCCATAAAGGATCCGAAGCCGGAGTAAAATGATGTTCCGGGAAGAATAACCGATGCAGGATCTCCAGAGTTTTGATTCTGCCCAATCAGCGTTGCCTGATGACTATAGTTAAGGGGATTATTAATATGCTGGGCTGCAGCGTCTGATAAACCCGCAAATAGGACGATCAGAAAGAGCAATTTTAAAATTCTGTGCATGACTCTCCTGTCTGAGATTCAAATTAAATGTTCGGAGTGTTTCAGGGAAAGTTTAGTTATTTGTTCGTACGGCGTGCATGAAATTTTTATCTTCCAGGCTGCAGAACAGAGTGGTTTACAGATTAGAGTCACCACACCAGGATTAAAAAAGTGAACAACCCTTTGTCAGAGTATTCGATAGCTTGCCTCTCTTCACCAAAAATACTGCAGATCAACGATTGCTGCTTCGGGTACGTGTTGTTCCTGATGATGACCGGCTGTTTGAGGTTGATGAGGACCGGATTGTCGAAACTGAACTAGATCGGGATGAGGATCCGGAACGAACCGTGGCTGACCTGTTCGCAGTATTTGTAACCCTATCAAGCAGACCCGAGGATCGGGTATTTCCGGATGAACTGCCGGATACGCCTAATATAGCACGTGCAGCTTGCCTTGCAAAGGTTCCCTGACCCGTTGAGCGGGAGGCTGACCTTACCGGCGTCCGGTTCACAGTTTCCGTAGTACTATTTACCCTGCTTCTGATCAATTCAACAGATCTTTGCTGAGATGTGGGGATCGCTCTCCTTGTGGAAGTCAGAGCATTGCGATCCGTGACAGAAGAGTATACGCTTTGTCGGGCAGATGTACGATTTTCAGCTTCACCTTCCCTCTGCAACAGAGAGGATATTTCAGGTGCAGGGTTATTGTTCCGGCTTCTGCTGGCGGTGCCTGAAGAACTTCGCGATGTAGACCTGCTGCTGTTCACTGTTCCGCTGCTTCTGGAAGTAGAACGGCTCCTGTTCACTGTACCGCTACTTCTGCTCCCCGAACTGCTTCGGTTTACTGTGCCGCGACTGGAATTACTTCCTGTGCTCCCACGGTTTAAATTTCCACTGTTTCTTGTGGTTGAACGACTGCGATTGACCGTTCCTCTGGATGATTCCACCTGCCGGGTCCGGCTGTCCGTGCGTACGCTTGAACGGGTTCTGGTAGCATTATTGCTTACGGACGATGCAGACCTGGTTGTTCGTGTCAGAGCATTACCTCTGGAACGGGATGAAAGCGCACTCGTTCTGGGGCCGTAATTCTCTGCAGAACGGCGGTTCACATACACATACTGATTGTGGTAGTATCCGTAGTAGGGTCTGTGAGACCCCCAGTAAGACCCGTAATATGGATAATATCCGGGGTAGGCATAATAGCCATGTGCATAATAGGGAGATCCCCAGCCCCAGTGAAAGTTAAATCCGAAATGCGGGCCAAAATGCCTGCTGTAGGGATATCGGTAGAAGGCGATGTGGTCATAATAATACGGATGGAATCCGTAGTAATGATAGTGAATGGTGGCTGCATTCCGTGCTCGGGGAGTATGGGCAATCACAGAGCCTATATTTGCATACCAGTCCCTGGTCTCATAATCTTTGAAATAGTAGAGTTCGGCATCCACCCATCCAT
Source organism: uncultured Balneolaceae bacterium (assembly GCA_938003885.1). GTDB lineage: Bacteria > Bacteroidota > Rhodothermia > Balneolales > Balneolaceae > Rhodohalobacter. The sequence continues at coordinate 16,695 of CALKWT010000238.1, read as the reverse complement.
CCTCATAACCAAGCGAATAATCCTCCTCGCTTATAATTTCACCGCTCCGGTCTGCCAGGGCAGCCTGACCGTAAACACCCCTGTCTGTCTCTATTCTCTCGGCGGTACCGGGATATCTTTCTGCCACCTGCAGTTGCGTATAACAACCTGACAAAAAGAGCGTAAGTACCGGTAAAATGTAGAGGGCTTTAAAGTTATTGAGTTTCATGATGGTCTCCGTTAGTGGATCGCCTGATTAAACTTCTCTACTATTAATATATCAAAAAAGTTTCACTTTTTTAATCGCATCTTCCTATGGCTGATCTGTTAAATCTCACTCGTATGGACTCTGCGATCCTTTCTGCTTTAGAGTTAACGGGATACTACCTGTGAATATTACATATGTGTGCTTGTAATATTTGTGCTCGTACTGTTTCAATTGACCCTTTATAACAGACGGCAATTAAGTTGTAATACAACTCAACCTCAAGACCCTTAAGGTCACTCTCCTCACGGGCTGTCAGGAATCTCTCCATACTTATTGCCTGTGACAGTCCCGTAAATTTCAGTGTTAAAACAAAAAAAGCGCGTCCGATATAAATCAGACGCGCTTTTCATTACGTTCCACAAGTTCCTGCTATCATCCGAGATATGCACGCAGTGCTGCACTTCTGTTGTGATGACGAAGCTTTCTCAATGCTTTCTCCTTAATTTGCCGCACTCTTTCACGGGTCAGGTCAAACCGTTCGCCGATCTCTTCCAGAGTCAGCGAGTGTTCGCGCCCGATACCAAAATAGAGTCGAATGACTTCAGCTTCTCTTTTTGTAAGTTTTGACAGAGCCCGCTCAATTTCAACCTTGAGTGACTCTCCCATCAGTTCATTATCAGGATTTGGAATCTCTTCGTTTTCCAAAACATCCAGAAGCCTGTTATCTTCTCCCTGGGCAAAGGGCGCATCCATGGAGAGGTGCCGGCCTGAAATCTTAAGAGTATCGGCTACTTCTGAAACCGTCATCTCGAGACTTTCTGCCAACTCAGCTGCGGATGGAATCCGCTCATATTCCTGCTCTAACTTCGATAACTCCTTGCCGATTTTATTCAGTGCGCCCACTCGGTTCAGGGGGAGACGAACAATCCGGCTCTGTTCTGCAAGTGCCTGCAGGATCGACTGACGGATCCACCAGACAGCATAGGAGATAAATTTAAAACCTCTGGTTTCATCAAAACGCTTGGCTGCCTTTATAAGGCCAAGGTTTCCCTCGTTGATGAGGTCGCCCAGAGAGAGCCCTTGATTCTGATACTGTTTTGCCACGGATACGACAAACCGAAGGTTGGCTTTGGTCAACTCTTCAAGTGCTCTCTGTGACCCTTTCTGGATCTGTTTGGCAAGCCTGACTTCGTCATCAGGAGTAATTAACTTCTCTTTTCCAATTTCATGGAGATAGCGGTCTAGTGATTCCGATTCTCTTGTGGAGATTCCTGAGCTTTTTGCCACGTTTTTTTAATTCTTTTATTAAAATTTACAAACATGTCCGATAATAACGAACAGCTTGCTTATTTAGTATGGATATTTAATCTAAAAAACTTCTCAATATAGCGAATTTTCATCAGAAAAGTATAAATAACTTTTCTCGTCACACGCTATGAGACACCTAAGCATCTTCTGTTCATTAGGGATGGTCACATCTGGAATGTTCTTACGTACGAACCATGAATTATGTTGCGGATTCGGCTTATCTATTCTATAACCCATTTGGCTCTTTTTGAATGCGTGACATCAGCCCAAAACGGTTCATGGTTTTTTAATGATTATTCAGTTTCACACTTCAGCCGGCATTCAGGCAAAACATTCCTCACCTGTCAGGTGTTCTGATCTCTTCTGTAAATGGTTTCTGCCAAATATGTTCCATTCCTGTCATCTGCTGTAGGAAGCTGAAGAGCCCGTGCTTTTCAAGGCTACATTCAATGCCTGTTTTGCATCATTTAAGATTTCATCGGGATCCCACAAGCCGGGGTCCGTTTTCACCGATCCCGCTTTAATCTGGATGGCAACTCTCCTTCCATCTCCCATGTCCACCTTCGCCGCAAGGTCATTCATGTTTCTTTTCAGCCATGTATTGTGGTGATCCTCCGAATCGGAGACAAAAAGATAGGGGTAGACATAATCGCTGTGAAAGCCAATAAATCCATTATAGCCTAACCTTGAAGGGTTCAGAGCCTTCACAATTATCCGTTGAATCTTCTTCAGTTCCCCCAGTCGAAAGGATGCCCTGAGTTCCGATAAATTTTCTATGCCAACCAACCCAAACCATACGTGTTCAGCAGGATAAGTCTTTTCACTCACAAGCTTTTCAAGGGTAATCTGCCACAGTTCGGGATCGATGCTGCCGTATTCGGTGGCAAAAAGATCACTGCTGGTTTCACTCTCACGGACGGCGGCACGGATACGGAACCCTGCCACTCTTACCAAATTTGAAATTTTATGCTTCACTGCTTCGGTAAAAACGAGTGGATTCTTGTCATAGGCCAGGACAATCGCCTGACGCCGCCCATTGATGAGCATAGGTACAGCCAGCGTGGCACCTTCCGAGCGAAGCTCAGACGTGGAAATTCTTTTTGGGTTGTTGTTGAAATGCATGGAGAATAAATTCTCCCCTTTCTGCAACGCCTCAAAGGCCATCGATTTCTCTTCCACCATTAGCCCCAACGGAATCATGTCACAACGCTCATGGCTCGCAGATCGTAAAACAGTAACCCAGGACTCCATCCCCCTTACTGCCACGGCTGAGCCCCCGTCCGGCAAAAGGGCCTGCAACTCCTCAGTTAATATTTTGAGAATTTCAGGTGGTGTCAGATTGACTTCAAATTTCTCCAGCGATTTTTCATAACGCACCCACCTGTTTTGTTCCTCATACAGGTCCGTAAGTTCGAGATAGGTGTTCAACACTTTAAGATGTGCGCTCCTGTAGGATGAAAGTATGGCCTTATCTGCGGAAACAGCAAAATCCCTGCCTCCTTCAATCACTGTAATGGCCACAGTTTCACCTTTATTTCGAAAGGGAATCAACAGCAGTGAGTCGATGGGTATATTTTGAAAATAGTGGGTCAATTCATCAGCAGAAACAGCATCCCCTACCCGAAGCCGGGTTACGCTTTCAATATCTTTATATCGATTAAGATAAAACTCCTCAAAGTTAACACGGTCTTTAAAAATAGCGTATGGACTGCTGGTCCAGGAGGTTTCCAGGACGAATTGCTCACGCGACCTGTTCACCCAATAAAGAGTGGCCGTGGTTGCACCGGTTGATCCGGCCAACAGGATAAGCAGGTCATCCATTATCTGTTTGAATTCCCGGAGCGCTTTTTCTTCTCTTTTAGAGGACATAACTACTCATTGCCAAAAATGTGTTTGTTATCAACATCGATTCATTTACCCGTTATAGAGGGTTTGTCAGATGCTCTGTTTATATTTATCTCTGGAGACGGACCGTTAACCCTGATCATCCGTCACTATCTGATCATAGCCTGCTCACTGTGCCTGACAGAGTCGTTAAATCCTGTCTGCCAGGGCTTCCGCTTCACGGACCATCTCTTCGAACAGATTCAGGCCGTTGTTCCAGAACTCAGGATCTTTAACATCCAGTCCCAGCTTGCCAATAAGTGTTTCAGGCCAGTCTGATCCTCCAGCTCTCAGCAGATCCAGATACTTCTCTTCAAATCCGGCAATTTCCGAATTTGAGTAGAGATCATAGAGCGCAAGTACCAGCAGTTCCCCAAAAGCATAGGCATAGACATACCCCGGTGTGTGCAGAAAATGGGGTATGTAGCACCACCAAAGCTTGTAGCCTTCCGTAAGTTCAATCGAGTCTCCGTAAAGGTCCGACTGGGTTTGATACCAATGCTCTGAAAAATCACTCGTCGTAAGCTCTCCTTCCCCCCTTCTGGAAGTATGGATTTTATCTTCAAATCTGTTCATGGAGATCTGACGAAAGACCGTTGCGATCGTGTCGTCAGTCTTACTGACAAGCAAACCCAATTTTTCTGCCGGGTCCTCCAGGCGGTTCATCAGCCGGTTGAAGACCAGCATCTCCCCAAACACGGAAGCTGTTTCTGCCGTTGTCAGTGGAGTGGATGATTGTAACTCTCCTTGTTCCCGGGCCAGATATTGGTGCACACCGTGACCCAGTTCGTGCGCCAGGGTTTGTACATCCCGAAGCTGTCCATCAAAATTCATAAAGACATAAGGGTGTACGGTGGTAACTGTGCTTGCAGAATAGGCTCCGCCCCGTTTTCCGGGTTGAATGGCAGCATCAATCCATTTTTCATCAAAGAATTTTTTTGCAATCCGCGCCATTTCAGGATGGAAGCCGTGAAACGCATCAAGAACAATTTCGCGGGCTTCAGACCAGCTGATTTTTTGGGAGGTTTGGGTTATAGGTGCATAACGATCGTAATCATATAGCGTTTCCACACCCAAAAGTTTCTTCTTTAGCCGATAGTATCTCTGGACGGCCGGATACCGGCTCTGTACACTCTGGACAAGGGTATTCACCGTTTCATCCTCTATCTGATTGGCCAGATTTCTTCCGGACAGCCAGTTCTCGTAATTTCTGAGCTGATCGTTTATTTGCTTATCAGCCAGGAGAGTGTTGAAGACAAAAGTAAGCGTTCTGGAGAGGTCGCGAAACGTAGTGGTGAGGGATTCGTGAGCCCTCTTCCGAACCTCCCTGTCGGGGCTGTGCAGTTTGCTCAATGTCTCCTGTTCTGTAAGTTTCTCCCCATCGAGATCAAATCGGGCTGCCCCAAGTGTTTCGTCAAAAAACCTGTTCCAGGCCATTCTGCCAGTCACCGACTTTGCACTCATTACCTTTTCGGCTTCTTCGGTTAGAGTGTGTTGCTTGTACCGGCGGGAGGTGATCAGATAGTGCCTCCATTTTTTTAACTCCTCGCTCTGAATCAGAGCATCAGCCTGGTCATCCGGGACCGCCAGCCACTCGACATCAAAAAAAACAAGTTGCTGGCTGATTTCCGAGCCCAGTTCACTCGCCTGCTGCAACAGCTTCCCATATGCTGGCGATTCTGTATTGGTAGACCAGATCAGGTGGCCAAAAGAACCGATCTTACCCGAGACCTGAATGATCTCTTCGTAGTCGGTCAAGGCCTGTGCTAACCCTGATGGTGTCAGCTCCTTCACTTTCCCGCGGTAGCTCGCCTGGAAACGAGAAGCCAGCTCTCTTAATCTCTTCTGATCGCGTTTTAATTCGGGAGCATCAGCAGCCGGATAGAGATCTGAAAGATCCCAAACCACCTCTGCGGCACCTGTTTCATTCAATTTCTTCTTTTCTGACATATCTTATCTTTAAAACTAAAAACTTGCTTGTTCTTTTCCTTCTGCATCCGCTGCCTGATAACAGATTTGACAGCAGTGCAGATATTTCTAATCCTGTGAGATCTGAGTCGCGAACCGGATTCTCTGACAGAAAATCGGCATCACGACTCTTTTATATCAGGATTCCGGGCTCCGTCTCCTGGTTGCATCTTCTCATATTTTACCAGGACGGCTGATTTCGCTGTCTTTCTTCCACAGGGAGAAGAGGGCAATGTGCTCTGCCTACCCTCCACAGCAAACTTCCCTGTGATAAAATTTCAACAACAATTCCTACTGAAATCCGTATACTCAAAAGTATCAACACGTAATATACGGAAAGCTAATTGGCAGATAAATGATTATCTTTTATTAAAAATTATTCCCGAGGTAAAATTCATCGTGTTTTAATACAAATATGTTTAGTTTTAAGCAAAATTTCATTTTACAGGTAGTACACACCATATAAAGCAGTAAGGCTTAGCAATCTCCTGCCCCTGCTTTATTTTTTTACTAATTTTTTGTTACCCATTTTTAAGAAAAAATACTGTTTTGAAATCACTTGAATCCATTTTTGGTCCCAATTCAGCCCTGGTCGAAGAACTTTATAAGCAATACCAGGAAAATCCGGTTTCGGTTCCTCCGCACTGGAAGCGTTATTTTGATGAATTAAACGGCTCTGCAGTCGTTCCGAAGCAACCAGAACGGCCTGTTCCTCTTCCTTCCATGCAGCCTCAAAGAGCGCAAGCAGCTCAGGCAAGTAAGGATCAGGAGAAAAAAATGACTGTTCCTGAAAGTGCCGAAACAGAAAAAATCAGAGGTGTGGCATCCAGAATTGTCGAAAACATGGATGAAAGTGTCTATGTGCCTACGGCCACTTCCCTCAGGGTGATCCCGGTCAAAATGATGACCGAAGACCGTACGATTATCAACACTCATCTGACCAGGCGTGGAGAACCGAAAGCCTCCTTCACTCACCTGATCTCCTGGGGTGTGATCCAGGCTCTCAAAGAGTTTCGGAATATCAACTCCTACTATGAAAGAGATAACGATACCCACTATCGTATCAAGCCGGAAAATATCAATCTCGGAATTGCGATCGACCTGGAAGGCCGTGACGGCACACGAAACCTGGTGGTCCCGAATATCAAGGCCGTAGATAAAATGAATTTCCGGGAGTTCCTCTATGCATTTGCGGAACTGATCAGCAAAGCACGAAATGGCAAGCTGGAAGTTTCTGATTTCCAGGAGACCACCATCTCTATTACCAATCCCGGAACAATCGGAACCGTCTCTTCAACACCTCGTCTGATGAAAGGCCAGGGAGCCATTATTGCAACAGGTGCCATTAACTATCCTGCAGAATTTCAATCGATGGCGCAGGATGTGCTGAACCAGCTGGGTGTCAGCAAGGTGATGACAATGACCTGTACCTACGACCACAGGATTATACAGGGAGCTGAATCAGGAATGTTTCTGCAAAAAGTGGATGCACTCCTCAATGGCGAGGATGGCTTCTATGAAAATATTTTCGCAGATCTTGAAATCCCATATGAACCCTTCCCCTATGGAGAAGATAAATATGAAGGACAGCTGAGCGGAAGGGCCAATTCACTGGAGCAGGATCGCCGCGCCATCGCTGTGTGGCGGCTGATCAATATGTACCGGATGCGGGGACATGTACTTGCAAATCTGGACCCCCTGGGCAGTGGCCCCGGACGAAGTCCCGAACTTGACCTTGAGTATTACGGGTTGACACTCTGGGATCTGGACCGGGAGTTTTTCTGTGATGGATTGGGAGGTAAGAAAACAGCGAAACTACGTGATATTATTCAGCTTCTCAGGAATACCTATTGCGGGAAAATCGGTGCCGAATACAAGCACCTTCTGGATCTGGATGAACGGAAATGGCTCCGCGAAACCATGGAGAGCACTACAAATACACCAGATCTCAACAAGGATGATCGCGAAGAAATTCTCCACAAGCTGAATCAGGCGATGGCTTTCGAGCAGTTCCTGCATAAAAAGTACATCGGACACAAAAGGTTTTCACTTGAAGGTGCGGAAACCCTCATCCCAATGATTCACTTTTTGATAGAAAGAGGCTCGAAGCAAGAAGTTGAGAAGTTCTTTTTTGGAATGGCGCATCGCGGGCGGCTTAACATTCTGGTGAACATCATGCAAAAGCCATACCACCAGGTTTTTGCAGACTTTGAAGGGAACATCGACCTCAGTACCATTCAGGGTTCAGGAGATGTAAAGTATCACCTGGGTGCCAACAGTAAATATAAGACGAAGAGTGGAAATACTGTTGAAATGGAACTGCTGCCCAACCCAAGTCACCTGGAAGCTGTCAATCCGGTTGTGGAAGGAGCTGCAAGGGCCAATCAGGACCATCTGGAAGCTGAGCATGCCAAAAAGAAGCACGTCCCCGTTCTGATGCACGGTGATGCCGCGTTTATTGGCCAGGGTGTGGTTGCAGAAACCCTAAATATGTCTCAGCTCAGAGGGTATGAAACCGGGGGCACCATTCACGTCATTATCAATAACCAAATTGGATTCACCACCCTTCCGGTGGATGCACGCTCAACAGAATACGCCTCTGATCTGGCTAAAATGATTCTGGCTCCTATTTTTCATGTAAATGGAGATGATCCCGAAGCTGCTGTACATGTGATGAACATGGCACTCGATTACCGGCAGAAGTTTGGAAAAGATGTCGTCATCGATCTGATCTGCTATCGTAAGCATGGTCATAATGAAGGGGATGAACCTGCCTTTACACAACCTGGAATGTATAAGGAGATTGAAAACCATCCGACTGTACGGGACATCTATCTGGAGGAACTTCTCCGGAAAGGTGAGTTTACCAAGGAGGAAACCCAGGCTATCTTTGATGAGTTTGAGGATCTGCTGCAAGAAGCTTTTGAAGATGCCAAGAGTTCACCTTCCCTGGATGTAACCGACGAGATGCTGGACAGAACGGAAGAATCACAAAGCCAGCAGGCGGACTATCCAGATACAACCTTCCCCATTGACGAGCTGAAAGAGATCGCCGTTAAAATCAACACCGTTCCGAAAGATTTTGATGCGAACCCCAAGCTGCTCAGGCAGCTCGCCAGACGGGCGCAGATTGTTGAAAAGAATGAGACAGCTATTGACTGGGGCTTTGCTGAAGGGCTCGCTTTCGGTTCACTGCTGAAACGGGGAACAACCGTTCGTCTGACAGGCCAGGATGTTGAACGAGGTACATTCTCCCACAGGCATGCTGTTCTTCATGGAACAGAAACCAATCAGAGATTTATTCCCCTGAACAACCTCGATGAGAATCAGGGCAAATTCTTCCCCTATAACAGCCATCTTAGTGAGTTTGCGGCTCTCGGCTTTGAGTTTGGGTATTCCGCTGCTAAACTGGATGCTCTGGTTATCTGGGAAGCGCAGTTCGGAGATTTTGCCAACGGAGCCCAAATTATCATTGATCAGTTTATCTCCTCTTCGGAGGCCAAATGGGGTCAGCGATCGGCAGTTGTTATGAACCTTCCCCACGGTTATGAAGGCCAGGGGCCTGAGCACTCCTCGGCCAGACTGGAGCGTTTTCTACAACTCTGCGCAGAAGACAATATGCAGGTGGTCAATCTGACTACTCCTACACAATATTTCCATCTGCTACGGAAACAGGCGCTTCAGGAGATTAAAAAACCTCTCGTAATCATGACTCCCAAGAGCCTGCTGCGGCATCCAAAAGCCGTCTCCAATGTAGAGGAACTTGCAAATGGAGCCTTCAGGCCTTTCATTGAAGATCCCAAGGGATCAAATGAGGAGTCCGCGAACCGGCTTATTCTCTGTTCAGGTAAGGTCTACTACGACCTTCTCAAAGCCAAAGAAGATCATAACATTGACAATGTTATCATCGCAAGAGTGGAGATGCTCTATCCCTTCCCGGACAAGGATGTCAGCCAATATCTGAAACGGTTCAAGAAAGTGAAGGACGTAGTATGGTGCCAGGAAGAGCCCCGGAATATGGGCTCGTGGCAATATATAGCGCCCAGAATTCAGGAACTGCTTCAGAGAGGCCAAAAACTCTCATATGTCGGTCGTCAGGCATCAGCCTCTCCTGCTGCCGGACAGAAAAAGATCCATGACGCAGAACAGGAGAAGTTAGTACGAACTGCCCTGAATATTACAGAATAGGCAGAACTTCCAGCATGGATGTTTGATAGGAACCTGGTCACACTGACAGGAACCACTTTACCCATTGTGGCCCCGGAGATACTACTGTCCGGGGTCCTCTTTTTTTGATCAGAACTACCATAGTTACAACAACAACAGCTAACCAACTCTTATAATTATCTCACTATGAATAGAAAAAAACCGTTGAGAATCGGATATGTAGGCTCTGGGTTTATTGCCCAATTCCTCACTGTCGCTTTGACCCAGGTACGAGACGTCGAGCTGACGGCTATTTATGACCGTGGAGGTGCAGAAAAGCTCGCAGAGTATGCCAAAAAGAATGGACTGGGAGAACCAGTGCTCTACTCCACGGTAAAGGAGATGTGCAACCACTGTGATGCAATTGCGATCTATTCCCCAAATTACACCCGTCTCGCTGTTATGGAAGAGATTGCGGATGCGGTAAAAGAAGGGGCACCGCTCAAGGGCGTCATCTGTGAAAAGCCACTGGGCCGGACCCTTGCAGAAGCTCAGCGGATGGCGGACCTTGCGAAGGAGGCCAATCTGCTCACCGCTTATTTCGAAAATCAGCTCCATATGAATGTCATCAATAACGCTCTGCATCAGCTCAGGCCGCAACAGCGGGCGATGGGGCCCTTTACACTCGCCCGGAGTACGGAAGAGCATGCGGGACCTCACAACAGCTGGTTTTGGGATCCTGTGCGCCAGGGCGGTGGTGTACTGTCCGATATGGGGTGCCACAGTATTGCAGTCGGACGCTATATCCTCACCCCGGAAGACAAAGACCTTCTCTTTCTGGAGCCTGTTTCGGTACAGTGCGACACCTCTCTCTTAAAATGGGGTCAGCCTAAATACCAGAAAGTTCTGATGGATACCTACGGAGTTGATTACTCTAAAGCACCGGCTGAAGATTTCGCGACCGGTATTATTACCTATAAGAACCCTGAAACAGGCCAACTGGTTAAATCTCAATTTACTGATTCCTGGATGTATGACAAACAGGGCATGAGACTCTCCATGGATGCTTTGGGCCCGGGTTATGCTATGGAGGTGAATACCCTTATTTCACCTGTTGAAATATTTGTGGGAGACGAAGCAGCCAGTTCGGTAGCGGACGCGGAAACAGCTCTTGAGAAGTCCACCGCCACCCGCGGCCTGCTCGCTGTTCAGCCAAATGAAGCGGATCTCTACGGTTATACCACAGAAACACGGGATATGGTTAACTCTTTCCTAAATGGAAAAGACGCATTCCTCAACTTTGACTATGGTGTACAGGTGACTTATCTGGTGCAGGCAGCGTACATGGCAGCTGAAAAAGGGGTAACTCTGGATCTTACGGATCAGAAAGTTCAGGAAGAACTAAAGAGTTACCGTTCGCTGATTGCCCAGGGGAAAGGTGCTGAGGTACTTTACTAATAATCTGTGAGTAGCTAAATTTGTATGTGAGATGAGGCCCCGGCTGCTCTGATGCTTGTCGGGGCCGTTCACATCTCACCTGTTTTTATGACAGCCACCAACCTGTTTCCCTTCCTCTTCCTTGATCTGCCTGTATTGCCTGTTAATCAGAAACAGGTTTCGATTTTTCGGCCAGCTCACTGACTTTCCTGGCCAGTCTGCTTCTCTGCTCACTCTTATCTTCAGCTCTCCTTCCCATCACATACCCAAACGGCTGCAGAGACTCCACTTCATCAAATATTATTTTCATGATGGCTCCAATCGGAATAAACAGGATCATTCCGGATAACCCCCAGATCTGTCCACCTATGAAAAGAAGAAGAAGTGTTGCGAGAGCATTCATACTTACCTGGCTTCCAACAATCGTTGGAGTAAAAAGATTTCCTTCAAATAGCTGAATCACATAAAATCCCAACATGATAATTAACGGATAGATAAGCGAATCCATAGTAATCAGGGAATAAACTATCGGAAGAATAGAGCCGAGAAGTGGGCCAACAAACGGTATGATGTTTAACATTGCAGCAAAAACACCGAAAAAGATTGCGTGCTCCACACCGATAACCAACAGCATAATGGAGTTAAGAAAGGAGAGGATAACGATCACGATCAGAACGCCGGTAATGTAGTTCTGTATCAGCACCCTGATTTTTATAATGATAACCCGTACCCTTCTGTGTCTGGAAGGGTTATCACCACCAAAAGCCATCATGACAAAGTTTTTCAATTGACTTCTGAACAGAAGGATAAGGAAAATGAATACCGGAACCAGAAATACATTGGTGATGACCGATGCTGCACTGCTTATACCCCTGCTAAGGGAGGCAATATTGGCCTGAATATATTCAAGGAGTTCCACTACTATCCTTTCCAGATTGATCTCCTCTTCAAAGGCAAACCAAGATGATAGAAATTCATCCACTGAAAACAGCAACTCTTCCAGACGCATTATAATGGTGTCTGAATCATTTACGAAGGCAGTCATCTGGGTATAGAAGAAAAAGCCCACTCCAAACAGAACAAGAACGGCGACAGTGATCGCGACCAGGGAAGAGATAACCCGGGGGATCCTGTACTTTTCGAGCCATCCCGCCAGCGGAGTCAACAGAATTGAGATAAATATCGCGAAAAGGAAAGGAACCACTATCGCCTTGGCAGTGATCATCGCATAGATCGTAAGTACGATGGCTGCCAGAGCATAAGCATATTTTACATACCAATCATTTGAGTGTGTCATCGGCTCTATAGTCTACCCTGAAGTTTTTAAATTGGATAATACAGTTTCCCGCGGATAGTTTCCCAACACAAAAGTAACTTTACAGGTTCATAACCGGTATAAGTTTCCTCATTTTTGTATCCGAATAGGAAAAGAGTGAAAGATTCTGGTAAACCTTTGCTAATGAACAAGGAAAAACATCTTCTTACTGCTTTGACAGAACCTGATCCAACCAGAATCCGATACCATATGAAGAGTAAAATTACGAATCGAAACAGAGGCAGGATACCCCCGGGCGAGATCGTTGGATGAGCCAGATTCGCACTGCTTCAGAGCGAAGTGAATATATAGAGGGTTTGATCCGGGTTATGCCCGGCAGATCGTCGCCGGGTACCCAGATTATATAACGGGGATCGGGGAGGATTTCCGTTAACCGGAACCCACCCTTTTTTGAATCCCTGACTGAATCAGTAGTTGAACCATTCGGTAAATGGAGCAGAAGATTCTATATGCCGGAAACACCTGTATGGATCGGTCTGTTTTCGGCTTTCGACTAAAATCTTCAAGCCTCTGCTCCTCAGGCCCGAAAATTTAACTTAATGAAATATATTTTACATTGTGAACTCCTTCGATATCCACAATGCTTTGAAGTTCATCATCATTGAGCTTCTTATCCACGATTACAGCAGTAATGGCATTCGTACCCTTGCCTTCACGTCCCAGGCTCAACGCTCCAATATTTACATTTTTAGCTGCCAGGGTGGATGCCACCGATGCAAGCATACCAGGCCTGTCCTGATTCTGATACATCAGAATGTCTCCCTCCAGCCGGAGTTCAATTCCAAATCCGTCAATCTCTACAATTCGGTAATCACCCACACCGAAAACCGTTGCGGAGAGCTGTGCATAGTAATCGCTGTCGCCAAGCTTGACGGTAATCAGATCCTGATAGTTCCGATCCTCACTTTTCGTAGTTTCACTGATTTTATACCCGCGCTCCTCTGCATAATGTCGCGCATTGATCAGGTTGACAGCATCATCCACATAGCGCGCCAGCATTCCTTTCAAAATAGCATCTGTCAGCACGTCGGCATAACGAGCGCAGAGTCCTGTATATTCAAAAGAGAAATCTGTTGAATTCCTCGGCATCAGCTGTCCTGATACTTTTCCAAGTTTTTCTGCCAGCTCCACAAAGGGCTGTACTTCTGCATTCGTCAAAAGGGAGATCGACTTGCTGTTCAAACTCCCTTTATAACTCTTGTTTTCCAGGGCATCGGATATCTGCTGGGCGATCTGCACAGCCACTTTCTCCTGTGCCTCTTCCGTTGATGCCCCAAGATGCGGTGTGGTAATAATTGCAGGATGATCCAGGGCATCATAGAGTTCTTCCGTCGGAGGTTCAGTACTGTATACATCCAAAGCCACCCCGGCGACGATTCCCTGTTCAATCAAGGGTTTCAGGTCCATTTCATTGTAAATCCCTCCCCTTGCACAGTTGATCAAACGGATTCCTTTCTTGAGCTTGTCCGAATTTTTCAGAGATACCAGGTCCCTGGTTTTGTCAGTAAGAGGCGTATGAACAGTCAGAAAGTCTGAGAGCCCAAGCAGTTCATCCAGTTCCACAAGAGTTACGCCCAAAGACTGTGCATGCTCTTTTGTAGTAAACGGATCATAGGCGTAGAGTTCGATACCAAATTCTTTCATCCGAAGTGCCACTTCAGAGCCGATTTTTCCAAGTCCGACAATTCCCAGCTTTTTCCCATGCACTTCTGTTCCCATAAAAGCTTTCCGGTCCCATCCTTTTCCTTTCACCCGGGCCGAGGATTGCGGAATATTCCGGGCAAGTGCGATGATCATTCCGCAGGTGTGTTCTGCGGTTGAGATGGTATTCCCGTCCGGCGTATTCATAACCAGAACACCTTTGTAAGTCGCTGCCTTAATATCAATATTATCCACACCTACACCGGCACGTCCAATGATCTGAAGGTTAGGAGCGTGCTTTAACAGATCTTTGTCTACAGTTGTGGAACTACGCACCACCATGGCGTGATAGTCAGGAAGTATCGCTTTGAGCTCATCCAGTGTCAATTTCCCGGGTGTGTTGGTTTCAAATCCCCTCTCTTCAAATATGGTTGCACAGATGGGGTCAACATTATCTAATAGTAGTACTTTAAACGACATGATTATTTTTTTACGGGTTTACGTTTTTATGATCGGGTATCATCCAGGAACTCCAGGATCAGGTCTTGTATCGCTTCAACCCCTTGGCCGGTATCTGCAGAAGCGGTGAGAACCGGTACCTCGATATTCATATCTTTCAGAATATGTTTTACCTGACTGACAGCAGACGCAAGTTTGTTTCCGGAGAGTTTATCAGATTTTGAGAGTATGACGGCAAACGGTAATTCATTCGCTCCCAGCCAGTAAAAAAACTCTTCGTCCAGACTGGTTGGCTTGTGACGACAATCCACCAGATGGAATACAAGTTCAAGGGATGAGCGTTCCAACAGATATTTCTGAATATCTTTTCCCCAGCGGATTCGTTCCTTCTGAGGTACTTTGGCAAAACCAAATCCGGGCAGATCCACCAGGTAACACCTGTTGTCAATACGATAATAATTCATCTGCTGAGTTTTACCCGGAGTGTTACTGGTTCTGGCCAATCTCTTCTTATTGGTCAGTTTGTTTATTATTGAGGACTTTCCCACATTGGAACGGCCTGCAAAACAAAATTCCGGAAGACTCTCCTCAGGACAATCCTGCAGAGAAACAGCAGAAGTTATAAATTGTGCGGCCTGAAATTCCATCAAAGTGATTCGTTTTCTTCTTTTTGAATTCCGAACTCTACAGGAACGGGGTATTTGCCTGTAAAGCACGCAGTACAGTAGGAATACTCCGATACATTCGCAGCTTCAACGGCATTTACCAAACCATCGGGAGAGAGATATCTCAGGCTGTCCACACCAATTTCCTGTGCGATAGCTTCGATATCCCTGTTAAATCTGTTGGCGATCAGTTCATTTGGATCCGGAAAGTCCATACCATAGAAACAGGGATGGGTAATCGTCGGAGAGCTGACCAAAAAGTGTATCTCATACGGTTTTGCAGCACGAATCATATCAACCAGATACCGGGATGTGGTACCACGGACAATGGAATCGTCAACGATGATAACGGACCGCCCCTCCAGAACACCTTTTACCGTATTGTATTTCGTACGCACCTTCTGTTCCCTGGATTTCTGCCCGGGGGATATAAAGGTACGGCCCACATAATGATTCCTGATAAACCCAATATCATACTTACAGTCAAAACCCAGCTTTTGATTCTCATGGGCGTATCCGATCGCAGCTGTATTGCTCGAGTCGGGTACGGAGATGATGATCGGTTTTTTTTCTGAATTACCGTTTTTTAAAACCCTGTCCAGTGGATGCTCCTTGGCCAGTTGTTTGCCCAGGTTCCGTCTGATTTTATCCACCATTTCTCCAAAGATCATGCTGTCGGGTCTGGAAAAATAGACATATTCGAAAATACACTGGCTGGTTGATGTATTCTCTTTTTTCTCCAAAAAATAAGAGGTTGGCTCTGTAGTCTCGATCGTTTTTCTATCGATAACCAGGACCTCACCGGGTTTCACATCACGAATGTACTCTGCTCCTATGATATCAAAAGCACAGGTCTCACTTGCAATAGTATACGCTCCATCTACCTTACCAAGTGCCAGAGGCCTGAAGCCGTTCGGGTCGCGAACCGCTATAAGCGAGTCATCCGTCAGAATAACCAGGCAATAAGCCCCTTCAATCTGATGCAGGGCATCCAGAATCTGATCAATCTGGTTCTCTTTTCTACTGTGGGAAATCAAATGCAGAATCAGTTCAGTATCCGAGGTACTTTGAAAAAGCACTCCTTCATCTCTGAAACGCTCTCTGAGAGTTTTTGCATTGGTCAAATTTCCGTTGTGGGCAATAGCCAGATTTCCATCCCTGTAGTGCACCCGGAATGGCTGAATATTGGCAGGATTTTTTGCAGATCCGGTGGTAGAATAACGATTGTGCCCGATTGCCGACTTTCCTACCAGGATATCAGAGAGGATCTTCGGTTTGTCAAAGACCGATAGTACAAGACCGAAATCTTTGTACATCGGCATGATGTTCTTATTTTTAGTTGTATTAAAATCAGCAGTTACAATTCCGGCGGACTCTTGGCCGCGATGTTGCAGGGCATGCAGACCGTAATAGGTTAGAAGAGAGGATTCAGGGTGATTGTAAATTCCAAAAATACCGCAATAATCATGAGGTTTATCAGACATTATAGTGATTTTTTTTGTCTTTCTTCTGCTCGGCTAAATGTACAAAGATTGTTATGCAATCCATAGACTGCAAAAAACTAAAAGCGCTTTTATTCATGCAATTGACAAATAAAATATTATTAATTGAATAATCACCTTCCATAAACCTAAAAAAACCGTACCGGAAGACAACTTCCTGAA
>CALKWT010000237.1 GCA_938003885.1 uncultured Balneolaceae bacterium | reverse complement strand
GGTGAACTATGACCCGGGCTAAGTTTTTGGATTCTATATTTTATAAAGATTCGAACGTTCATTTCGTATGCGCTACCTGACCCTGTTTGCCCTGCTGGTACCTGCCCTGA
The DNA here is from genome assembly GCA_938003885.1 of uncultured Balneolaceae bacterium. Classification (GTDB taxonomy): domain Bacteria; phylum Bacteroidota; class Rhodothermia; order Balneolales; family Balneolaceae; genus Rhodohalobacter. The sequence continues at coordinate 9,398 of CALKWT010000237.1, read as the reverse complement.
TATTGTTGAACTCCTGTTCTTCCAACGATCCTACCATGTATGAATTAACGGTGATCCCGGTCCCCGAAGAGGGCGGGGTTGTCACTCCTGAGCGCACCAGCTTTGAAGAGGGCCGGGAGATCGAGATTTTTGCAAATCCCAATGAACATTGGGTATTCAGTGAGTGGGATGGAGACCATGTGGGCACCGAAAACAATCCGGTCATCACCATGGATTCGGATAAAGAGATTTTAGCCAAATTTGTTAAAAGGGAGTACCCTCTTCTCATTACCATAGAAGGAGAAGGGAGTGTGCGAGAGCGGGTCATTCCGGCCAAAACCTCCGAGTATGAACACAATACTGTTGTGGAACTGACGGCTGAAGCGGAATCAGGCTGGGAGTTTTCTGAGTGGAAGGGCAATCTGTCTGGTAGTGATAATCCGGCGCGGGTTGTTATTGACGGGGAAACTGAAGTGACGGCGGTGTTCGAAAGAATTACTTATCCGCTGACTATCGAAATTATCGGGGAAGGAACAGTGGAAGAGGAGATTCTGCCTGGCAAAACTACCGATTATGAAATTGGAACAGTCGTACAACTGACCGCTGTCCCGGATGAGAACTATCTCTTCTATGAGTGGTCTGGTGACATCCCGGCGGATGAAAAGAGCATGAACCCTGTAACCGTCACGATGAATGCTCCAAAAACAGTAACTGCTGAATTTCGGGAAGGTTTTGAGCTGAAAACCCTGGTGGTACCGGAAGGAGCCGGGGTAATTGAACCGGGAAGCGGCGTATTTATTGATGGTTCAACAGTAACGGTGGAAGCAACACCAGAATATGGCTGGAGATTTGACAGGTGGAGCGGAGGTTTATCGGGCAGCGCGAATCCCGGTGAGGTGACCATGTCGGGTGATTTGAATGTAACCGGCCATTTTGAACGGCTGGCTTATCCTGTTACAGTAAGCTCTGAACCCGTTAATGCCGGAGAGCAGGAGATCCGTGTAGTCGAGGGTGAAGAAGCGGAACCAGGCGAGTATCACTATGAGTCGATACTGGAGCTGACAGCTGTACCCTCGCCGGGATGGGAGTTTGTAGGGTGGCGGGGAGATATCGGAGATGCAGTTCCGGAGCAGAACCCCATTCAGGTAGAGGTGACAGAGGCCTTGAATATTGAAGCTGTCTACTCATTGCAGCCGGGCTCGTTGACCGTAAATAATTATGTTACAATTGGTTCAGATTGGGCTCCAGAAGTGTTTACAGTTCATGTTCTGAATAGAGTGAGTGGAGAGCTTGTGGAGAGTGGCGAAGTGGCTCCCAACGAACCCATTCAATTTGAAAGGGTGCCGGTTGGAGCGTATGATGTTGAATTTGCCGGAATTTCAGGCTCAAATTGTGTCACTGTCCCGAATCCGCAAACGGCTGTTATTTCTGCCGGTGAAGAAACCGAAGTGGACTTTAATATAAGTTGTGGCCCGGGAGGGGAGCTGGATTAAAGATATTCAGCCCGGCTATGAAAGTCGGAGGGGAGGTAACCTAAACTCCAAGACAATCTCTGGACCGGGCCTCTCTCCCTGCTTTTGCCAGCAGGATCGCAAAATCATCCTCTTGTAAATCTATTACAGAGAAGGGGGGCATTACCACCCCCCCGTAGAACAGTAACGAGGCCTCTGGCTGACAGGACCCCGGATGCTGGAAATATCAGCCTGGTGGACACCCTGTATACCAGGAACCCCTTCTTGCGGGGCAGACAGTTCAGAAGAGATCGTAAGCGCAACATGACTCCTGGAACCTTATCCCAGCTGGGAGATCCCGCTGGGTTCATAGCACTTACCCTTTGATCACAGCCAGGTGACGAAGTGTCACATCGATCTCGACCAGATCTTTTTGGAGCTCCATCACTTCTTCAATATTCTTGTAGCTGCCCGGCGCTTCATCCAGATCTCTTTTTGAGCGGATAGAGTGGATGACGCCCAACTTTTTAAGGCGAGTCGTTTCTTCTTGGACAGAGAGCGTTTTTCTGGCCTGATTCCGGCTCATCACCCTCCCGGCTCCGTGTGAACAGGACTCGAATGACTCGGGATTTCCTTTCCCTCTGACAATATAGGAGAAACTTCCCTGCGAGCCGGGTATCATGCCCGGCTCTCCTTTACGGGCCCGTGTAGCACCCTTTCGGTGAATGATCACCTCTTCTCCAAAGTGGGTTTCCCAGGCAGCAAAGTTATGAGGCTTGTTGATGAAATTGTCAAACTCAATATCACCTGAGACTCTTTTAAAAGCCTCCTTTACTCTTTCCATCATCAACTTCCTATTCCGGAGGGCAAATTCAATACAGTAGTTCATCTCCGCCAGATAGGCGTCGGCCTCCTCCGTATCCAGCGGGAAACAGGAGAGATCCTGAGGGATCTTAAACTTCATTTTATCCCGCATCTCAACGGCCAGGCGATGATAGTGCTGTGCAACCGTGTATCCTATATTCCTGGAACCGGAGTGTATCATAATCCAGACATAGCCGTCGGAGCCCTGTTGAATCTCAATAAAATGGTTACCGCCTCCAAGAGTACCAACCTGATAGCGTGCCTTCTCATACTCCTGTTCAACGACCGGCAGATCGCCTGTCACTTTCGGCATCCATGATTCATCCTGTTGCTTCTTGTGGTGTTTGAAACCGACCGGGACACTATTTCGGATATCGTTCATGATCGTTTTGAGCGTTTCAGTATCTACCGACTTTAAATTGGTCCGCAAGGAGCACATTCCGCACCCAATATCGACTCCAACGGCATTAGGGACAACCGCTTCCTTTGAAGCAAGTACAGCGCCTATCGGCATGCCATACCCAAGGTGCGCGTCCGGCATGACGGCAATATGGTGGAAGGCGAATGGCAGATTTGCCAGATCTTTCGCCTGTGAAAGAGCACCTTCTTCCAGATCGGTAAGCCACATTTTGATGGGTAATTTTTCAGAAGTGATGATTTTCTTCATGATTCCAGCTTGCTTTCTTCAGATCGTTTTTGATTTATTGATACACTTTTTTGCCGATTCTCTCCCGGGATGGAGTTGCCGGCACCATCTGTCCGGGCCTGTGGGCATCCCGGTTGATTCCGGCAGGTAAAGAGTCCGGGCCAGTCCCTTCTCTACCGATAAGGGAATTGCCAGTTTAAAGAGGGATTCGCCTCACGGTTAAATCACCAGGGCCAGCGCCTCCGGATTTCGATTGTAAGAGCAGGTACACTCTTCCGGAGGTCTCAAGACAGTAAAAAAAAAGCTCTGCAGGTTTTGAAGCCGCAGAGCTTTTTTGATAGTTTATAAGAGAGCCGTTTCTGTTATTTAGACTTCTCTTCCTTCTCTTTTTCTGCGAGCTTCTCAGCCAGTCCCGAAACTTCACCCAGTGTCGGAGTTCCTGTTTCCACAGTTTCGCTCCTTTCTGTCGCCTCTTTTCTAGGTTTGGCTTTTCTCACATCCTCTTCCAGCTGGGAGAGTTCAATGGATTTTCCTGCTTCGTCAAACTCAACGACAAAACCTGCCAGTTTGTCACCTTCTTTGAAGGCTTCACTCAGGTCGTCAGTTTTCTCTTCGAGTTTATCGGCTGATATAAAGGCGTTCACGCCCAGATCCAGCTTCACAAAGAGACCCTTGTCTGTGATTTTCGAAACCGTTCCTTCCACTTTTGAACCCAATCCGTACTCTTCAGCATAGGTTTCCCAGGGGTTATCTTGCACCTGTTTGTGTCCAAGTGTAATCCTGCGGTTGTCAAAGTCTACAGCCAGGATCACCACTTCGATCTGCTGACCTTTGTCCACGATTTCATTCGGGTGATCCACCTTGTCTGTCCAGCTGAGATCAGAAACGTGAATCAGGCCATCGATACCGGGCTCCAGCTCCACAAAAACACCAAAGTTGGTAAGGTTACGAACTTCACCTTTGTGTGATGAGCCTACCGGATACCGGTCGAGGAGATCTTCCCATGGGTCTTTTTCAAGCTGCTTCACGCCCAGGGAGATTTTCTTTTCATCTTCATTGATGTTCAGAACAACACATTCAATGATATCATCCTTCTGTACCAGCTGTGACGGGTGCTTGATGTGCTGTGTCCAGCTCATTTCACTAATATGAATCAAGCCTTCTACCCCTTTCTCAAGCTCAATAAATGCTCCATAATCAGCGATTGAGACAACGCGGCCCTGCACACGGAGATTGTCCGGGTATTTGTCGCGAATTTCATCCCAGGGGTGTGGCTGCAGCTGCTTCAGGCCGAGAGATACCCGCTTGGATTCTTCGTCAAAGTCGATAACTGCAACGTTGAGCTTCTGATCCAGTTTTACGATCTCATCCGGGTGCTCTACACGGCCCCAGGAGAGGTCTGTAATGTGAAGAAGGCCGTCCACACCACCGAGGTCGATAAAGACTCCAAAGTCGGTAATGTTCTTGACCATTCCTTCCAGAACCTGTCCGGGTTCGATGGTCTCCAGAATTTCCTGTCTCTGATCTTCAAGGTCGCTTTCAATCAGCGCTCTGTGTGAAACAACAACGTTTTCTGCCTGCATGTTCAGCTTTACAACCTGAAACTCCATGGTCTTGCCAACATAAGCATCAAAATCCCGTACAGGGCGAACATCGATCTGTGAACCAGGAAGGAAAGCGTCAATACCAAAGACATCAACGACCATTCCGCCCTTAATTCTTCTCTGGATGTACCCCTCAATAATTTCTCCTGTATCGTAAGATTGCTCAAGTTTTTCCCACGCCTGCAGGATATCTGCCTTTCTACGTGAGAGAATCAGCTGGCCTTCACGGTCTTCAACCTTATCCAAAAATACTTCAACTTCATCACCCGGCTGGAGATTCTCCAGGACACTGTTGGAAAATTCGTTGGCTGGGATGATTCCCTCAGATTTGAAGCCGATATCTACAATGACATATTTTTCATCGACGGAAACAACCAGTCCCGTTACGATCTCTTTTTCATCAATTTCGCTGAGGGTCTGTTCATACATGCCCGCAAGCTGATGAAACTCTTCATCTGTATAATCTTCAGATGCAGCTTCAAGTTGACTAAAGGTGTAGGTTTCACCCTCTACATCGCCTGTAAATGAAGGGATGGACTCCTCTTCCGCTTCCGTAGTTTCTTCATCTTCGTTGTCTTCAGCCTCTTCTGAAGGCAGTTCTTCCGTAGCATCGGAAGCCGTGTCTTCAGCTGCTGATCCATCTTTGCTCTCTGCTGCTGTTTCTTCTTGTACCGTTTCTTCCCGTTCCTCTTGTGCAGATTCTTCTAAAGAGCTGATTTCCGTTTCATTTACTTCAGTGTTGTTTTTTTCTTCACTCATTCGTTGCCTGTTCGTACGACTACATCCCGATTTTCGGAATGCAGGGTTTAATTATGGTTTCAGTTTAATTTAATTTTTTCTCAATAATATGGATCATTTCTTCGATCTGTTCTTCAAATGTCTTGTCAGTAGTATCGATGACGATGGCATCGTCCGCTTTCATCAGTGGGGCGACTTCCCGCCCGGCATCCAACCGGTCCCGTTCAAGCAGGTTCTCTTTAACCATTTCGAGAGTCAGGCCCGGTTCCGATCCTTTCATCTCCCGAAACCGGCGTTCTGCCCGTGCAGTGATGGAAGCATCCATAAAGAACTTCAGAGCCGCATCGGGAAATACCACAGTTCCCAAATCCCGGCCATCTGCTATAAACAGATCTTCCTTAACCAGATTGCGCATTAAATTATTTACATAATTCCGAACCTGCGGCCTGGCAGCTATGTGGCTTACATGTTCTGCAACACGATTGCTTCGGATTTCATTCGTGATATCCTTATTATTATAGTGAAGCACGAACTGCTGTTCTTTATATTCTACTTCAAGTCGAATATGTTCCAAAAAGTGAAAGAACTCATCAGCTGGCGGCTGGCCTAGTTCCAGCCAGATATAGGTTACTCCCCTGTAGAGGGCACCTGAGTCCAGAAAATTGATGTTTAATCTTCTGGCGATTTCTTTTGCACTGGAGCTTTTGCCTGAACCTGCTGGCCCATCGATTACAATGATCATATCAGAGAACAGCTAAAATAAATTTTTTATTTGTAAGATTCAATCTTATTCTTGTAGATTAAAAATATAAGCAGTAATTTTGCTTTTCTATAAAGTAAAGCGAAAAATTTTAACAACCTTATTGAGATGCCACAGCACAAGTCAGCTATCAAAAGACTCAGACAGAGTAAGAAAAGAAGAAGTCACAACCGTAACCGGCGGTCCAAAATGAGAACCCTGGTGAGGGGAGTCATGGAGGCAACGGAAAAAGAGCAGGCGGAAAACAGGCTCAAAGAAGCAGTGAGCTTCATTGATAAACTTACGGCAAAAGGAATTGTACACAAAAATACCGCTGCCAGAAAGAAATCACAGTTGACCAACTACGTTAACAAACTCTGAAGAAGTAAATCCCTAAGACGTTGAGTAACGCGCTCCTTGTTATATTAGATGGCTATGGAATAGCCGAGGATCCAGAGACCAGTGCCATTGATCAGGCGGATACACCTTACTTTGACTCACTGATCGAAAACTACCCCCATGCCAGGCTTCTTGCCAGTGGGGAATCGGTAGGTTTGCCTCAAGGCCAGTTTGGAAACTCGGAAGTAGGCCATCTAAACATCGGTGCCGGGCGTATTGTCTGGCAGGAGCTATCCCGGATTAATAACTCTATTAAGTCTGGGGAATTCTATAAGAATCCGGCTCTTGTGAATGCCTTTACGGCTGCCCGGGAGCGCGGACGGATTCATTTTATGGGTCTCTTTTCAGACGGAGGTGTACACAGCCACAACGATCACCTCTATGCCCTGATGGAGATGGCCAGCCAGCAGAATCTGGAGCAGGTCTATGTTCATGCATTTACAGATGGGCGGGACACATCACCAAACGGCGGAGCGCACTATCTGAAAGAGTTCCGGGAAAAGGCGAAGGAAATTGGTGTCGGAGAGATTGCTTCCATCGTGGGGCGCTATTATGCGATGGATCGGGATAATCGGTGGGAGAGGATTGAAAAAGCGTACAATCTATTGACCCGGGGTGAAGGAACGATTTCTGCAAATGCTGAACAGGTTTTTAAAGAAAGTTACGCAGCCGGAACGACTGACGAATTCCTGGAACCACACCTTATACAGACCACACAGGATTCCCGTATCCGGGAAGGGGATGTTGTCATCTTCTATAATATCAGGGGAGACCGGGCCCGCGAGATAACAAAGGCACTCTTTAATCATGAAGAAGTCCCCTTCGAAACTCGTGATCTGAAACTGAATTATACCACGTTTACCTCCTACGACGATCTATTTGACTCATTCCTGCACGTAGCGTTCCCTCCCCAGAGAATGGACAACACGCTGGGCGAATATCTGGGCAAAAAAAATGTCCGGCAATTGCGAGTAGCTGAGACGGAAAAATATCCTCACGTGACCTACTTCTTCAACGGTGGGGTAGAGACGCCCATACCGGGGGAAGACCGTATTGTGATTCCAAGCCCGAAAGTACCCACTTACGATCTTAAACCGGAGATGAGCGCAGCCCAGGTAGGCGATGTCGTTGTGGAGAATCTTATGAAAGAAGAGTATCAGTTTGTCGTGGTCAACTTTGCCAATCCGGATATGGTCGGGCACACAGGCAATATGCAAGCCACCATCAAAGCCGTCGAAGCGGTTGATGAACAACTGAAGCGAGTGGTTGAGGCTGCAAAACAGCACAACTATGATGTGTTGATCATCGCAGATCATGGAAATGCAGACTGCATGGTTAATTCACTGGGAATGCCGCATACGGCGCATACATCAGCCCCGGTACCTGTAATACTGGTTTCCGATAATCCTCGCACCCCCCTGAAAAATGGCAAGCTTGCAGATGTAGCTCCTACAATTCTGCAAATTCTCGGTCTTGAGAAGCCGGAAGAGATGACTGGAACCTCTCTCATTTAACTGGTATCTTGCTTAGTGGTAAAAGAGATCTGCGTCAGTACGCACGATTTGTTTGCATTTACATTCATACCGTACTACTTTCGATATGGAATGAACTAAATGACTCATCCAATCGTTTTGCCTAATAAACAGAAGAAAAGACAAATCACAAGGTCCCGTTATGGAGGGTAATTTTTCAAGTAAGGTTCGTGATGTAATTCAGTTCAGCCGGGAAGAAGCATTGAGACTCGGTCACGATTACATCGGAACCGAACATTTGATTTTAGGAATAGTAAGGCTGGGAGACGGGGTTGCCATCCGGATTTTAAAGAATTTGGACTGCGATCTGTACAAGCTTAAAAAGACTATTGAAGACACGGTGCGGGGTACAGGAGGTACGGTGACTGTAGGCAACATCCCGTTGACAAAGCAGGCAGAGAAGGTACTGAGAATCACCTACCTGGAGGCCAAATTATATAAGAGCGACACGATCGGTACAGAGCATCTTCTCCTCTCTCTTTTGCGTGATGAGGAGAATATTGCCGCTCAGATTCTACAACAATTTCACGTATCATACGATGCAGTCCGGGAAGAGCTGGACATGATTATTTCAGGGAGTACGAGAGGCACGGATTCAGGTGATTCAAGAACAGCTTCTTCAGGCCCGACACCTTCATCGTCCAGAGGATCCCAATCATCCGGAAGCAGCAGGGAAAAGAAAATGGAAAAGTCAAAAACACCCGTTCTCGACAATTTTGGAAGGGATTTAACACAGCTTGCGGAAGATGGCAAGCTGGATCCGATTATCGGCCGCGAGAAAGAGATTGAAAGAGTGGCTCAGGTGCTCAGCCGCCGGAAAAAGAACAATCCGGTGCTGATCGGTGAGCCTGGAGTAGGCAAGACAGCCATCGCTGAAGGGCTGGCCTCCCGGATTATCAGCCGGAAAGTATCCAGGGTGCTGTACGACAAAAGGGTGATTGCACTTGACCTGGCAGCATTGGTAGCCGGGACAAAATATCGTGGCCAATTCGAAGAGCGGATGAAGGCGGTGATGAGTGAACTGGAGAAAACGGATAATGTCATCCTTTTCATAGATGAACTGCACACCATCGTAGGTGCAGGCGGAGCCAGTGGATCACTGGATGCATCCAATATGCTCAAACCGGCTCTTGCCCGCGGAGAAGTTCAGGCAATCGGTGCCACCACTCTGAACGAATACCGGCAGTTTATTGAGAAGGACGGTGCTCTGGAACGGCGGTTTCAAAAAATCATGGTGGAACCAACATCTCCCGCTGAAACCATTGAAATACTGAATCAGATTAAAGACAAGTATGAAAAGCACCACAATGTTCGCTACAGCGATGAGGCGATCGAGGCGTGTGTACGACTGACCGACCGGTATGTCACAGACCATTTTCTCCCGGACAAGGCGATCGATGTCCTCGACGAGGCTCTCCGCGCTGGGCAGGCGGTACCGGTCGTCCC
>CALKWT010000236.1 GCA_938003885.1 uncultured Balneolaceae bacterium | reverse complement strand
CATGGACTGGTTTTCAAGCAGGACTTCAAAAAGTGCATCCTCATTTAAATCTTTGTCTTTGAGGCCAAGACGCCGCCAGGTCATCCCACGTTTGTTCACCAGGACATCCAGCCCGATTCGGTATACAAATTCTTCGAGCTCTTCACGGGTGAGCGGCTCTTTTTTCAAATCGTAAAAGTGATGTTCAATATTGCGCTCTTTTAGCCAGGAAAGCGTATCTCTTATCTTGTTGCAGTTTTTAATACCGTAAACCTGTATCATGCTTCTTTATAAATTATTTATTTCTCCCGCTGCCGGTGAAGGCATTGCGGATCAGATTTCGCAGAGAATTCTACATGAATCTCCGTTGCAAAATACGAACTTTATTTTTCCCGTTTCATTTAAATCGGTTATCAGCGAATGGATGAAGTTCAGACAGATGTCCATCGACTCTTTCCATCGGTCCGTCCTGAACCATGTTGCGTACAACCGAATAAACGGAGTTTGATAATGGATGAACGTCAATGAGAACAGAAACGTCTGCTGAATATTCAGCAGATGAAAACAGATTGAAAAACCAATGGCCTTTAGACGCGCGCTCTACATGATTGTTCCCCTCCTGTTCCTCCTCTCGTGCGGACAGGATGAGGCGCAGCTTCAATTTGAGCGTGAAGCGTTTGGAGAGCCATCCGGCTTCACGAAGACGAGCGGAACAGGAGAGATCGACCGGGAAAATGTGGATGAGGATGACTGGAGAATTTCTCCTTTCTTTTCCGGCCTGGTCTACTCTGTAGATCCGATCTATCCCAATCCGGTACTGAGCAACGACCGCCTGACCCTTCAGATCAGCCTGGCAGGAATCAATGATATCCAGCGGATTCAGGTCTTCTCCTTCAGTTACCAGCTCCAGGCATCGATGCCTGTGGCAGATTACCCTGGCCCGATACCTTCTATCGTCATTTTATCTCTGGATGCCGGTACCATCCCGTTCCACAGAGAAAACCCCCTGGGGCTGCACCGACTTATCGTGACCGATGAGCGGGAAAATGTGATCACCTACGGGGATGTTCTGATAGAGTAAGGAGCAGAGAAAACACACTCTTTCGGAGAGTTGGCCTCTAACCTCTTTCACATCCCGGCACTTTCCCTCTGCCGCCATTGTCATTTTAACGGAATAGGTTCTATTTTGGAGGATGAATAAAAAATTAAAACTTACGCCTTCGGAAAAAGCGATCATCAGGGAACTCATATTCGTGGAATCCTTCCAGCATCTACTGGAAGAGACCGGACTTGATTATGGAACGATTCGCGATGATCTGATCACCCTGATCAACCATCAGATGGTGGAAGTGATGGACTTGGAGAACGGGAGGACAGCTTCCCCTTTCTATGACTCCGACAATATCCGCCAATTCTCTTTTCAAGCCACAAAATCGGGGCTTAAAATGATCCAGGAGTCATGAAATTTGAATCGGAGATTAACGGAGAGATTTTCCATCTCGATCTGAACTCTGAGGCGGGCCTGGTTACCGGTGGTTCCGGAGAAGAGATCTCATTTCAGATTATTCACCGGGAAAGGGACCGGATGCTGCTTCGGACCGGAACAAAAGTCTGGCGTGTCGATAACATCCGGAAAGACGGCAGTGAAATTCAGTTTTCCCTGAACGGACAGTACTGCACAGCCCGGGTACAGAATGAAAATGATCTATTGCTCAAAGAGCTTGGAATTTCTTCCGGCGAATCAAACACAACCTCTGATATACTGGCACCCATGCCGGGAAAGGTGTTGGATATCCTTGTAAAGGAGGGTGATGATATTGATATCGGAGAGCCGGTTCTGATTCTTGAGGCGATGAAGATGGAAAATGAACTGCTCTCCGGATGCTCCGGCATGGTCCGTTCCATCCAAATTACTGTCGGCGATAATGTAGAAAAAAATCAATTACTTATAGAAGTCAAATCACGTGGATAAATTTATTATAAATGGACCGACCCCCTTGCGGGGTACAATCCCTGTCAGCGGATCCAAAAATGCGGCACTCCCTCTGATGGCCGCCTCCTTGCTGGGAGACTCCCCTTCGACACTGAAACTCATTCCCAGACTGAGAGATATCTTCACATTTAATGAAGTGATCCGGCAAACCGGAACGGAGGTCACATTCAATGAGGACGAGAACATTCTGCGAATCGACCCTGCCGGATTGGACAGCACCTATGCCCCTTATGAGCTGGTCCGGAAGATGCGCGCCTCATTCTATATGCTGGGTGCACTGATCGGGCGCAAGGGGAAAGCAAAAGTCTCCCTGCCGGGAGGCTGCGCCTGGGGCCCCCGTCCCGTCGATCTGCATCTGCAGGGATTTGAAAAGATGGGTGTGGAGATCACACTGGATAGCGGATATGTGCACGCCTCCCTGCCTGGTGAAACCGTGAAAGGCGGTGAGTTTACGCTGGAACCGAGCAGTGTGGGAGCCACCATCAACCTGGTTCTGGGAGCGGTGAAACGGGCGGAAAAATTTGTGATTCATAACGCTGCAAGAGAGCCTGACGTCGTCTTGCTCTGCAATATGCTCACTAAAATGGGGGCAGATATCACAGGAATCGGTACAGACACCCTTACCATCCGTAAAACAGATACACTTTCGGGTGTGGAGATGCGAAATGATCCTGACCGGATTGAGACAGGAACCTTCATGATCGCAGCTGCCATGCATCCTGAATCGGATTTGACTCTGACGGGCTGCAAACCGGAAGATCTTGGAAATTTTACAGCCAACCTGAAAAAAACGGGGGTCGGCCTGACGATCGATGGAGATACGATCCGGGTGAAATCGAACGGAAATCTCAAACCGGTCTCCATCAAAACCGCTATCTACCCTGGTTTTCCTACCGACCTTCAGGCGCAGTGGGCAACCCTGATGACTCAGATTGAGGGTACCTCTACCGTTACCGATACGGTCTATTTTGACCGCTTCAGTTATGTTCCGGAGTTAAACCGGCTGGGAGCCGACCTGGAAGTGGAGAAAAACAGAGTGACCATTCGCGGTAAAACCACACTCTCGGGTGCCTCCGTAATGAGTACCGACCTGAGGGCCAGTGTGAGCCTGGTGATGGCTGCTATGGTTGCGGAAGGAGAATCAGAGATCCTGCGTGTTTATCATCTCGACAGAGGCTACGAACGGCTGGAACAGAAGCTGAATGCAGTGGGGGCTTCGATCCGTCGGATCACTCAATAGTAGAAAAGCCGGAGAAAAGACGGCCGGGATCCGGGCAGCTTCATCCCGGGCCGGGCCACAAACGGGATCGTGAGCGGGAAGGCAGTACTCTGCAGATAGAGAAGAGAAGGCCTTCTTCGACAGAACCCCCGGCCGGTGATCCCGATTTTATGCACAGAATCCGGCCGCTTCGCCCTTCACCCCCGGCTGATGAAAAGCGCTTCATCCTGAACGCTCCCGGGCCGACCTGCAGATGATTTCTGCATCCGTGAGCCTTCGGGTTTCTTTTTTACGCATAGTTTTGAGGATACCCTGACCATTTCACCTGTGCAGGATTCTATATTTAATTATTACCTTACTTTATACTATATTGAGTATAGTAAAGAAGATGTGTAAAGATTTTATGACAAAAATTTGAAGTTAAATAAAATCAATATGTCAACTCATATTGTTTCTTATACCCTCTTACTATTGACGGTTATTTTGAGCCGCAGAGCTGTACATCTGTTTTCTGTAAATGAAAATCTTTACACGCAGAAACCCTTTTCTAACGAGAATTTTAACTTGGAAGCTCTCCGCCCCTGCCAAAAAATTTTGCCGGGCCAGATGGATCATCCTCTGATCCTGTCGGGCAATTCTATGGGTTGCCACGCAGTTAAGTGGCTTGGCGGACAGCTCAGGAAATTTTATTTAATGCATGAAGAATCAAATTATTATTCACTCCTCAGGGCAACAAACGCGTGTTGCATTACTGGAAAATGGAGAACTCGCCCAATTATTCATAGAGTCTGAAGAAAACCAACGTACGGTTGGCGATATCTACTACGCCCGGGTTCATAAAGTAATGAGCGGAATCCGTGCGGCGTTTATTGACGTTGGCATGGAAAAAGATGCCTTTCTACACTTTTCCGATGCTGGCGACCACCTCGGCTCCTATATTATGATGCTGAACGGTGAAAACAGCCTCTCTCCCTCTGTGCGTGAAGAGCTTAAGAGTTTTCATAAGCTTTCGAACGACAACAAGCAGACCTTTGCAGGGAAGATGCTTAACAACAATCAGAAACTGCTCGTTCAGATTGTAAAAGAGCCTATTGGTTCGAAAGGCCCCCGGGTCTCTACAGATATCACCATTGCAGGACGGTTCCTGGTTCTGATCCCGATGGGAGAATATATCGCGGTCTCCAAAAAGATTACCAACAACAAAGAGCGTCGCCGCTTGAAAAGCACCGTCGGGGATATGCTTCCCAAAGGTTTTGGCGTGATCATCCGCACCGTAGCGCAAAATCAGGATCGAAAGATTATCGAAGATGACATGCGCAATGTCCTGAAAAAATGGGAGCGCATCCTGAACAAACTGGAAGAGTCCAAACCCCCTGCCCTACTCTACAAGGACCTCGATATCACAGAAAGCCTGATTCGGGATCTCTTCGCAAAACATTACGACAGGGTACTGATCGACGATTATCAGCTCTACAAGTCCATCCGCAGTTTTGTTTCCCAGATGGCACCCAAGATGCTGCCAGCGGTGCATCACTACAAGGGGAAAGATCACATATTTGACCATGTCAATATAGCGCATGATGTAAATTCCATTTTTAGCTCGAGAGTCCGGATGCCTTCGGGCGGTTATCTCATTTTTGAGCAGACGGAAGCGATGTACGTGGTAGATGTCAACTCCGGGCCCTACGCAGCCAAAGAGAAGCAGGAGGATAACTCGCTCAAAACCAATCTGGAAGCGGCCCGCGAGATCGCCAAACAGCTGCGGCTCCGTGACATCGGAGGCATCATTGTCGTAGACTTTATCGATCTGCGAGAGTCCCGGAACCGCAAGAAAATCTATGATGAACTAAAAAAAGAGTTCAAAAAAGATCAGGCCAAAACAAATATCATCGGAATGAGCGACTTTGGACTCATTCAGATCACCAGGCAGCGAATCCGTCCCAGTGTCTTAAACTCTGTCTCGAAAATTTGCCCGACGTGTGAAGGCGCCGGACGGGTAGTCAGCCAGGATACCATCATCACAGATATTGAGGGCTGGATCAGCCGCCTGAAATACAATACAGACTATCGCGCGGTCGATATTTATGTCAACCCCTATCTCCACTCCTATCTGTGTAAAGGCTTTTTCAGCTACAGAATGAAATGGATGTTTCGGTACAAACTACGAATTACATTTGTCCCTGATGAATCGGTCTCACTGAATGACTTCAAAGCGACCTTAACAGGATCTGATCTCGATATCACGGATGTGGTTGTCAAAGGGCAGCCTCTTGATAAAATTTTGGAGGCATACGAAAAAGAGCAGGTGGAAGTGGAGCTGGACAATGCCCGTAAGGAAGCCGGATCGAACTATGCACAAAATGGCAAGGCGGGAAGCCGGGCGTCCAACAGGCCTTCGGGCAGGCCCAGCCGGCCGAAACGACCCAAGCGTCCGCAAAGACAATCCTGAATTTTATAACTATCTGAGGATTCATGAGTGACATGAGAAATTTACAAGCGACCACCGTACTCGGTGTCATGCATAATGGTACCGTTGCGATTGGTGGTGACGGACAGGCCACAATGGGCAATACCGTCATGAAAAGTACCGTAAGGAAAGTCAGAAAACTGCAGGAAGGAAAAGTTCTGGCAGGATTTGCAGGTTCGACGGCAGATGCTTTTACCCTCTTTGAAAAGTTTGAAGAGAAGTTGAACAGTTTTAACGGCAACCTGCAGCGTGCGGCTGTAGAACTTGCGAAAGAGTGGCGGAAAGATAAATTCCTGCAGAAACTTGAAGCTCTCCTTGTGGTTATGGATAAAGACACCCTGTTGCTTATTTCTGGACAGGGGGATGTGATTGAGCCGGATGATCAGATTGTAGCGATTGGAAGTGGCGGCTCTTACGCCCTCGCAGCTGCACGCGCACTCAAGGCGAATGTGCCTGACATCACTGCCAGGGAGATTATTGAAAAGTCTCTCAACATTGCGGCAGATATTGACATCTACACCAATCACAATCTGACGATTTTAGAAATTGATTAAAGAAGTATCATGAAATACATTAGTGAACGAAATCTGACTCCCGGGCAGATCGTCCGGGAACTCGACACCTATATCATCGGGCAAAAAGAGGCGAAGCGCTCTGTTGCGATCGCTCTCCGAAACCGGTGGAGAAGGTTAAATTCGGATCCTGAGATCCGTGATGAAATCATGCCTAACAACATTCTGATGATCGGCCCCACCGGCGTCGGAAAGACTGAAATTGCGCGGCGGCTTGCCAAACTCTCCGGAGCCCCTTTTATCAAAGTAGAAGCCTCCAAGTTCACCGAGGTAGGTTATGTAGGGCGCGACGTGGAGTCGATGATTCGGGATCTGACAGATCTTGCAGTAAATATGGTGAGAATGGAGATGCAGGAGCGGGTCCGGGAGAAGGCAAAGGCCATTGTAGAGGAGAAAATACTCGATATCCTCATTCCGCCGGTACGGAAGCGGGCCGCCGGTACACCCCCGGCTGTCACCACGACAGAGAGCACTGCAGGCTTTAATCCGGATAAGGCTGACGACAGCGAGCTGAATGAGCGTACCCGTGCCCGTTTCAGAGAAAAGCTCAAAAATGGGGAGCTCGAAGACCGAAACATTGAAATCGAAGTCAACTCGAGCAAAACGCCCATGATGCAGGTTTTCGGACCTCAGGGTATGGAAGAGATGGGGGTCAATATTCAGGATATGCTCGGAAACCTTGCCCGCGGAGGAAGGAAAACCAAACGAACGCTCCCCATCAGCGAAGCGCGTGAAATTCTGATAGAGCAGGAATCGGAGAAATTGATCGACCATGAAGCCGCTGTGGAAGAAGCCCTGGAGCGGGTACAGAATCAGGGGATTGTCTTTATCGATGAAATTGACAAGGTGGCCAGCGACTCCTCCTCAGGAAAAGGAAGTGCTGATGTAAGCAGACAGGGAGTCCAGCGGGATTTGCTGCCGATTGTGGAGGGCAGTACGGTCAATACGAAACACGGAATTGTAAGAACGGATCACATTCTCTTTATTGGGTCGGGTGCGTTTCATATCAGTAAGCCGAGCGACCTGATTCCAGAGCTTCAGGGACGCTTCCCAATTCGGGTAGAGCTTAATTCTCTTACCGAAAGTGACTTTGTGAATATTCTGACAAAGCCGAAGAACGCCCTGATAAAACAGTACCAGGCGATGCTCAGTTCGGAAAATGTCAAGATCGAATTTTCCGAGGAAGCGATCCTGGAGATCGCCAGAATTGCGGCGGAGGTGAATAGTGAAGTGGAAAATATCGGTGCCCGAAGGCTGCACACCATCCTCTCTTCCCTTCTGGAAGAGCTCCTCTTTGCCGTCCCGGATGATATCAGTGACACAGAAATCACCATTGATGAGAGTTATGTACACAAACAGCTGGACGGCCTCGTCAGGAACAAGGATCTGAGTCACTATATCTTGTAAAAAAGCATTTACATTCCATTATTAAGTTTAAAAAAGCGTTTTATTGTTGAAACTTTGATTTAATAACAGTACCTCTGAAAGTGCGGATGCTTTTTCAAGTCCGGAACCTCCGGCCTTGAAGAGGGTCGGAAATTCTAGTATAGGAGAGGGATCAGTCTGAAAACCGGATCCCTGCCAGACACCTTGAGTAAGGTTTCCGCAAAGAATTCAAGGAGTTTTAAAAGGCTTTCTGCTTCATGGGACGATCCGGAAATTGGCTGAATCAATAAATTGTATAGTTGAACCGTTTCATTCCTATAGCCTGCTGTTTAGCAATGTATTAAATACCAATTAACATCCAATGTCTGTGAAAAAGTTTATCGCACCGCATCTTGCCCTGCTGATTATCCTGTCGACTGTCTGGCTTGCCGGAATCGATACGGTAGTCGTAACCAAAAATTCCCATCAGGATAACCTGACCAAGTATCTACAGGTGCAGAGGAGGGTGCTAGACAACTATTTCGGAGATACATCCATTGATCTACTCCATAAGCGAAGTATCGCAGGCATGGTCAAAAATCTGAAAGACTCCTCTTCGTCTTTTGAAGGAACTCCGCTCGATACGACCGCTGCTGTCTCAATAGAGAACCTGAGGGATTCCTATAGCCGGTTCGAGGAGGCGTACCTCTATATCGCCAACAACTATCCGGATCAGGATATGGATCTGATGGTCGAGGAGTCGATCAAAGAGATGCTTAGCACGCTGGATCCCCACTCTGTCTATATCGAACCGGATGAGAGCGAGCAGATTCAGGAGCAGTTTGAAGGGAGATTTCAGGGAATCGGAATTCAGTTTAACATCATCCAGGATACCATTACGGTGATTACCCCCATTTCAGGCGGTCCCAGTGATCAGCTCGGCATCATGTCCGGGGACCGTATCATCGCCATCAACGATTCAAACGCCGTCGGATATACCAACGACGATGTGATGAGGCGTTTGCGGGGAGAAAAAGGTACAACGGTGGATGTCCGGATATCCCGTCCCAGAACATCTGCACCTTTGAACTTTACTATCACACGGGACGATATCCCAATCACCACCGTGGATACCCACTACATGCTGGATGAGAAGACAGGCTATATCAAGGTAAACCGGTTTGCCGCCACCACGCATGATGAATTTATGGCTGCAGCGGAAAGTCTCATCGATCAGGGGATGGAGAGAATCATCCTCGATCTGAGTTCCAATCCGGGTGGCTATCTGAGCCAGGCGATCGCCATTTCGGAAGAATTTTTCCCCAGTAACACCAAGCTGGTCTCTACGCAAAGCAGGCACGCCAGATTCAATTCGGAAGTCTACTCCAGAAAGGACGGGGTCCTGAAAGATATGCCAGTCATCGTTCTGGTCAACGAAGGCTCCGCATCAGCAAGTGAAATTGTAAGCGGCGCCATTCAGGATCACGACCGCGGATTGGTGGTAGGAAAGCGGACATTCGGTAAGGGATTGGTTCAGCAGCAGTATGAGCTGATTGACAAGAGTAACATCCGGGTCACGATCTCCCGCTATTATACACCCTCCGGAAGATTGATTCAAAAACCTTTTGAAGGAGGAGCAGAGGATTATGCCTTTGAGATCAGACAGCGCTCGAATAACGCTGCGATCGACATCAACGAATTCAAATCGCAGATTCCCGACTCATTGATGTATGAAACAGCCATGGGGCGCACCGTTTTTGGGGGTGGAGGAATTGTGCCTGACTTTATCGTCCAGGAAGACACCACCCAGACCTATCTTGTTTACAACTACATGCGCCTCAACCGGATTGATTTCGATTTTATCCGGGAGTATCTGGATAACTATGGGGATGAATTCCGTGCGGAGTGGGAGTCGGACTTTCAGGATTTCCGGGCTAATTTCGAGTTTGAGCCGGAGGATATTGAACACTTTACGGAGATGATGCTGGCGAGTGGAATGGTATTTGACCCCGAAGCGGAAGAACCGGATATCACCGATGATGATAAGATGGTGCTGAATGAGGCCGATTACCAGGAGCTCCTCTGGATGAATCTGGGCCAGATGAAAGCAGAACTTGCCCGTCAGGTATGGGGGTCCGAATATTACTACCCGGTGATCAATGATGTGCTGAATGAACCGCTCAACGAAGCGATGACCCTGTGGGAAACCGCAGAAAATATTGATCTGCTGGTACAGACTCAGACCGGTTCTCTGCTCCAGCGTGAATAATCTCCGTGAGATCTGCCCGGGATACAAA
>CALKWT010000235.1 GCA_938003885.1 uncultured Balneolaceae bacterium | reverse complement strand
TGGACAGTCTGGACGGGATAACCGGGATTCCGACCTGCCGGGCAGCCCTCTTTACATAGAGCTCATGCAAACGCGGTTTAGGAGGAGGCAGGAAAAAGCCATCCGGGTCATCCTCCAGTCCTTCATTGGTACCAAATACTCCAATTAATTTGTCCACCTTATCGTAGTAAGGTTTCACATCTTCATAGCCAATAGGCCAGTTATCGCCCAGACCATCGATATTTTTCCTCTTAAAATCTTTCGGCCCAAAGCGCAGTGAGATACGCCCCCAGTGATTTGTTCTGCCACCCAGCATCCTGGATCGAAACCAGTCAAAATAGGTACCGCTGGTCGTTGTATAAGGCTCTCCGGGGATCTCCCATCCGCCCCAGGCAGCATCAAAGTCACCAAAAGGCCTTACAACACTTGCGCCCCGCCTTGGTGACTCCCACGGCCAGCGTAGCTGGGTTCGGTACTCCTCCATTGCGGGGTCATAAAAACCGCCAGCCTCCAGAACAGCCACAGACAGACCCGCTTCTGACAAGATCTTGGAGGCCATTCCGCCTCCGGCACCGGACCCCACGATGGCTACATCATATTTTTGTTTCGACGGCTGAATATATAAACTCATAAATACTTTACACCTTTTGATTAACTGAATTAGAATGGTATGAACGAAAATGCCCTGGCAGATCAGCCATGTATGACTTCCGTTCCAATAGTAATAAATTAATCTCTTTAAAATGTGTAAAATTTAGCTTGGTAATGGGGAACCTTTTTTAGACTGGAAACAATTCTTTTTTATGCTGATAAGAGCAATTTTGTGAAGAATTGAATCTGCCGGCGACTTTAAAAAACGTTATATTGCGTTCCGGATCCGCTGTGATCAGACTCTTTGCAGATCTTTACGGTATCCCCCAATGCCCAATAAAAAAGAGCCTCTTAATTTATGGTGGGAATCAGATCTTTCTTACATTAGGTTTTAAACGAATTAAAGTAGCAGAGTAGAATGGACAGACAGGTATTTCAGGAAAAGTTTGGCCTGCTGGGAGAATCCGATGCTACCCGGCAGGTGGTCAGCAAAATTATGCAGATCTCGGATACCGATATCACGGTTTTACTCCAGGGAGAAACCGGTGTGGGAAAGGATGTAACGGCCCGCGCCATCCACGGTACCAGCAGCCGAAGCCGGAAAGATCTCGTTATTGTTAATTGTGGAGCAATTCCTGAAGGAATCATCGAAAGTGAGTTGTTTGGACATGAGAAGGGGGCATTCACCGGAGCCCATGAAGCCCGTAAAGGCTACTTTGAAAAAGCTGACGGCGGCACCATATTTCTGGATGAAATCGGTGATACTCCGAAAAACATTCAGGTAAAACTACTTCGTGTACTCGAAACCGGTGAGTTCTTCAGAGTGGGCTCGAGTAAAATGTATACCGCGGATGTAAGAATAATTGCAGCCACCAACCGGGACCTCTGGAGCATGGTGGAAGAGGGGACCTTCCGGGAAGACCTCTACTATCGGCTCGACACAGTAAAGATCGTCATACCTCCGCTGCGGGACAGGCCGGAGGATATTATTCCCATCTTCCGGAAAATGGTCACCGAGTTCTCATCTAAATATGACTCTGTGTTTCAAGGTTTTTCTGATGAGGCCAAAGAGCTGCTGGTCTCTTATCGCTGGCCTGGTAATATACGGGAGCTGCGTAATGTTGCCGAACAGTTGGTTGTACTCGAAAAGTCCCAGTTCATTGACAAAGAACGACTTCAAAAGTATTTGAAAGGGAGGCAGCGCCAGGGGTCTGCTGATAACCTGCCTATCCTTTCGACCCAAAAATCAGAGCGCAATTTTGAACAGGAACAGCAAGCAGGGGCAGCAGATATGGGAATCATCTACCGTGCACTGGTAGAGATGGGATCCGATATCTCTGATGTAAAGAAAATGCTGGCCAAATTCCTCTACTCCACCTTTGCAGATAAAAATATCAAGGCACTCCCCGGGGCCGTAGACCGTACGATCGACCCAAATGATATTTCGAATCACATCAGAGAACAGATGAACGACGGCTCTCTTGGGATGCGTCACCCCGATCTCTCCGGCGAGGTAGAGCTGGATCCGGAGGAAGGTGAGAATTCCCCAATAGAAAGCTTTTTTGACGGGAAAGAGATCCCCTCTTTCGAAGAGGCTGAAAAGTTTCTCATCCAGCAAGCGCTTAAAATTTATAATGGTAACCGGCGAAAAGCTTCCGAAGCTTTGGGAGTAAGTGAAAGAACCTTGTATCGTAAACTGGACCAGTATGACCTTCAGTAATCACGCTCCTAAACTCCTCTTACTGCTGCTTGCCACTTTTTTAATGGCGGGATGTATCCGCTACAGCTTTACAGGGGCTTCGATCCCCGCTGGAGTTAACACCATCTACATTCCGTTTTTCCCGGATCAATCACAAAGTGGGCTGGGGGATCTGAGTGACCGCCTGAACAGAGCACTGATCAACCGTTTTGTCAATCAAAGCCGCCTCTCTCTGAATAGCGAGAAAGAAGATGCAGATGCATTTGTGGAGGGCGCGATTCAGAACTACATAAACAGACCGTTTAGTATTGGTGGTGACCAGCAAGCCAATATCAACGAGATACAGATCACCGTAAACGCATCCTTTCAATACGCTACGGCTGAAGAACCGATGTGGACAAAGAGTTTTACCGGAAGTGCCACCTACAATGTTTTGGAAAATCCGGTGGATGGCGAGTTGGAAGCGGCTGAAGATGCACTTCAGCAAATCTCCACCAACATGTTCAATGATGCTGTAAGCAACTGGTAAAGAAATTGTATAGTTTTCACGAATGATGATGGACTCACTGGAAATACCCGGCTCTTATCAAAGTTACCTGGAAACTTTTGAAGAGAATCCGGTACTGGCCATTCAGCGCCTTGGAAATCGCGTTGAAAAACGAAACGCCGGAGCCGTGGGATATTTCCTCCTCTCATGGCTCTATTTTAGAAATGGGGATACAGAGAAAGCTCTTGAAAATGCGTTCCAGGCCAAAGTACGGGCGCCGGGAAGCCAGCTGATTGGCCGGTTGCATTACTATATTTCACATCCGGACCATTTCGATGCCTGGGTACCGGATCAGGCTTCTACCATCCGTTCTACAGTTCATCCCCGGGAGAGTACCTCACTTCCTATTCAGGATCTGGATCAGTTGATCCTCAAACTCTCCACAGCTAAAATCAACCGGATCCGTCTGGATGAAATCGATCGGGATACGCCCTCGCCCGACCTGAGTGAGCCAAGTAGTGTGGTAGACGATATTGTCACCGAAACCCTAGCCATGATTCATGAGAAGCAGAAAAATTATTCAGCTGCTATCGAAACCTATAAAAAACTTCAGAAGATCCATCCCGAACGGGAACAGCACTTTACAGAAAAAATTGATCAGTTACAGGCAAGGCTGAAGGAAGAGCCATAAGAGTAGAGAGCAGGGATTCGTGCAGCCATCTGAAAAGGACGATGCCCCACGCGCCAACTGCCGGTCCTTAAAATTTATTACAACCTGGTATAGGGTGTGTATTTCTTACACACATTTTCGGTTTACCTCTTTGTAAAAGGATTGTTCTCTATTTCGTGACCGATGGTTGTAGCGGGTCCGTGCCCCGGATAGACTACGGTTTGATGCGGAAGGCTGTAGAGCCGGGTTCGGATGGATGTGAGCAGTGTGTTCAGGTCCCCTTTGTAGAGATCCGTTCTGCCGATACTCTCTCTGAAGAGAGCGTCCCCGGCAATGAGGAAATCATGCTCTTTGAAATAGAAGGAGATATGGTCAGGCGAGTGCCCTGGCGTAAAGAGCGTCTCAAAGGTAAAACCATTCACCGTTACAGAAGAGTTGGAAGGAAGTTCTTCAGGTATAAAATCAAATCCGCCGTGTTGGAAACCATATTTTTTTGCCTGCAGCTCAAAATTATTCCAGACCGTAAGATCTTCATGGCTCAGGTAGACCGGCGCATCGTACCTGCTTAACACCAGGCTGAGGCCGAAAACGTGGTCCACATGCGCATGCGTGAGCAAGATGGCAACCAATTCACACTTCTCCTCCTCCACCCGCTCCCGAAAAAGCTGGAACTCCTCATTGGTGAAAAAGCCGGGATCGATAAGCAATCCTTTCCTGTCCTGAATTAACAGGTAGGTGTTTACTGCAAAAGGCCCTGCCGTGAATTGAACGATTTCCATCACAAACTAAAAAAGGAGCAACGATGATTCACCGTGCCCCTTTCAAAAAAAAGAGAGTTGAAGATTATTTCCTGTTGTATCTCTTGTTGAAACGATCAATCCGGCCAGCTTTCTTCTGCATTTTCTGATCCGCATTATAGAAAGGGTGATTCTTTGAATCCACTTCGCTTCTGTAAATCCCATCTTTCGTTTTAATCGTGCTTCTGGTAACAATCTCGGAACCATCGCTTAGCACGACAGTAATCTCGTTGTAATCGGGGTGAATTCCTTTTTTCATAATATATTGACTCTTATTCAAAACTTTTCAGATTTCAAATATAAGCATCATACAACTTTGATGCAATGTAATCCCGCCCCCCAATTTCCAGATGAGAATGAGCAGAACATTCTTCCTGAATTAAAGTATGAAAAGGCTGAATAGCCTGACAAACTTACTTCAGTACGGGCGTTAGCAGATAACGATTTCCCGCAATTTAGACGGTTTTGGGGATTTGGCACACTCAGTACTCTCACTGTCTCTACAAAAACCATGGCTTGCATCCGTACGGGGAACTGCAGGTCACCTCAAATTTTTACCAGAAGGATGAATATTATTTTCAAAGCGTACAGGTTTCAGCTGCTTTTCCTGTTCCTCTTCTTCCTTGCAGCCTTCCGAACGGTGTCTGGCCAGGAGAGGCAGATCCAGAAGGTAACCGCTCAACCCGGAGATGGTATCCATTCTCTTTTATTGCGCCACGGTTTGGACGCCATCACCTGCTCTCCAGACTTTATAGACCTCAACAGGGATGTTCTGGGGCGTAATAACATGCTTTTTGCTGGTAGAGACTATACACTGCCCCTTTGCGGAGCGGGCGCCGATACCGACGGCAGGGAAGGTTCACCAAAGGTGGTTGAATATCCTGTTTTCGGTGAGAACTATGCCCGCGTACCCATTCGGGATGAGAAACTGAAAGGGGCTGTATATTATCTGATAGCCGGTCACGGCGGGCCAGACCCTGGTGCCATTACGCGATACGGCAATCGCACCATCAGTGAACATGAATATGCCTACGATGTGACTCTCAGACTGGCCAGGCGGCTCCTCGAACACAGCGCTACCGTCTATCTGATTGTACAATCGGATGAAGGTATCCGGGATGATTCTGCCCTTCCAATGAACAACAATCAAGTGGTCTATCCTAACCAGCCGATACCCCGCAACCAATTGCTCAGGCTGAAACAGCGTACCGATGCCGTAAATAAACTCTACGCCCGGTATGGAGACGCCTACCAACGCATGATCTCCATTCATATAGACAGCCGTAGTCGCGGACAAAACATTGATGTCTTCTTTTATCACCACAGAAACAGCGCTGCAGGGTTACGTCTCGCTCAGAACATTCATGAAAGTTTCAGGCAAAAATATGCCCTCCATCAACCCAACCGCCGCTACGGAGGCTCGGTGACCCCCAGAAGCAATCTCTATGTGATCCGGAACACCCATCCCCCGGCCATTCTGATAGAGTTGGGAAATCTGCAGAACAGACGAGATCAACCGAGATTTATTATGAGCAGCAACCGACAGGCGCTTGCTAACTGGATCGCTGATGGAATCATTGCCGATTATGAAGAGGGATGATTACAATCCTCTATCTATCTGTCAAGACCCCACCCACCCCCTGTCATACGCTGCGCCTTGTGTTGTTTGCAATCGCTGCAACGGCCCGAAACAGTTCTGCAAGACAGCGTGAACCAACAATCACGAGGAATCCGTAAACGGGCATTAAAAAGATGGATACGACTCCGGTGCCTAAAAACCCGAGTCCGGTTGCACGAATAAAAAAGCGCGCTTCATCCCCCAGAACAAATGTGGTAAGAAGGGCGACTCCAAACCCGACAATAGCGATCCAGGTACCCATCCACTCCCCCGCTGTCTGGATGAAGTGTGAAAAGACAGGGGTTGCCATAAAGCTGTCGTGATCAGTGATTACCTGCGAAACCCTGGATTTGCGATCCCACCAGATCTGAAAACCTACCCAACCTGCAAAAGCGATGATCAGCCAGGAGAGTAAAAAAACAATAATAAACTTTGCCCCCGCATCAAAAATATTATTATCAACCGCCAAATAGAATACGTAGAGGGGGAAAAGAATATTCAGCGCAGCCAGCACTGCATACAGCAGGCTAAAAGGTTGCCGGTAGATTTTTCCGCTGTCAATAAATGACAGGTACGGATTTATAAAATTGAAAAAAATACTGTTCATGATCTCATTCATTGTTTAATTTAAACCATACCAGAATCCAGTATGATTTTAAAAGTTTCATCCTTCTCTCTATTGAGTGCGTAATAAACAGGAGAATGAGATCATTCAGGTAAAATGCACGTCTTGAAGCAGGGGACCGGGAGCTCTCCTCTCACTATCTTGCCGGTAGACATGATGGCTCCACTCTTTCATACGCACTTGCTCTCTCCCCCCATGAACCTTTTTTACTTAAAAAGGGGGAAATTTTAAAAAACGGCTCTTCCGCTGGCAGCGGGTTGATCAGACACCCATGCCTCTCTCTCTGAGAAATTTGAGACAAAAAACAGGAAGGATGAATGGGTAAACAGGAAAAACAGATCACTGGAAAAGGGAAGATAAAAGGTTGGCTTATCTCCCCTTTTAAAATTCCATATTGTCTTCATCATCTTCACCAAAGCCATCCATCCCGCCCAGCATGCTGCCAAGCATGTCGTTGTATTGCCGGGCGTCATCGAGATCTGTCTTGCCCACTTTAGAGTGTTGATGCAGTCCCTCCAAAATGAGATCCATCAACGAGGTGAGTGGATTGGCTTCTGAAACCTTCTTCTCTGCAAGCTCCTTTAATCCATCAATACGTTGAAGTTCTTTCTCATATTTTTCATCTGTCAAATCCCATGGGAGCTCAGCAATATTGCCATCATTAAACCATTTTAAAACAGTTTCATAAACATCCTTTTTAGCCTCCCTCACACGACTCCTTGAATCGGGAAAATATTCACTAAAGGTTTTTTTGATAGCCAGCCCAATCAGATGCTTAGCGACATTGACCGCACCCTCCTGCTCACCCTCGTATACCAGTTCCAGTTTCCCGGTAAGAGCGGGAACCATACTAAAGAGGTCAGAAACCCTCAGAGTCGTCTTCGCCTCATTATTAACCATCGCCCGTCGCTCCGCTGATGAAATGGCCTGCTCCATAGCCGTAATCGTCATCCGGGCAGAAACGCCGCTTTTTTGATCTATGTATTCACTGCGTCTGGCCTCAAAGGCTACGGTCTCAATGACATCCCGGTAGAGTGCAGGAATAATGATTTCAGGCCCGCCATCTCTTCGCGTCCACGCCTCTTCCCGGGTGATCTGCTTCCCCACCTCGATATCGAATGGATAGTGAGTGATGATCTGAGAGTTTATACGGTCTTTGAGTGGAGTAATAATATTCCCGCGGCTGGTATAATCTTCGGGGTTCGCTGAGAATGCCATGGCAACATCCAGGGGAATTCTCACATTGAATCCGCGTATCTGAATATCTTTCTCCTGCATAATGTTTAACAGAGCCACCTGAATTCGTGGCTGAAGATCCGGCAACTCATTGATGACAAATATTCCACGGTGGGTCCGCGGTATAAGGCCAAAGTTGATCACATCCTCACTTGCCAGCGACAGCTTTTTAGACGCAGCCTTGATCGGATCCAGATCTCCGATCAAATCGGCCACCGTGGTATCCGGAGTGGCCAGCTTCTCACTGTATCGCGCATCCCGGTGCAACCAGGTGATCGGTGTATCATCTCCTTCCCCCCTGATCCTGTTTCTTGCATATTTCGAAATCGGGCGTAACGGGTCATCATTGATTTCAGAACCCTCCACGACCGGAATATACTCATCCAGAAAACGGGGGAGCATTCTCAGAATTCTGGTTTTCGCTTGCCCTCTCAGCCCCAGAAGAATCAGATCGTGCCGGGAGAGGATAGAGTGGATGACCTGTGGAATCACCGTCTTGTCGTATCCGTAAATTCCGGGAAATAGATTTTCACGATCCCGTAATTTCAAGATGAGATTATCCCGGAGTTCATCTTTCACAGATTTTGAAACCCAGCCGGAATCCTTCAATTTACCAAGTGTATTCACATTTTGATGCATATATCGACTCTTTTCTACAATTATATTCTTGATATCACACAGGACGTCACACGCCACATTATAACCAATCCCTCTTCCAAAATCTCCTGCTGTCAGGCCTTCTGCTCTGCTCCGGACTCTTCCGGGAGAGCCCTGAACAGAGATTTTGCCTTAAGAAGGGTCTCTTCCCACTCCTCCGCAGGGATTGAGTCACTGGTAATGGCACCACCAACCGGATAGGTGAGCACTCCATCCCGAATGATAGCAGTGCGGATCACGACATTAAAATCAAAATCACCCTCCGGAGTAAAATAACCGATCGCACCCGAATAGATTCCGCGAGAATACTCTTCGAGCCGGTCAATATGTTTCATCACCTCTATTTTAGGTGCGCCGGTCATTGAACCCATCGGAAAGCACTCCTGAATATAATCCACCGGATCCAGACGGTTATCCACTTCGCAGGAGATGGAGGAGATCAGCTGATGAACGGTTCCAAAGCTCTGGAGATCGAACAGTTTATCTACCTTCACGGTACCTGTTTTGGCTATTTTTGCAAGATCGTGACGGACCAGATCTACAATCATCAGGTTCTCTGCACGATTTTTTTCATTCAGAAGTTCGTCCCGGTTTTTCTGATCGACGGAGGGATCCTCCGCCCGGGCAGAGGTCCCCTTAATTGGCTCAGAAAGTAATTTGGCACCGGATTTTTTAAGGAATCGTTCCGGTGATGCGCAACAGACATGCATACCTTCCACTGCCAGATAAGCCCCAAAAGGAACGGGGTTTACTTGTTTCATCTGTTCATAAAGCTGGAGGGGGTTCCCTTCGAAGCGGCCCGTCAGAGGATAGCTGAAGTTCAGTTCATAGAAATCACCCTCTTTAATCCGCTGACGAATATCCTCCACTTTCTGAAGATACCTCTCTTTCGAAACCCCCGGAATGAATCTGTCGACGAACGGGCCCAATCGGTTTTGATCAGAAGAAGTACTGTTCAATTTTAATTCTGAACCATCGCCATAGATCCACTCCATGACGTCCCCTTTGATTTCCGCCAGCAGACGAGGTTTCAGAAAGATCATATCGGGAATTCCGCTTGATCCTTCACTGTTCGGCTTTTCAGACTCTGCCTGATTACCAAGGTCGTATCCTAAATACCCGAAATGCCAACCCGGGTACTCTCTTCGGAATTTCTTCAATGCCTTCCAGGGTTCTCCATTCACTCTTCTTATTTCTCTGCCATCTTCGAAGAAAATGGCCTTTCTGTTTTTGACAACGATCTTTGCCTCATCCCCGATCGCCAGGTAGGACCTTACTGAAGAGGGGTGCTCCTTAAGTTGTGATTCAAGTAAGATGGCCTCCCGGTTTTTCAATCCAGTGAGAAGCCGGGATAGTTTATTTTCGAACATCCTGAATGTCTATAATTTTCCAAAAAATACTTTTTTCAATCTTAGTCTGGTTTGTCTTAATTTGTGTCAAATCTATCACCATACCTAATTATGTACAAGAATATCGTGCGCCCGGCTTTATTTCGGTTTGGTTCCGACTATATCCATGAGGCGACCATTAAAGCGGCAGAATCTGCAAGTAAAAATCGTTGGCTGCTCAACACGTTACGTCCGATCTACTCTTACAAGCACCGAAGTTTGGAGCAAAAAATATTCGGCCTCACATTTCCAAACCCTTTGGGCCTTGCAGCTGGTTTCGATAAAAACGGAACAACCGTACCATTAATGGAGAAACTTGGCTTTGGTTTTGTAGAAGTAGGAAGTATAACGGCTAATGCTTCCTCAGGCAACCCCAAACCAAGAACTTTCAGGCTTACGCAGGACCACTCACTGATTAACCGTATGGGCCTGAACAACGATGGTGTGCAGACGATTGCCCGACGTTTGAAGAACATTCAGGTCGATATTCCTGTCGGAATGAATATTGCCAAGACACACGACCCCGAAATTATGGGTGAGAAAGCTTTCCAGGATTATAGTACCAGCTTTCATCTTCTTAAAAATATTGCGGATTACATCACACTAAACATCTCCTGCCCAAATACCGCAGAGGGAAAAACGTTTGAAGAACCTGAAACGCTGAATAGATTACTGCAGACTTTGGAGATTGGAAAAGACTCCAGTCTTCCGGCCGTACTTATCAAGTTTTCCGTGGATCTGGAGGACAATCTCCTTTATGAATTACTGGATGTTTGCGAAAAAAATTCAGTAGACGGGTATGTAGCGACCAACACCTCTTCCTTTAGAGATCATCTTACCACCCCTCCTGATAAACTAAAAAAAATCGGTGCGGGAGGCCTTAGCGGACAGGCAATCAAAAAGAGGAGTACGGAGATCATCCGTAAAATCAGCGCCTATACACGGGGAGAGAAAACGATTATTGGTGTGGGAGGCATCAGCAGCAGCAAGGATGCCATTGAAAAACTGAAGGCGGGCGCCGATCTGCTTCAGATATATACGGGCCTTGTCTATGAAGGCCCGGGCCTGGTAAAACGAATAAACAGGGAGATTGCAGATTATCTGAAAGAGCACAACCTCTCCCGGGTTTACCATCTCAAAACTTTCAAAGTTCAATCGGAAAGATAAAAAGACACTCAACGGTTTCACCATACGAGTGAGATGTGAAGATGAGAGAATCTTCCAGCGCCTCTTCTATCGCCTGTGGAATTCCCGAACGCTCCATACCTCCATGCTGTTCGTATGCTGCCAGCGTTCCGTCCGCGGAGATTGTGAAAAGATAAGTAACCTCGCCTCTCATGCTTATATTCTGTGTCCAAGCCGGAAAAGTAACGCTATCCAGAAATCCCTCTATTCCACCCGGTGATTCCATCTCCATCCCCAGGTCGGAACAGACGGGGATCTCATCCCCCTCCCTCTGATGATGTTCCATGCCTGACTCATCGCTGCCTGCGGGATTCTCCTCGTTAGGATCCCTTTCCGGGAGTGACTCACTCTCCTGCGGGAACTCTAACACTGTGTAGAGCCGCATCGCCTGATCGGCAACTGCGGAGTGAGGATGTTCTTCGATTACCCGGGTAAGATAATAACGAGTACTGTCCCAGTATGCCCCCTCGAAGGGAAAGAGAGCGGCCAGGGTGGGTTGGTTGGCAAAATCCAGGGTATCGGTAACTTCAGCCTGTTGCAGCAAGTCCGGGGAGGCGATTGTATCCGGCAAAGCGGGGGTAGCCTGGCTGCTGATTGAGTCAGCGTGTGGCAAGCCCGCGAGGGTTCCAGATGAATCAGATAAAAGTGGTGCGGTTTGTAGACCTGATGAGTCAGGCTGCTGCGGAAATGCCGTATTTCCCGCAATCGAGTCCCTCCCGCTGCTTTCCGCTTGTTTTCGTTCGAACCAGTCTGTGATAATAGACTCATTGGTAAGATCCACTCTGGCGGCTTTCATATATTCCCGGGCAGTTTCAAACAGAAGCAGGGCGCGCTGGTCGGGGTGGGTAGTCAATTGCACCAGCTCCGCAATGTTCTGTGGAGAGACCGGCTCCCGGTCGTTTCCAGACATTTCCAGACTGTAAAATTCTCGAACAACCTGATCTCCGACCGTCATCTGAAATTCGTGATCACGATCTGAATCAATCCGTGCAGACAAGCGATTAACAAAGACCGATTCGGGATCCTGTTCTCGCAGCTGCTCATACCAAAACCGCGCGCTTCCGGTATCCTCATTCAGCAGTGATATTTCAGCCAGGGAATAGGCAGCCATCCCCTTTAACCGTTCATCATATCCACTCTCCGCCACCTTCAGAAAATAGACTGCGGCACTGTCGGGTTCATCCATGGAGAGAAAAAAGAGATTGCCCATTCTGTAGTAAGCATTTTCACGGTCTTTACGCACAGCCTCTTTCTGCTCCTCGGTGAACGGAACGTCACCTATATCAATCTGTGGTAAAATCCCGAACTCCTGATCCGTTTCCAGCTGAAGCAGGGTTCCGTCTACTGTCTCAGTTTCCGCAGGCCTGTCGAAACGGCTGCCTGTCACTGCCGAACGCCTTCTCCAGTTGTCGTCAAGCGGGCGGTCTCCCCATACAGCCTGAAATTGCAAACTGGCATCAGCGAGATTCACGGCATTGTTGATACTTAAAAAGCCGTGCTCTGTACTGGTTGCCGCCTCCAGGATTGTATCTTGTGTTTCTGCCAGAAACATCTGATTTCTCTGGGCCTGTATTTCTCTCAGTTCCGATTCAATTTTCTCCGCTTCCTCTCTTCTCAACTTCTCTACAAAAGCTTCAAACTCTTCTTCATCCAGTTCAGCCAGCTGCAACAGACTGTCTGCACTGGCTATCTCCCGCTTTGTCGAGACGTACTGGCCGAAAATACCGGCCATTTCATCAGCATTAAAGTCGGGCACCGCCGTACCCCCTGCTGATGCTGCCGAGTCGTAATAGGCGGCGGCCAGGGTATAATCATTCAGATCATATCGGTAGATTTCGGCAATGGCGTAATAGGTGCGGGCCCGGGTGGCAGTGGTGGGCGGCTGTGTTCTGTTGTCAAGCACGCTCCTGTAATTCTCTAAAGCCTCATCTGTCAATCCGTAAGCTTGTCGGGTTCTTCCAATTTCGTAACGAAGTTCGTTTCTGTACTCATAGAATTTATCATCCAGAAGCATTTCTGAATAGATGGCAAGTGCACGCGGCCAGGCTTCAATTCTGCGGGCAGATTCTGCCTCTTTTTGAAGTGAGTTGTACTGTAGGTTGAAATGATTGCTGATCTCCCCGCTTCTGGAATATGCGTAGAGTGCACGATCATACCGGCCCGCTTCTTCATGTACCTGGCCGAGCAGAAAGTAGGTTAGCGCCCTGATCTCACGCTCTTCTATACGATCTGCGGCCATTTCTAAATGCTCTGCGGCCACATCCCACTCTCCCCTGGCACTGTAGAGCTGCCCGAGAAGGGCGTAGATCTTCGCATGCAGATTTCTGTCCGGATGGCTGATGGAGTAGAGTTCATTTTCCAGAAAACGTATCCCCTCATCATAATCTCCCAGTTCGAAATAGGTGAGCCCCTGCCAGAAGACTCCGTTCTGTTTCCACTTATCATCCCCCAGTATTTGCAGCTCTCTGAACTTTTCAAGAGCCGCAAAATACTCAGATCTGTAGAAATAGGAATTGCCGATGATCGATATTGCCGGCAGAACATATTTTGAGTCTTCATGACTTCTCAAAATAGAACTGCCTCTCTCAATTGCCAATTGAAAATCTTCAGCCCCGGCCGAAACAGGTTCAGGAAAGATGGTGACCAGCTCTGCGGTGTTGATGTCCGGTTGCTGGCTCTGAACCTTTTTCAGCCCTTCTCCATAGAACTGCTTGGTATTGTAAAAGGTGTTGTAATACGCATTAAAGTTTCTCCAGCCCTGTTTAAGCGAAGTGCATCCAGCCATTATAATGCATGCAGAAGCGATATAGATCAACTTTTTCATGATTCCTTAACGGCTGGAATGCAGATATGATATTCACTCTTCCAGGACGGTACTCACTTTAATCATATTCGTCCTACCTCTTTTCGTGACCGCAATACCCATACCGATAATGACACGGTCACCCGGAGCCACACTTCCATTTTCTACCAGATAATCTTCCATCATCTTGACACTCATGTCGGTGTCAAAAATTTCATCCAGTCTGACCGATTCCACCCCCCATACCAAATTTAGCTGTCTGCGCACAATCTGGCTTTCCGTAAATGCAACAATCGGTACTTTCGGACGGAATTTCGATATACGGCGGGCGGTATTCCCGGAATGGGTGATCGTACTGATCGCTTTCGCTTCCACATTTTCGGCCAGGGTGACACAGGAGTAGGCCAGAGATTCGATAATTTGTTTCTCTTTCCAATCTGGTTTTTTATAGTCCAGATTGTAATAGATTGCATCGCTGTTTTCTTCAACGGACCGGATAATCTTGGACATGGTCTTTACCGCTTCAACAGGGTACTTTCCAGCGGCCGACTCACCGGAGAGCATCACTGCGTCGGTACCGTCCATTACCGCATTTGCCACATCAGAGCTCTCGGCCCTGGTGGCCCGGGGATTGACAATCATCGATTCCAGCATCTGAGTCGCAGTGATTACAGGTTTCCCGGCCATTCTGCACTTTTCAATAATCTTTTTCTGCACCAGTGGCACCCGCTCGCTCGGGATCTCAATTCCCAGGTCTCCTCTGGCTACCATGATCCCGTCCGCCTCTTCAATGATCTCATCGATATTTTCGACGGCTTCCGGCTTCTCAATCTTGGCAACCACGGCTGCATTACTTCCTTGTGCCCGAATCCGGGAGATCACGTCCTGTACGTCCCTGGCAGTTCGCACAAAGGACATCGCCACATAGTCCACACCGACACCCAGGCCAAATTCCAAGTCTTTAATATCTTTTTCTGTCAGAGAGGCCATTGAAATATCGACATCCGGCAGGTTCACACCTTTACGAGATTTGATCGTACCCCCAACAATGACCTGTGCGGTCAATTCGCGATCTTCCTTTTTAACAATACGAAGTTCAAGCAACCCGTCATCAATCAAGATCTGATTCCCCTCGCGGGCATCATCGACCAGATTCGGATAATCAATCGGAATCACCTTAGATGTACCCTCCACATCTTCCGGAGTCAGCAGCACCAGCTCCCCGGCTACCAGCTCCTGTGCCCCGTCTTTCATGGTTCCAACCCGGATCTTAGGCCCCTGAAGGTCCATCAACACAGGAATGGAGTATTGATGTTTCTGTGCCACCTGACGAACATATCCTATTGTTCGGGCATGTACTTCATGGGAACCGTGGGAGAAGTTGATTCTCACCACATTCATTCCAGCCTTGTATAAATTTTCAATTCCTTCTAACGTATTGCTGCTTGGCCCCAATGTGCAAACAATTTTCGTTCGTCGCGCATTACTTAACATAAAAGTCTTTTACGGTTTGTAAGATTAACTAAAATAGATAATATTATTTCTGACAAAGGTAAGCAATTATCTTGAAGATATGATGTTATAAAATTGTGCATCAACCAGTGTGACTACCCGAAATATTATAATCAGGAAGACTATGTACCTCAATAATCACAAACATAACTTGTCAGTTCTGTTTTTTTTTCTTATTGCTGCTTTCGGGTGTGTACGTTCTTCAAATCCAGATATCGAGAGAGGCTCTTTTTTCCAGTTTCAGGATGGCTATCCGGAAGTACGTATGGCTTCGATCGGATTACTGAGTGAAGAGGATGAAGCTCTGATCAATGTGGCAACCGATATTGTCCTGGGCAGTCTGATCTATTCTACAGAAGACGATAGGAGATATGCAGAGGTCAGTATTGAAATCAGGGTACTGGAAATTGACGGCCAGTTTACAAAAACGGTCCGGAGAGACTTCAGTGTGGAGTCCGATTTTGAAGGCAGCTACATGAATCAGGATGTTTTTACCCATATTGAGGAGCTTGAAGTGGTACCGGGCAACTTTGAAGTTATCGTGACGGTAGCAGACAGAAGTTCGGGAAGAGCTGTCACCAGGGAGAGCGAAGCTTCGATACCCGATCCAGATAATCCTGAGATAAATCTGACGACCGTACGGCTGCTTGGAAAAGTAGTAGGCGAAGAGGATGAGGCACCTTTTTTCCCAATCACCACCTATACTGTTTCATCTGCCCTGGATAGCCTGGTCCTCACATTTCAGGTAACCAATAATGATCTCGATTCACCATTGGAAGTCCGGTCCAGACTTCTCAAGTTCGAAGCTGACACAACAGCGGCACGGCCGATGAACTTTAATAATTACAGCCCGTCTACCCTCCCTTACATCGGGGTCGATATGCGAAGGCCTGAAACGATCGATGAGACAGTCAGACGATTGGACCAGCCGGGAAGTGTACTGATCGACTTTAAATATGAACTGCCTGAAAGAGGAAATTACCGGTTCGAAGTGGAGACAACAGACGAGCAGGGAAATGAGATCTACAAAGCTCGTGATTTTGCTGTGATAAGTGAAAACTATCCTGCCATCGTTACCCCTCGTGAACTTGCAGAACCCCTGATCTACCTGATGGATCGCAGGGATCATGAACGCATGATGGAGATCCAGGATCCCGACTCCCTGAAGGAGGCGATCGACCGATTCTGGCTGAGTAACATCGGCAATATGAACAAAGCCAAATCCGTCATCAGTCTCTATTATGAACGGGTTGAACAGGCAAACAAACAGTTCACCTCATTTAAGGAGGGGTGGAAAACCGACCTGGGGATGATCTATATCCTGTTTGGCCCCCCCTGGTATGTAGACCGTTATCTGAATACCATGGCGTGGTCCTACTCCTATGATCGTACTGACCCCCGGTACAACTATGTTTTTGAACGACCCAATATGCGAAATGAGTACTATCCGTTCGACAATTATCTCCTGCAACGGAATCAGGGTTACTTCAATATTCAGTATCGTCAGATACAACTTTGGCTTTCAGGAGGAATCCTTACCAACCGGCTGTGACACCGGTCCCAAAGAGATGGATCTACCCTCTGTTAAAAAAACAGCCCTGACGAATCAGGGCTTTTAATTTACTATCCATGTTAAATGAGAGCAGGAGGAATTACTCTCCCTCTTTCTTAACAAAGGCGCCGAAGACCGTCAACAGATCCTGTGCAACCTCTTCCTTTGTTCTGCCTTCAATTCTATGACGCGGAATCATCGCTTTAATCTCACCATCTACCAGAAAGGCAAACGAGGGTGAAGAGGGTGGATAATCACTAAAGTACTCCCGCGCTCTCTGCGTTGCCTCTTTATCTTGTCCGGCAAAAACGGTTACCAGATGATCCGGCTTATTATCAGCTCTTTCCAGTGCGATTGCAAGGCCAGGACGTGCATTCCCGGCTGCACAACCACAAACGGAATTAATAGCCATGAGCATGGTGCCTTTATTATACTGCTTCATGGCCTCATCAACCTCTTCCGGTGTCTGAAGTTCCTGAACGCCTAAGTCGGTAAGCTCCTTCCTCATCCAGGAAACATCAGGGCCTACTCCAAATCCAAATTGCATAGTACTCCTGTTTTTGTTCAAGGTTATTTCCCTTATAAGATACAACCTTTATTTTTGAATCTGAAAGCTTGCCGGTATCAATTTATCCCGGATCAGGAAGGATAAAAGCAGCGTCTGTAAACTTAGCGGGCGTTCTTGTAATTTTCGGCAACCTGATCCCAATTCACCACATTCCAGAAGTTTTCCAGGTACTCCGGCCGTTTGTTCTGGTACTTCAGGTAGTAGGCGTGCTCCCAAACATCGACGCCCAGAATAGGTGTCAACCCTTCCATATAGGGGCTGTCCTGATTTGCGGTGGAAGTCACTTTCAGATTACCGGAAGAATCGACACAGAGCCATCCCCAACCAGAACCGAATTGTGTTGTAGCTGCGTTGGAAAACTTTTCTTTGAACTCCTTGAAGCTGCCAAACTCTTTATCAATGGCTTCAGCAAGGTCTCCGGAAGGCTTTCCCCCTCCATCGGGACTCATAATCGTCCAGAAGAGATTGTGATTGGCGTAACCGCCACCGTTGTTAATTACTGCCTGACGCTTTGATTCAGGAACTTCATCAATTCTTCGCAACACTTCCTCAATAGGCAGGGAAGAGAACTCATGATCTTTCAGTGCGTCATTCAGTTTGTCGGTGTAACTTTTATGATGCTTCCCATGATGTACTTCCATCGTTTTAGCATCAATTGTGGGTTCCAAAGCATCAGTGCTATAAGGTAGGTCGGGAAGTTTGTAAGCCATGTTATCCTGTATTATTATTAATTTTACAATTTAATTAAAGAATGAGCCGATCTCCTGAAGTATCGTTGCTTCTGGTTTAACTCCCTTCCTGCAGCCTCACCGGGCTATCGGAACTAACCGGTTGGCACGGGGTGCAAACAGCAACAGTACCATAAGGTCTATCCGTTTCAGTTTGACCTGAACAGAATGCTTATGGATCCTCTCCTTTTTCTGTTATACCGGGATCACCTGTTCAAAATCTTCAGGAGTATCACATAGTAGATAAATGGTTTAAAAGAGAAATAGTTCCAATTCCAAAAGGAATCTTTTATCAGCTGAAAAGAAGATTTACAGCTGAAATTCTTCTATCTTCAATGAAACTAAAAAATAAAAGAGTTCGATGACTTACGATTACGATGTGATTATAATCGGGAGCGGCCCTGCCGGTTTCTCCTGTGCCATGCAGAGCACCAAGTTTAATA
Source organism: uncultured Balneolaceae bacterium (assembly GCA_938003885.1). Taxonomy (GTDB): domain Bacteria; phylum Bacteroidota; class Rhodothermia; order Balneolales; family Balneolaceae; genus Rhodohalobacter. The sequence continues at coordinate 13,406 of CALKWT010000235.1, read as the reverse complement.
AAAAAGTGTTAATCGTTGAAGCCAGTGACGAGAGCATCGGCGGTTCCTGGATCAGCAAAGGAACGATTCCAAGCAAAGCCTTGCGGGCAGCAGCCAAGTCCATTCAATCTTTCCAGAGCCAGTTTGGTGATCCCAAAGGACGCAAGCCCTATGACAGGTTCCGAATGGAGGATATTATGGCTTATAAAATGCCGATCCTCGAAAATAAAAACCGAAAAATCAAGAATGATATCATCAAGAACGAGATCGATACGGCACGGGGTTGGGGTAAAATTATCGATGAACATACAGTAGAAGTGACCGATCAGATGGGTGAAAAGAAAACCTGGTCCACCCGTTTTATCTTTCTCTCAACCGGAAGTAGCCCGGTGACACCGGATAAGCTCTCTATCGATCACACCAAAGTTCTCGATTACACTACCATCCTCGATCTGACCCACATTCCGCATCGGCTTGCTATTATCGGCAATGGCATTATCGCCATCGAATATGCCACGATTTTTTCAGCTTTGGGCACACGTGTAACGATCCTCAGTGAGGATTCCGAAACCCTTCCCTTTCTTGACCAGGAAATTCGGGATGCACTGTTTAATACGTTCAAAAAAAATGGAATTCAGCTTCTGCATAATGTTGTCGTAAAGAAAATCTCCTATAATGATCTGCGGAATTGTGATGAAGTCACCTTTCGTGAAGGCGAGGATGGCAGGCTTCAGGTTATTGAAACGGAACAGATTCTCTACGCGGCCGGTAAAAAACCAAATACAGAAGGAATCGGCCTGGAAAACCTGGCCATTAAAACCGATGACCAGGGCCGTCTTATAGTTAACAACGTATTTCAAACAGATGTGCCAAGTGTTTATGCCGGCGGGGATCTGATCGGCCCGACGAATCTGGCTTCTGCATCCTTTGTTCAGGGCAGGCTGGCAGCAGTACATATGTTCGGGAACAAGGCCGCAGCGGCAGCTCCGGATTCGCCGATGCCTTTTGCTATTTACTCCATTCCTGAAATCGCCTCCATTGGTCTTACCGAGGAACAGGCCGGGGAGAGAGGTATTGATGCTACTGTAGGCCGGGCTTATTATGAAAATATGACTCGTGCCGATCTCGACCATGAAACCGATGGGTTGCTGAAGCTGGTATTCCGAACAGACAACCTTCAGCTTCTCGGTATTCACATTTACGGTGAGAATGCAGGGGATTTGATCCACCTCGGGCAGAGTGTCATGCATCTCAACGGAACCATTGAGTACTTTATCGATCAGGTGCTGAACTACCCAACCTATTCTGAAGCGTATAAAGTGGCCGCATTCAACGGACTCAACCGGGTCAACAGAACGGGAATAAAGTACAGAAATCAGCCTGATTAAATATAGTGAATCGCCTTGACCAGCCCGAAAGAGTCTTTTTCGGGCTTTTCAGGGAGTGTCTTGATCTGCGTAGACTCCGACTCTTTTGCGGTCAGGGCCAGCACCATTGCATCCACAATATCATCCTCTGCCACTTCATTTCTTCGAAACTCCTCTTTGATCTGCCGGAAGTACTCTGCAGCGACCGGCTCCTGCTCTGACATCAAATCGAGGCGGTGCAAAATTCCCTTTTTGCTATTTTTCTTCTGATAGATCACTCCCCTGTTTAAATTCATAAAGAGCAGTTCGGGGTGGCTCTCGAAAACCTTCTCTTTTATCCCTTCGTGATTCTGAAGAATGGCATCGAGCTGGCGGATTTTGGGTACAATATTCCAGGACTGCAGAGACAGCTTCTTTTCAGTTAGTTCAAAACTCTGCATATTGGCTTCAACATACGAGGGTGCATGGAGCGCCGGCCGTATCGGTGGCGCGAAGACGCTGGATGCGTACTCTTTGCCCAGTCTCTCCCGCAGAATCCGGTCACATTCACGCATGTACCTATTCTCCTCCAGCCCGACAGGCATGTCGATAAAGATCCGATCGTACTCTTCAAGGGCGTTTCTGAACTGCTGATCCGTGCGAAGGAGACGGTATTGAGGGTGCTCTCCGAATGATATCAACAACCATCCGGCCCTGCACCCATCCAATCCTGCGGATTTCAACCTATTCTCCTCTCCTTTCACGGATTTTACTGATTTACTGTTGAGTTGCCGATTTTCGCAAAGAGATATGCAGCTCCTTCAGCTGCTTTTCACTCACTTTGCCCGGAGCCTTATCCATGGGACTTTGCGCACGCTGGTTCTTGGGAAATGCAATAACATCCCGTATGCTCTCTGCGCCGGTCATCAGCATGATGATCCGGTCCAGCCCAAGGGCGATCCCTCCGTGCGGCGGGGCACCATATCGGAAAGCATCCAACAGAAAACCGAACTTGTCCTCTGCTTCCTCTTCCCCAATTCCCAGAAGTTCAAATACCTGGCTTTGCAATTCGGTAGAGTGGATTCTTATTGAACCTCCCCCGATTTCATTTCCGTTCAGAACCAGATCGTATGCCCGTGCGGTGACCTCTCCGGGGTTTTCGGCCAGTTTGGGCAGGTCCTCTTCTTTCGGAGAAGTAAAAGGGTGGTGTAAGGAGTGATAACGTAAATCCTCTTTCGACCATTCGAACAGAGGGAAATCGGTAACCCATAAAAATTCGTTACGATCCTCATCGATCAGATCAAACTCTCCGCCAGCAATCAGCCTTAGCTGTCCCATCTGCTCATAGACAGCAGGTGCCGGACCGGCAAGGATCAACACCAGGTCCCCATCCCTGGCAGCAGAAACATCTGCCATCGCCTGCATGGTCTCATCATCCAGGAACTTTCCTACGCTACAGGTCACCTCATTGTCATTCAATCTCATGAAGATCATGCCGCCGGCTCCGGTCTCCGAAATGGCTCTCTCCGTCAGCCGGTCGAGCGCACCCCTTCCAAGATGGCCCTGTCCGGGAATGGTGATTGAGAGTACCCTCCCTTTGTTCTCCACGGTAGACCGGAAGATTTTAAACCCTGAATCTGCGACTACATCAGACAGATCATGAATCTTAACATCAAACCGGAGGTCTGGCTTGTCAGAACCATATCTTTCGATCGCTTCTTTGTAGGTGAGCCGGGGAAACGGTGTCTGAACAGAGAGTCCCAGATGTTTTTCCCAAAGTTCTTTCATAAGTTCTTCATGCAGGGAATAGATCACCTCTTCATTCACAAACGACATCTCAACATCCACCTGTGTAAATTCAGGCTGGCGATCTGCACGAAGGTCCTCATCCCGGAAACATTTTACAATCTGGAAATAGCGGTCAAATCCCGATACCATAAGCAACTGCTTGTAGGTCTGGGGACTCTGGGGAAGTGCAAAAAAGCGCCCCGGATTGACACGACTCGGGACCAGGTAATCCCGGGCTCCCTCGGGTGTGGAGCGCATCAGAAAGGGTGTCTCAATCTCGGCAAAAGAGTGGGAATCATAAAAATTTCTGATTGTGTTGGTGACCTGTGAACGGAGCAGAAGGTTTTTCTGAAGCTGATTTCTTCTCAGATCGAGATACCGGTACTTGAGCCGGATGTCTTCGTTGGTGGCGGTATCATCCTTTATTTCAAAGGGCGGCGTCTCTGCCTTGGAGTAGACAATCAGGTCAGACACTTCAATCTCTATCACACCTGTAGACATTTCCGGATTAATGGTCTCCTTGTCCCGTTCGATCACTTTCCCCTTCACACCAATCACATGCTCGGACCGGAGCTTCTCCGCTTGTCGGTGCAGTTCTTCGTGCTGTTCATCAAATACAATCTGGGTAATCCCGTAGCGGTCACGCAGATCTATAAATATTAAGCCTCCCAGATCTCTTCGTGTAGAAACCCACCCATTCAACACAACTTCTTCATTTTTATTTTTTATTGACAGCTCACCACAGTTGTGTGTTCTTAACCAGCTCATATATGTTTAATACTAAAATCAGCGATTACAATTTTATTTCAACCTGAGAAAATAATGAATTAAAATGCCATTCGCTCAAGGATTGAGAACAATGTGTCATTTTTTGCGGCCTCTGCCCACGATCGAGGCCGATCCAATACGAGCAGGAAAACTGGTTATAAAGGCAGGGCTATTTATTTTACATATATTGTGTTTTACACTTTTCTTTTATTAATATTCAGCTCTATTTACTAAAGAAAGGCGGCAAATTCCAATCCGAACCTTTTTTATTATGGCAAAACCATCCATTCTTATCGCAGACTCTCTGGAACTGTTCCGCGAAGGAGTCAGATCTGTTCTCATCGCGACAGGAGACTATCAAATCGATGATCTGACAGATTCAGCGGCCGATTTGATTGCAAACTTTAAACAGAACTCAACGTCACTCTGTATTGCAGGCTCCACCATTCAGGATATGAATGTCCGGGAACTGACCACCTCATTACGTAAGATTGAGAAGGGTGCAAAGGTCATCGTTGTTAACCACTCCTCAGGGCTGAAGCACCTGGATGCAGCCCTGAAAGCAGGAGTCAACGGCTATATTACCCGTTATACATCCGCAGCTGAGTTGCTTTCGACAGTTTCGGAAGTGCTGAACGGAAGGAATTACTTCTGCAAGAGTGTCACCCACCACGTAATTGGGAAGTACAGGCAGCTGACCTCTTCAAAAAATTATAAAATCACACAAAGAGAGAAAGAAATTCTTGGCTATATCGTGAAAGGATACACCAGCCCGGAAATTGCTGAAAAACTCTATATCAGCACCCGCACAGTGGAAACCCATCGCGCTAACCTTTTGCGGAAGTTGAAATTAAAGAACACTGCTGCCCTTGTAAGGTACGCTGTGCAGGATGAGCATGGAATGAAAATTACGTAGTAATACGTAGAAAAAAACCGAAGTTGTACTTATTGAAGATACGCTCTCATCCAGCTATGTTCTCTCTACAAATGGGGTAATAGCCGTCTGTAGATGATATTTAGCAGTACTTTTTGAAAGGAGTGCTGCTAATTTTTTAGATGATTCGCTTCGGAAAGGCAGGGTGTAATCGCTTGATGTTGTTACGCTCTGCTTTTCACAACTGCTCCTCTCCTTTAAAATCGAAGTGCAACCAGTCTCTCCAGATTTCCACCCCGGAGCCGGGCTTTTATAAAGTAAAAGTATAGGACAAAGACCGGATAGTTGTGTGAATTCAACTGAGGATACCCGGACAAAATTCACGGACCTACTTGTTCGTCACCTTGTTAGAATGGGTTTCTTCCCCGTAATTATCCGGCCCTAAATCCCCGCCATCTGTAGTACAATGATTGAGTCCTTTAACTCTAAACCAGCTGAGATGTAGCGTGGGGCGGATTCGAACCGCCGACCTTCGGGTTATGAGTCCGACGCTCTCACCTACTGAGCTACCACGCCGTATTTTTCAAAGACTGATAATATAAAATTTTTTTCGATAAGTTGAACACCTGAAATTAAATAATTTTCAAAATCATATCTTATAACAGGAACGGCTCCGAGGAAACACTGTTCTTATATCACTCAGGTATTTTATATCTTGTTATTCTGAAAGAAAGAACAATTACAGAGATTCAAAACGCATGTCAAAACATATCACTAACAGGGACAAAGATTACTCTCAATGGTACCTTGATGTCATTAGGGAAGCGAAACTGGCAGACCATTCACCCGTCCGGGGATCGATGATCATCCGCCCGACCGGCTATGCCCTATGGGAAAATATCCAGGCAGCACTGGATAAGATGTTCAAAGATACCGGCCACGAAAATGCCTACTTCCCTCTCTTTATACCTAAATCATTTCTCTCCCGTGAGGCGCAGCATGTAGAAGGTTTCGCCAAGGAGTGTGCTATTGTCACGCACAGCCGCCTGAAAAGTGTTGAGGGCGGGGTGATTGTCGATCCCGACTCCCAACTGGAGGAAGAGCTGATCGTCCGCCCGACCTCTGAAACCATTATATGGGATGCTTACAGGAATTGGATCCAGTCTTACAGGGACCTGCCAATACTGATTAACCAATGGGCAAATGTGGTTCGTTGGGAGATGCGGACCCGGCTCTTTTTGCGTACCATGGAGTTTCTATGGCAAGAAGGGCATACGGCCCATGCCTCTAAGGAGGAAGCGATCGAAGAGACCCTTAAGATGCTGAATGTGTACAAAACCTTTGCGGAGGAGTTTATGGCAATGCCTGTAATTACAGGAATTAAGACTGCCTCGGAAAGATTTGCAGGGGCCGTGGAAACTTACTGTATAGAAGCTCTGATGCAAGATGGAAAAGCCCTCCAGGCGGGCACCTCTCATTTCCTCGGCAAAAATTTTGCGAAAGCGTTTGACGTGAAGTTTCAGGATACGGATGGAGAGCACAAATATGTATGGGCAACGAGCTGGGGTGTGTCCACCCGGCTGATCGGGGGTCTTATTATGACCCATTCAGACGACCACGGACTGGTTCTTCCTCCAAAACTGGCTCCAACGCAAGTCGTGATTGTTCCTATTTATCGTAGTGATGAGCAGCGGGACCGTCTGTTGGAGTATGCCCAGACGATCATGGATGAGCTGAAAGAGGCGGGAGTTTCTGTAAAACTGGACAGACGTGAGAATGTGAAACCGGGATGGAAGTTTGCCGAATACGAAGCTCAGGGCATTCCGCTCCGGATTGCAGTCGGTCCTCGGGACCTGGAAAATAACAACGTGGAACTGGCCAGACGCGATACTCTGGAAAAAAACATTATCTCCAGGGAGGGACTCGCCGGACATATTTCAGCGTTGTTAGACACCATTCAGAATGACCTGTTCCAGGCTGCCCTGAAGAGGCGGGATGAAAGGACCAGCTTTGCAGACAGTTACGAAGAGTTCAAAAACGTTCTGGAGCAGAAAGGTGGGTTTATCTATGCCCACTGGGATGGAACCGAGGAGACGGAGAAAAAAATTAAAGATGAAACCAAAGCGACAATCCGCTGTATACCTTTAGATGGTGAAAAAGAAGAAGGAAAGTGCATGGTAACAGGCAAGCCATCTTCACAACGGGTTCTGTTTGCCATCTCCTATTAAGTTAAGATAACTCCCGACACGTATGACCCTGAACACCCCGCTCATCTCCCGGCTTTTCACCACGGAACAGACCCGGGAGATGGATCAGAAAACCATCCGGGAGTATGGCATCAGCGGATTCACCTTGATGGAGATTGCCGCTGCCGGGGCCGCAGGGATCATATCGGAGATACAACAGCCTGAAGGCTCTGGAATCTTTATTTGCGGTAAGGGAAATAACGGGGGCGATGCACTCGCCGCAGCCCGCTACCTTGTCGACCAGTACAGGCATAGAGCTGAGATTGTATTGTTACATAAGAGAGAGGAACTCTCAGAGGATACAGGGCGGAATTATGAGATCTTGAAAAAAATCGCGAAGGAGAGCTCCCGGATTCGATTCCATGACAATCCGGAAGAGGGCCTCAGGGAGATATCAAAGGCGGACTACATCGTAGACGGTATTTTTGGAACCGGCCTTGCGGATGAGCCCCGGGCTCCAGCTTTAGAAATCATCCTGAAATTAAATGATGCAGGAAAACCGATTTACGCCATGGACATCCCGTCCGGGCTTATTGGAACAACCGGACAAGCTCCCGGAGCCTGTATTGAAGCCACCCACACAGTGACCTTTGGTACCAACAAGACAGGGTTCTATCTGAATGGAGCCTCCCGCTATACCGGTGAAGTGCACCTGATCCGGCTCCCGTTTCCCGCCTCCCTTTTGAAAAGTGACGTCCACCTCCTGAACAAAGAGTTATTTGAGAGCATCCCGGAACCCGTCCGCCGCGCTGTTCATAAATATGACAAGGGTGTGGTACATCTGTTGGCGGGGTCGCAGGGGCTGACAGGAGCTGCGATTATTGCAGCCAAAAGTGCAGTTCAGCAGGGCGCAGGTGCAGTTTTTCTCTATGCCCCGAAAAAATTACTCCCTGCCTACGAGATCACCTTGCCCGGCATTATTAAAATTCCCCTTGGTGAAGAGAACGATACTTTTTACAGAACCCCTCACCAGCAAAAAATTCTCGGGAATCTGGAAAAAAGGCCGGGTGTTTTAGTAGCGGGCCCCGGGACTGGAACTCACCCTGATACGACGAATTGTCTGAAAGCCATTCTCAGTCAGTACACCGGACCTGCTGTGCTGGATGCAGACGCCCTGAAACTTTTTTCTGATTCATCGTTTCAAAAGCCTGAGCACTCTCAACCGTGGCTGCTGACCCCTCACCCCGGGGAGGCCAGAAACTACCTGGGGATTCACTCCAGCGATGACTATCAGAAATTGGAAGAGATCACCCGGCTTGCCGGATCTCTAAATGCAGGTATTCTACTGAAAGGATACCCCACCCTCTTTGCCGATCCCGAAAACAGACGGATGATTACCGGTTATGCCACCTCCATGTTCACAAAGGCAGGGTTTGGCGATTACCTGACAGGATCTATTGCAGCTCATTATTCTATAGACAACTCTTTTCCCCGTGCTGTCACCTCAACCTTGTACGGATCATATGATTCCTACCTCCGTTTAAATTCACCAAAGAGTTTCAACCCTCTCCAGCTTATTGAAGGATGAATTTGATATATAAGTTTTTGAATAACCGAGTAGCGGTTACCTACACCTTTCTCGCGATAACAGTGCTGATCCTCTACATGACGCTGATGCCATCAGACAGGATAGGCAGCTTTGCAATCTATGAGTACGACAAGCTTGGACACTTCATGGTGTTTTTTGTCTGGAGCCTCTCTTACGGGCTGTTAATAAACAGTTTTAAAAAGACGTACGTAAATTTATACCTTGTATTCTTTACCGGAAGCCTGTTCGGTATATGCATTGAATTATTGCAGGGCTGGATGGAGCATGGAAGGACGCCCGATTACGCAGACGCGATTGCAGACATTCTGGGCTGCCTTGTGGCAGTTGCGGTTCTGAAAGTTATGAAGCCCCATTTACAAAAAAACTCAGCATAGAAAAATCTCACGGGTTCATCATAAGAATTCTCTTGTTGAATCGTTGGACAATTACAGGAAAATAATTTATACTTCAACAGGTACAGATGCATTGACAACCGAAAACTCTTATTCCCATGATTGAACGTAAAAAACCCGAAGCTGATTTAAAGAATTACTACACAGTATTTCTTCAGGTCGGACTTCTTTTAACTCTCTTAATTTGTATTGGTGTAGTAAAACTTGACTGGGTTTCCGAAGCTCCTGAAGTGATCGTTCTGGACGAGCAGGAGATTGTTGAGATGGAAGAAATTATCCAGACCCGGCAAATTGAAACACCGCCACCACCACCCCGTCAGCCGGTTCCGGTAGAAGTTCCGAATGATCAGATTATTGAAGACGTTACTATTGATATCGGCGAACTCGATCTGGGTGGTTCGCTGGATATGCCACCACCACCTCCACCACCAGCCGAAGAAGAACCTGAAGAGGATTTCTTTGTCGTTGTAGAGCAGATGCCTGAACTGATCGGTGGCCTTGGTGAGCTCCAAAGTAAGATCCGTTATCCTGAAATGGCGAGACGTGCAGGTATTGAAGGGCGAGTACACATTCAGTTTATTGTGAACGAACGTGGGGAAGTTGAAAACCCTGTCGTTGTCAGAGGTATTGGCGGCGGTGCGGATGAGGAAGCCTTGAGAGTTGTCAGCCAGGCAAAATTCACTCCTGGTATGCAGCGAGGACGCCCTGTACGTGTTCAGTACAGTCTCCCTATTTTCTTCAGATTGCAGAATTAAAAGCAATTTAGCTTAAACCGTTTATCAGAAGGGTGTGATGGAGTTCTTTTCATCACACCCTTTTTTTATTTTGATGCGAGTCCTGCCAGTTCCAGTACATCTCTTTCTTCCATCCATACTCCTTCCCCCATTAACCCAATCTCCACCCTCACTCAGAATTTGAGCAGGTCTCACTTTCGAGTAATCTGATCACTCTATCAGCCACTTTGCTTACGATACGGCATTTCAGCCAGTCCATCCCCTATAAACTCTCTATGTGTTCTATTCACTCCATACTTCTCTCAGTATTAAGAATAATAGACCTTCACACCAGGGCAACCCGAACTGCCCCCTCAGGCGATCCGGTCTCTTACCTTCTCAAGTATCTCCTTTAGGTTCTGAAAACCAACTTGTTTTAGAGCTTCCTCCAGATTCGTCCAGGCCACCTGTGTGATCCCCTCTTCTTTTTGGGGCAACAATTTTTTGTCATCTTCAGCCTGCATCAGATACCAGAACGTTTTCTTCTCGATATTTTGACCATCCTGCTGATAGCTGTGTCGGGTGGTGCCTAAATATTCCTTCACAATAATGCCGCGGATGCCGGTCTCTTCTTCCACTTCACGGCGTGCACACTCCATTGCACTCTCTCCGGGCTCTTTTTTCCCTTTGGGCAGATCCCAGATACCATTACGTCTTATGAGGAGAACCTGGGGTTTGTGATTCAAAAACCGACAGACGGCACCACCCGCCGCATCTATTTCGATGAAAGCTTCTCCTTCTGATTCTACAACTTGGTCTGAATTCATTAGTAAAGATCCGGTCTGAGAGACTCAGGATTCCTCAGACGATTCTTTTTTCTTCTCATCCACATAGTTGAGCCGTAAGTTTGTAAGTGTCTGCTGCAGATAATCCTTAAGCTCCCCTGTGATGTTCCCTTCAGTAAATTTTTCCAGCATGACCAGTGTATCAATCGCATATTTGGCAGACTTCAAATCGCGTTCAATTTTATCGGTGGCCGGGTTTTTCACTTTCCCCATCCCCATCATCGCGATCTGTTCATGTTGCTGAACCAGCATAAGAAATAGAAGTTGCTGCTGTTGATCGGTACTCAGGTTTTCCCCATTTGGCTTTTTCTGATTTTCCATACTTTTCTGATCCATATTAAATTTTTATTTGATGAAGATGAAAAGGTAAAGAGTTTGTATACTTACCCTGATTAACCTTTAAATTTGCAAAACCCATAAATTAATGGCAATTATTCACCCATTCAAGGGCTGGCTTCCGTTACCTGAAAAAGCGGATGAAGTGGCTTGCCCTCCGTATGATGTTATCAGTACAGAAGAAGCAAGAGATCTCTCAAAAGGCAAACCTGACAGTTTCCTTCATGTAATTCGCCCGGAAATTGATCTCCCGGACTCCACTCCCTTCTATGCAGATGAAGTATATGATAAAGGAGCAAAAAATTTAAATCGACTTCTGCAGTCCGATCTTTTTATTCAGGATAGTAAACCCTCTATCTATCTTTATCAGATGGAAGAGGAGGATCACGTTCAGACAGGAGTTTTTACCTGTGCATCGGTTCAGGATTACGACAACAATGTGATTTTAAAACATGAGCTGACCCGCCCCGATAAAGAGGATGACCGTACCCGCCATATTCTCACTCAAAAAGCCCATGCAGAACCAGTGATGCTTACTTATGAGGATACTTCAGATGTCCAGTTCCTGATGGAAAAGCTCATCATTACCACCCCGCCATTTATAGAACATGTGGGTGAAAGAGGGGTAATTCACAGAATATGGAAGACAGATAACGCTTCTGATTTTGTCGAAGCATTTTCAAAAATTGAGAAGCTGTACATTGCGGATGGGCATCATCGTTGCAAGAGTGCCTCACGTGTGGCTGAAACCCTGCGAAATGAAACAAAGTCATTTCCCGGAGAGTCAGAATTTGAGTATTTCCCTGTCGTCTTGTTTCCGATGAATCAGATGAAAATTCTGCCATACAACAGGGTCATCAAGACGTGTAGTTCAGAGCAGTTCAGAAAACTACAGGATTTAGGCCTGGTCCGGTCAGAAGAAAAGGAACCTTCTTCAAGAGGAATTGTTTCTATCTATTACAACGAGGCGTGGTGGTCCATGCCACTACCCGAAGCCCAAAATTCCCAAATAGCCTCCTCCCTGGATGTAGCCCGACTGCAGTCGGGAGTTCTTGAGCCTGTTTTTGGGATTGAAAATCCGAGAACTGATGAACGAATCGATTTTATTGGAGGAATCAGAGGTACGGAAGAGCTTGAAAAAATAGTAAACAGCGGTGAGTTCGAACTCGCCATCAGCATGTATCCGACCACCACTCAGGAGTTGATCGATACATCTGATGCAGGTGAACTGATGCCGCCTAAATCCACCTGGTTTGAACCAAAAATAAAATCAGGCTTTATCGTCCACACATTTTAATCTTCGAATATTATTATGAATAGAGTACACAACTTCAGTGCCGGCCCAGCTGTCCTGCCGCTGCCGGTCCTCAAACAAGCTGAATCAGAACTATTAAATTACCAGCAAAAGGGGGCTTCCATCATGGAAATGAGTCATCGGAGCCCCGAATATACGGCCATCAACCAACAGGCTACCGAGCGTCTGAAACGTATTATCGGAGCCGATGACGATTGGGAAGTCCTTTTTCTGCAAGGTGGAGCCAGCACCCAGTTCATGATGGTACCCTTCAACTTTTTGAACAAGGATCGAACGGCCAACTATATTGAAACCGGTACCTGGTCCACTAAAGCGATCAAAGAGGCCTTAAGCTTTGGCCAGGTCCACCTCTCCTTCTCAGGAAAAGAGCGTGGTTTTACCTCGATACCAAAGAATAGTGAACTGACATTCTCCTCGAAGGCGGCCTATACTCACTTTACAAGCAACAACACCGTTGCCGGTACACAGTTCTCCACGGAGCCGGACAGCAACGGATCCCTGCTTGTCTGTGATGCATCCTCAGACTTTCTCTCACGTCCGGTGGACCTCAGCAGGTACGGTATAATCTACGCGGGAGCCCAGAAAAATCTCGGGCCGGCAGGAGTTACAGTTGTACTGATCCGAAAATCTTTCCTGGAGAAGCAGATAAGTGGCACGATTCCCACGATTCTGAACTACAACACACATATCGAAAAACTGTTTAACACCCCACCGGTATTTTCGGTTTATATGGTAAACCTGGTGCTGGACTGGGTTGAGAAACAGGGCGGCCTGGAATATTTTGAAGCATTTAATACACGGAAATCAGCACTTCTGTATGATGAGATCGATCGCGACGAGTTTTATCGTGGAACGGTTACACCAGAATCCAGATCCAAGATGAACGTCACCTTCAGGCTTCAGAATGAAGAGCTTGAAGAGAAGTTTTTAAAGGAAGCTGCCGAAAATAACCTGGTTAACCTGAAAGGTCACCGAAGCGTAGGCGGAGTCCGGGCCAGTATCTACAACGCATGTTCGGAAGAGAGCGTCCAGGCACTCGTTGATTTCATGAAGGAGTTCCGAGACAAGAACGGTTAGTAAGCAGCACCAAACGTACCACACACACATTCGTGTAAACGTACCAACAGAGCTGCTTCTCCCGGCTGTTACAATCTGAATACCGGAACATCGCCGGTCAGTCAGCCCTGCCTCATCGCGGGGCTTTTTTTTGGAAGCACCATCGGACAGAAGAGAGATTTATTCAAGACATACCTAT